>NZ_CAXUEK010000013.1:1319-55955 GCF_964250165.1 uncultured Sphingomonas sp. | reverse complement strand
GCGGCAAGGTGATCCGCGAGATCGTCGCCACCACCGGCGCCAAGGTCGACATCGACGACGAGGGCGTCATCAAGGTGTCGTCGTCCGACCCGGCGCAGATCGAGGCCGCGATCAAGTGGATCAAGGGTCTCGTCGAGGAGGCCGAGGTCGGCAAGGTCTATGACGGCAAGGTCGTCAACATCGTCGATTTCGGCGCGTTCGTGAACTTCATGGGCGGCAAGGACGGGCTCGTCCACGTCTCCGAGATGAAGAACGAGCGGGTCGAGAAGCCGACCGACGTGGTGTCGGAAGGCCAGGCGGTGAAGGTCAAGGTCCTGGAGATCGATCCGCGCGGCAAGGTCCGCCTGTCGATGCGCGTCGTCGATCAGGAGACCGGCGCCGAGCTCGAGGACAGCCGCCCGGCGCGCGAGCCGCGTGAGCGGAGCGGCGGTGACCGTGGCGATCGTGGTCCCAGAGGAGATCGGGGCGGAGATCGGGGCGGCGATCGCGGCCCGCGTCGCGACGGCGGGGACCGTGGTCCACGCCGCGACGGCGAGCGCGGCCCGCGCCGCGAGGGCGGCGACCGCGGTCCGCGGCCCCCGCGTGCCGAGGGCACCCGCGAGGATGGCCCCGCACCGGAGTTCGCCCCGGCATTCCTGACCAACGATCGGGATTGATCGACCACCCGGACGGGTGACGCATTGGGGGCTCGGAACCTGGTTCCGAGCCTCCTTTGCTGCGTCCTTCGCCAATGGCGGGTGCCGCGCCGATATCGACGGCGGGCTCATGCTCGCGACGCAGCGTTCCCTGCCCAAGACGGTCTATTCGAGCCCCCAAAAGCAAGGGCCGCCCCGGTCTCCCGGAACGGCCCCGCCGTGACGAACCTCGATCGTTCGAGCTGACGCCGCCCTCCCGATTGCCTCATCCCGTCAAAGGGATCAGGGCTCGCCGGGATGCTGGCGCAGCCGGCACTATGCTCAGACGTCGTCGCCGAGCGCGCCCTTGACCTTGCCGAGGACCTGCTGGCCCTTGCCCTTCAGCTCCTGGCCGGCGCCTTCCGCCTCGAGCTTGTCGTCCTCGTGCGTGCGCGCGGGATCGCTCGGGTCGCCGGCGACCGCCTGCTTCGCCTTGCCGATCGCTTCGTTGACGTTGCCTTTGATCTTGTCGGTGAGCTCGCCCATGATCTGTCTCCTGTGCTCGCGACCCCTGGGCCGCGGATGACACAGATTATAATCGCTCGGGCCCGGGGGAGGTTCCGCTCAGATCAGGCCGGCGAGCGGGCTCGACGGATCGGCGTAGCGCCGCCGGCCCATGCGCCCGGCGCGATAGGCGAGCCGCCCCGCCTCGATCGCCGCGCGCATCGCGGCCGCCATCATCACCGGGTCCTTCGCCTCGGCGATGGCGGTGTTCATCAGCACGCCGTCGCAGCCCAGCTCCATCGCCACCGCCGCGTCGCTCGCAGTGCCGACACCGGCGTCGACCAGCACCGGCACGCCCGCGCCCTCGACGATCAGCCGGATCGTCACCTGATTCTGGATGCCCAGGCCCGAGCCGATCGGCGCGCCCAGGGGCATGATCGCCACCGCGCCCGCCTCCTCCAGCTGCTTGGCGGCGATCGGATCGTCGACGCAATAGACCATCGGCTCGAAGCCCTCGCGCACCAGCGTCTCGGTCGCCTTCAGCGTCTCGCGCATGTCGGGGTAGAGCGTGCGCGCCTCGCCAAGCACCTCCAGCTTGACGAGGTTCCACCCCCCCGCCTCGCGCGCCAGCCTGAGCGTGCGGACCGCCTCGTCGGCGGTGAAGCAGCCCGCGGTGTTGGGCAGGTAGGTGAAGCGCCGGGGATCGATGAAGTCGGTCAGCATCGGCGCCTTGGGGTCGCTGACGTTCACCCGACGCACCGCCACCGTCACGATCTCCGCCCCCGACGCCTCCAGCGCGGCGGCGTTCTGCGCGAAATCCTTGTACTTGCCCGTGCCCACGATCAGCCGCGAGCGAAAGGTCCGCCCCGCCACCGTCCAGCCGTCGGTATCGATGGCGCCCGCGTGGTCGCCGCCGCCGACGAAATGGACGATCTCCAGGTCGTCGCCGTCCTCCACGCACACCTGCGCCAGTGTCGAGCGCGGCACCACCTCCAGATTGCGCTCGACGGCCACCTTTTCGGGCACCAGCCCCATCTCGGTCGCGAGCTGCGCCAGCGTCAGCCCGGCGGCGACCCGCCGGTGCTCGCCGTTGACGGTGATGGAGACGGTGCCGTCGGTGTGGGACATGGCGAGCCCGGCCTCAGCCAGCGGCGAGCTTCATGAAGGCGGCGCCGGCTGCGAAGAACGCCGAAGCCGCGCCCAGCACCATGAGGATCATTGACCACGGTGCAAGCCGGGTGTCACGCTCGATCTTCGCAGTTTCGGCCCGCATCTTCATTTCTTCGAGCTGCCACCTGTTGAGCTCGCCTTGTATCCTGCTCAGCTCGGCCTGAGACTTGTCGATGCGAGCAATATGTTCGCGAATATCGAGCGAAAACCCGGGATTGTCAGGATAGGTGGCCATGGCTGCACCGCCTCTATAAGTGGCCCGACGTAAATTGCGAGACCCGAATGCCCGACACCGTCTTCGTCCTGAACGGCCCCAACCTCAACCTGCTCGGGACGCGCGAGCCGGAGATCTACGGCTCCGACACGCTGGACGACATCGCCGGGCGGCTCGACGATCGCGCGCGGTCGTTGGGGCTCACGATCGACATGCGGCAGTCGAACCATGAGGGTCACCTGGTCGACTGGCTGCACGAGGCGCAGGCGCGCGCCGCCCGGGCGGTGCTGCTCAACGCGGGCGGCTTCACCCACACCTCGGTCGCGCTGCACGACGCGATCAAGGCGGTGGCGACGCCGGTGATCGAGGTCCACCTCTCCAACCCGCATGCGCGCGAGCCCTTCCGCCACGTCAGCCTGGTCGGCCAGGCGGCGCGCGGCACGATCGCGGGGTTCGGCGCCCTGTCCTACCTGCTCGCGCTTGAAGCCGCCGCGCGCTTCTGACAGGACCCGCGCATGGCAGACCGCACCCTGGACATGGAGCTGATCCGTCAGCTCGCCGAGCTGTTGGACAAGACCAGCCTGACCGAGATCGAGGTGGAGGACGAGGGCGTGCGCATCCGCGTCGCGCGCACCGCCGCGACCGTCACCGCGCCTGCGCCCGCCGTGATCCATCACGCCGCCGCGCTTCCTGTCGCGCCGCCCGACGCTCCCGCACCGGCCGAGACCGGCGCGTCCGCCCCCGCCACACCCGTCGACGCGGTCAAGTCGCCGATGGTCGGGACGGTCTATCTGTCCGGCGAGCCCGGCGCCAAGCCCTTCGTCGCGCCCGGCCAGCGCGTCGCCGCCGGCGACACGCTGCTGATCATCGAGGCGATGAAGGTGCTGAACCCGATCACCGCCCCGTCCGCGGGCACGGTGCGCGCGGTGCTGGTGGCGAACGGCCAGCCGGTGGAGTTCGACCAGCCGCTGGTCGTGCTCGACTGACATGCCCAGGATCCGCAAGCTCCTGATCGCCAATCGCGGCGAGATCGCGCTGCGCATCCACCGCGCGTGCCACGAGATGGGGATCAAGACGGTCGCGGTGCACTCCACCGCCGACAGCGACGCGATGCACGTCCGCCTCGCCGACGAGGCGATCTGCATCGGCCCGCCCGCCGCCGCCGACAGCTATCTCAACATCCCCAACATCATCTCGGCCGCCGAGGTCAGCGGCGCGGACGCGATCCACCCGGGCTATGGCTTCCTGTCGGAAAACGCGCGGTTTGCCGAGATCGTCGAGCTCCACAACCTGATCTTCGTCGGGCCCAAGCCCGAGCACATCCGCACCATGGGCGACAAGGTGGAGGCCAAGCGCACCGCCGGCGCGCTCGGCCTGCCGCTGGTGCCCGGCTCGGACGGCGCGGTCGGCGATCCGGCGGAGGCGCGCGCGATCGCCGCGCGGATCGGCTATCCGGTCATCATCAAGGCGGCGTCGGGCGGCGGCGGCCGCGGCATGAAGGTGTGCGACACGCCCGACCAGCTCGAACCCTTGATGCAGCAGGCGGGCTCGGAGGCGAAGGCGGCGTTCGGCGACGCCACCGTCTATCTGGAGAAGTATCTCGGCAATCCGCGCCACATCGAGTTCCAGGTGTTCGGCGACGGTCGGGGCGCCGCCATCCACCTGGGCGAGCGCGACTGCTCGCTCCAGCGCCGCCACCAGAAGGTGCTGGAGGAGGCCCCCTCCCCCGTCATCACGGCCGAGGAGCGCGCGCACATGGGCGGCGTGGTGGCGAAGGCGATGGCCGACATGGGCTATCGCGGCGCCGGCACGATCGAGTTCCTGTGGGAGAACGGCGCCTTCTACTTCATCGAGATGAACACCCGCCTCCAGGTCGAGCACCCGGTGACGGAGATGATCACCGGCCTCGATCTGGTCCGCGAGCAGATCCGTATCGCCGAGGGCGAGTCCTTGTCCTGCACCCAGGCCGAGGTGCAGTTCCGCGGCCATGCCATCGAGTGCCGCATCAACGCCGAGGACCCGCGCACCTTCGCGCCCTCGCCGGGGCTGGTGAAGCAGTATCACGCGCCCGGCGGCATGCACGTCCGCGTCGATTCGGGGCTCTACGCCGGCTATCGCGTGCCGCCCTATTACGACTCGATGATCGCCAAGCTGATCGTCTACGGCACCACCCGCGAGCGCTGTCTCGCCCGCCTGCGCCGCGCGCTGGAGGAGATCGTGATCGAGGGGCCGACCACCACCATCCCCCTCCACCAGGCGCTGCTCGACGATCCGGAGTTCCAGGCCGGCGAGTATACGATCAAGTGGCTGGAGGCGTGGCTGGCGCGGCAGGACGGCTGAGGCCGGGCTCGCCGTCATGCCGGCCTCGCGCCGGCATCCACCGCCGCTCTTCTTCAACGACCGACTGGCGCCGAACGTCCGGGCAAACTCGGGAATGGACCCAGGCACCGGGCCGGTGTGACGGGGAGCCCGCCCGAACGGGTGCGCGACGTCCTCGAACGACGGCCTTGCCCCCACACCCCGCCGCTGGCACGATCCGGGCCGGCATCTTCGGCGGAGCGGCGGGCATGAAAAAGATCGAGGCGATCATCAAGCCGTTCAAGCTCGACGAGGTGAAGGAGGCGCTGCACGAGATCGGCGTCTCCGGCATCACCGTGCTGGAGGCCCGCGGCTTCGGCCGGCAGAAGGGCCATACCGAGCTGTATCGCGGCGCCGAATACGTCGTCGATTTCCTGCCCAAGGTGAAGCTGGAGGTGGTGGTGGAGGACGGGCTGGCGCAACGCTGCGTCGAGGCCATCGCCGCCGCCGCGCAGACCGGCCGCATCGGCGACGGCAAGATCTTCGTGCTGCCCGTCGAGTCGGCGTTGCGCATCCGCACCGGCGACCGCGACGACGCGGCGATCTGACCCGTTTTCGCAAGGCCGGGCGAAGCTGCACGCCTGGTCAATTCAAGAAAACTCGCTGCGCCGCAATAAAGTGTTGCGACCGACGTTTCGGCTGATAGTCTGTTACCAATCAGTGACGCGGCGCGATCGTGGTCACGGCCGGGAGAGCGTCTGACAGGCTGCCTTCAAGGGGGGAGTCATCGCGATGCGGATCGTCTTACCTGCCACCGCGGCCCTGGCCGGCCTGTCGCTGATTCCACCCGCGGCGGCACAGGACACGGCGCCACCGCCCGCAGTCGCCGTCACCGGCGGCGCGGCGATCGTCACCGACTATCGGTTCCGCGGCCTGTCGCAGACCAACAAGAGCGTGGCCGTCCAGGGCACCGCGACCGTGACCCACAGCTCGGGCTTCTACGCCAGCTTCTGGGGCAGCACGATCGACGATTATATCGCCAACGGCAGCGACGCCGAGCTCGACCTGATCGCGGGCTACAAGCACGCGTTCCACGGCGGCACCACGCTCGACAGCGGCGTCCTCTATTACGTCTATCCGCAGAACAACGGAGCGAATACCGACTTCTTCGAGCCCTACGCCAATGTCAGCCACACGCTGGGGCCGTTCAGCGCCAAGCTGGGCGGCAATTTCGCCTGGAAACAGGCCGGGCTGGCGCTCGACGGCCGCAAGAGCGCGGGTATCTACGGCTATGCCGAGCTCGCCGCCGCTATCCCCAGGACGGGGCTCACGGTCACCGGCCATCTCGGCCACTCGTTCGACCGCAACTACATCACCTTCGGCGAGCGCTACACCGACTGGAGCGTGACCGCCGCCTATACGTGGAAGGCGGTGACGCTGAGCGCGGCCTATGTCGACACCGACAAGGACCTGTTCAGCTACCCCGCCGGCGGCGGCCACAACCGCAACATCAGCAAGGGCGGCGTGGTCGGGTCGATCGGTTTCAGCTTCTAAGCGAGGGGGGAGAGGCATGAAGTTCGTCATCAGCATCATCAAGCCGTTCAAGCTCGACGAGGTCCGGGAGGCGCTGACCGGGATCGGCATCGCCGGGCTCACCGTCACCGAGGTCAAGGGCTTCGGCCGCCAGCAGGGGCAGACCGAGATCTATCGCGGCGCCGAATACGCCACCAACATGGTGCCCAAGATCAAGCTGGAGGTGGCCTGCGCCGACGATCTGGCCGGGCGGGTGGTGGAGACCATCCAGCAGGCCGCCGTCACGGGCTCGATCGGCGACGGCAAGATCTTCGTGCTCGATCTCGGCCAGGCGGTGCGCATCCGCACGGGCGAGACCGACGAGAACGCGTTGTGACAAGGGGGACACTCATGAACCGCCTGACCAAGGCCGGGCTCGCCGTCGCGACGCTCGGCATCGCGGCGCTCGCCGCCCATCCTGCCTTCGCGCAGACGCCGCCGGGCGCCGCCATCCCGGTGGCCACGGTCAACAAGGGCGACAATGCCTGGATGCTGGTCTCCACGCTCTTGGTGCTGATGATGTCGGTCCCGGGCCTGGCGCTGTTCTATGGCGGGCTGGTCCGCTCCAAGAACATGCTGTCGGTGCTCACCCAGGTGCTGATGATCGTCTGCATGGTCGGCGTGATCTGGGTGACATGGGGCTATTCGGAGGCGTTCACCGGCGGCAACCCGTTCTTCGGCGGCCTGTCCAAGGCCTTCCTGAAGGGCGTCGACGCCAACGCGCAGGCCGCCACCTTCTCGAACGGGGTCTATATCCCGGAGCTCACCTACGTCCTGTTCCAGATGACGTTCGCGATGATCACGCCGGCGCTGATCATCGGCAGCTTCGCCGAACGGGTGCGGTTCTCGCCGCTGATGCTGTTCGTCGCGCTCTGGGTGACGCTGGTCTATTTTCCGATCGCGCACATGGTCTGGTATTGGGAAGGGCCGGACGCGCTCGCGAATGCGGCGCTGAAGGGCGGCGCGGCGCTGGACGCGGCCAATGCCGACGCGGGCTGGCTGTTTCAGAAGGGCGCGCTCGATTTCGCCGGCGGCACCGTCGTCCACATCAACGCCGGGATCGCCGGCCTGGTCGGCTGCCTCATCATCGGCAAGCGCATCGGCTATCCGCGCGAGCCGATGCCGCCGCACTCGCTGACCATGACGATGATCGGCGCGTCGCTGCTGTGGGTGGGCTGGTTCGGCTTCAACGCCGGCTCCAACCTGGAGGCGAACGGCGTCACCTCGGTCGCGTTCATGAACACCATGATCGCGACCGCCGCGGCGGCGATGAGCTGGCTGCTGACCGAGCAGGTGGTGAAGGGCAAGCCGTCGCTGCTCGGCGCGGCGTCGGGCGTCGTCGCGGGGCTGGTCGCGGTCACGCCGGCGTCGGGCTATGCGGGGACGATGGGCGCGGTGATCCTGGGCCTGATGGTCTCGCCGATCTGCTTCTTCTTCGTCACCACGGTGAAGTCGAAGTTCGGCTATGACGATTCGCTCGACGTGTTCGGCGTCCACTGCATCGGCGGCATCACCGGCGCGATCATGACCGGCATCCTCGCGGCGCCGAAGTTCGGCGGCCAGGGCATCGCCGACTACACCACCAAGCCGGGCACGATGGTTCCAGGCGAATACCTGATGGGACATCAGGTCTGGGTGCAGTGCGAGGGCGTGCTCACCACGCTCATCTGGTCGGGCGTCGTCTCGGCCATCCTGTATTTCGCGATCGACAAGGTCTGGGGCTTGCGCGTGTCGCCGGAGGTCGAGCATGAGGGGCTCGACATCGGCGAGCATGGCGAACGCGCCTATCACTACTGACGGGTCCGGGGCGGGCCGCGGTCCGCCCCTATTTTCTCGAGGAGCATCGAATGGCGGCGACCGCAGCGGACATCCTGAAGCGCATCAAGGACGAGGAGATCGAGTGGGTCGACCTGCGCTTTACCGATCCCAAGGGCAAATGGCAGCACCTGACGATGGTGTCGGGCGTGGTCGGCGAGGACGAGCTGGATGACGGCTTCATGTTCGACGGCTCGTCGATCGCGGGCTGGAAGGCGATCAACGAGAGCGACATGATCCTGAAGCCGGATCTGGACGCCATCTATGTCGATCCGTTCTCGGCGACGCCGATGCTGATCCTGATCTGCGACATCGTCGAGCCCTCGACCGGCGAGCTCTACGCGCGCGATCCGCGCTCCACCGCCAAGCGCGCCGAGGCCTATCTCGGCCAGACCGGGATCGGCGACACCGTCTATGTCGGCCCCGAGGCCGAGTTCTTCCTGTTCGACGATGTCCGGTTCGAGACCAGCTACGCGACCAGCTATTTCAAGATCGACGACATCGAGCTGCCGACCAATACCAGCCGGGAATATGAGGGCGGCAACCTCGCCCACCGGCCGCGCGCCAAGGGCGGCTACTTCCCGGTCGCCCCGGTCGACTCCGCCGTCGACATCCGCGGCGAGATGGTCTCGACGATGATGGAAATGGGCCTGCCCTGCGACAAGCACCACCATGAGGTGGCCGCCGCGCAGCACGAGCTGGGCCTCACCTTCGGCACGCTGACCCAGACCGCCGATCGCATGCAGGTCTACAAATACGTCGTCCACCAGGTCGCGCACGCTTACGGCAAGACGGCGACCTTCATGCCCAAGCCGATCAAGGAGGACAACGGCTCGGGGATGCACACCCATTTCTCGATCTGGAACGGCGGCGAGCCTAGCTTCGCCGGCAACGGCTATGCCGGCCTCAGCGACATGTGCCTGTTCTTCATCGGCGGGATCATCAAGCACGCCAAGGCGATCAACGCCTTCACCAATCCGTCGACCAACAGCTACAAGCGGCTGGTGCCGGGCTATGAGGCGCCGGTGCTGCTCGCCTATTCGTCGCGCAACCGCTCGGCGTCGTGTCGCATCCCCTACGGGACGGGCGCCAAGTCGAAGCGGGTGGAGGTGCGCTTCCCCGACGCGCTCGCCAATCCGTATCTGGCCTATGCGGCGCTGCTGATGGCCGGCCTCGACGGCATCCAGAACAAGCTCCACCCCGGCGAGGCGATGGACAAGAACCTCTATGACCTGCCCCCCGCCGAGCTCGCCGACGTCCCCACGGTCTGCGCATCGCTGCGCGAGGCGCTGGAAAGCCTGACGGCCGACCACGACTTCCTGCTGCGCGGGGACGTGTTCTCGAAGGATCAGATCGAGGCCTATGTCGAGCTGAAATACGAAGAGGTCGCGCGCTGGGAGATGACGCCCAGCCCGGTCGAATACGACATGTATTACAGCGGCTGACGCCGATCGCGGCGCGGCATCACGCCGCGCCGCACGCCGGTTTCGCCCATCGCCGTCCGGGCGGATGCACAAAAAAGGGGACGCCGCGGCGTCCCCTTTCTCTACCTGTGGAGGCGATCCGTAATCAGTTGCTGTCGCTGTTGTCGTCCGAGGCGACGATCACGACGGCGACGATCACCGCGACGGCGGCCACGATCGCGACGATCAGGCCACCACCGGCAAGCTCGTTGCCGTGCTTGGCGGACGCACCCGAGCGGACCGACTTGGCGACCGACAGGCTCGCGGCCGGGTTAGCCGCCGGCGCGGCGAGCGCAGGAGCGGCCGCCAACGACATGGCGGCGGCGGTCATGATGGCTTTGGCCAGCTTCATTGAAAACTCCCTTTCCTCTCCGACTTCGGCGAGGCCAAAGCACGGCGGCATGGCCGGCGCAACCTAGAACGTTGCTCCCGATCGCCATTTTGCCAAACTGTTGCCCGCGCGCACAGCCGTCCGGCACCCGCCGACCGTTTCGCGGGTTGGACGGATGATGCCCCCCGCCGCCGCCCTCGCCACGACCGACGTCAAGCCATGGACCCCGCGCCGCCTCCTGGTCACCCGCTCGTCGCTGGGCTGGGAGCACGGCCGCGCGATCGTCGCGCGCGCGACGGCGCTGGGCGTGGAGATCATCGAGCAGGGCAACGACCGGCTCGCCTTTGCCTGGCCCGACGATCCCCGCCGCCGCTACGCCGAAGCGAAGCGCACGCTGGCGCTGGTCGTCGCGCCGCCGTCGAAGCGTCGCCTGCAGCCGATCGCGCCGTCGGCCGACTGGCGCGTCGACCTGGCCGAGGGCTGCCCCGCGCATTGCAGCTACTGCTATCTCGCCGGCTCGCTGACCGGCCCGCCGGTGACCCGCGTCTACGCGAACCTGCCGGAGATCCTGGACGAGCTGCCCCGCCATTTGGGCCAGGGCCGCGTCACCTCGCGCTCGCGCGCCCGCGCCGGCGAGGGCACCACCTATGAAGCGTCCTGCTACACCGATCCGCTCGCGCTGGAGCACCTGACGGGCTCGCTCACGGCGCTGATCGACTATGTCGGGGCGTGGGAGGCGGACGCGCAGCTGCGCTTCACCACCAAATTCGCCGCCGTCGCGCCGCTGCTCGAACTGGCGCATGGCGGCAAGACCCGGATGCGGGCCTCGGTGAACCCGGCCCGCTTCGCGCGGTTCGAGGGCGGCACCAGCCCGGTCGCGGCGCGCCTCCGGACGCTCGGGCAAGTCGCGCGCGCCGGCTACAAGGTCGGGCTGACGATCGCGCCGATCATCGCCGCGGAAGGGTGGGAGCAGGCCTATGCCGGCCTCCTCGCCGACGCCGCGGCCGCGCTGGCGGGCGTCGACGGCCTCGACCTGACCGTGGAGCTCATCACGCACCGCTTCACGCCCGGCTCCAAGGCGGTGCTCGACAGCTGGTATCCGGGCTCGGCGCTGGAGATGGATCCCACCGCCCGCGTCGAGAAGCGTACCAAGTTCCGCGGGGTCAAGCACGTCTACCCGGCCGAGACGATGACCGCGCTGCGCCGCTTCTTCGAACGCGAGATCGCCGCGACGCTGCCGGCCGCGCGCATCCTCTATTGGACGTGAGCGTTGGGCGCGCAACAGGATGAAGGAGCCGGTCGTGCACCGATGGAAGCCGCTTGCCGCGATGCTGCCCCCGCTGTCTGCCGCCGCCGCGACTCTCGCGCAGGCGCCGACCGCGCCACCGCCTGGCCCGATCGCCATGGATCGCGTGGAGACGCGCGGCGACGGCCGCCTCACGGTGGTCTCGCCCGCCTTCGCCGCCGGCGGGCCGATCCCGCGCCGCTACACGAAATACGATGACAACGTCTCGCCCCCGCTGGCCTGGCGCGGCGCACCGGCGCGGACGCAGGCCTATGCGCTGATCGTCGACGACCCGGACGGCAGGATCAAGCCGGTGACCCACTGGCTCGTCTGGAACATCGCCACCCCCGGCCTGCCCGAAGGCGTGGCGATCGGACCCGAGACGCCGCCGCCCGTCGCGGCGCGGCAGGGAACGACGACGATGCGCGTCGTCGGCTTCAGCGGCCCGCACCCGCCGATCGGCGACCTGCCGCACCACTATCACTTCCAGGTCTTCGCGCTCGACACGACGCTGTCGGCCCCGGCCGGCGCGGACCGGGAGGCGGTGCTTGCGCAGATGAAGGGTCATGTCCTTGCCCGGGGCGAGCTGGTGGGTGTGTTCGGCCAGACTGCGCCGCCGACTCCGTAAGGAGAACCCGATGCTGGTAGCCCTCCCCGCTGCACGCCTGACGCCGACCATGTCCGCCGGGCGATCCGCGGCCTGCTGCCGGGTCGGCGAGGCGATCGCTCGACCGACTGCAACGACCTGCCGAGGACACCCGCCAGGTTAGCGTGAGCCCGAGGGAGGCTAGGGCAGCAACACCGTGCTCCCCCGGGTCTTCCCCGCCTCCAGCGCCCGATGCGCGTCGGCCGCCTGCTCCAGCGGCCAGCGCTGGCCGATCTCCGGCCGGATCGCTCCCTGCCGCAGCATCGCGAACACCCGGTCGGCGAGCCGCTGCCGGTCGGCGGGCGTGACCGCATAGTCGAACAGCGTCGGCCGCGTGACGAACAGCGAGCCGTGGCGTGCCAGCACGCCCAGATTGACGCCCTCGACCGCGCCGCCGGCATTGCCGTAGCTGACGATCAGCCCGCGTCGCGCCGCGCTCTTCAGCGACACCTCCCACGTCGCCGCGCCGACCCCGTCGAGCACCACCGGCGCGCCCACGCCGCCGGTCAGCTCGCGCACCCGCGCGGCCACGTCGTCGGCGTCGTGCCGCAAGACATGGTCCGCGCCCGCGGCGAGCACCGCATCGGCCTTGGCGGCGGTGCCGACCACGCCGATCACCGTCGCGCCGATCGCCTTCAGCCAGCCGACCAGCAGATGGCCGACGCCGCCCGCCGCGGACCAGACCAGCACCGTCTGGTCTGCCTGCACCCGCGCGCAGTCCTCGACCAGGAACGCCGCCGTCGCGCCCTTGAGCAGGATCGCGGCCGCGGTCTCGTCCTCGACATCGTCGGGCAGGCGCACGAGCGCCTCGGCGGCGACGTTGCGCGCGGTCGCATAGGCGCCCAGCGCCGGCCCCCAGGTCCCCACGCGCGCGCCGACCGGCAGGTCGACGCCCTCGCCCGCGGCCTCGATCACGCCCGCGGCTTCGGCGCCGAGCCCGCTCGGCAGCGTGACCGGATACAGCCCGCTGCGGAAATAGGTGTCGATATAGTTCAGCCCGACGGCGGCGTGCCGCACGCGCACCTCGCCCGGCCCCGGCGGCGGCAGTGCGACGTCGCGCCACCCGATCACTTCCGGCCCGCCCGTCCGCTCGATCACCGCCGCCCGCGCCATCCCGTCACCTCATCCGTTTCCGGTTGCAACGCGTGAACCCCCGCCGCATGACCCGGTTCAAAGCGAGGCCAGGAGAGCGGTGATGAACAGCCATCTGCAGCATTATATCGACGGTCAATGGGTGGATAGCGACGGCGGCCGCCGCGCGGAGGTCATCAATCCCGCCACCGAGCAGCCGGTCACCGAGATCACGCTCGGCAGCGCCGCCGATGCCGACAAGGCGGTCGCCGCGGCGCGTCGCGCCTTCGAGACGTTCAGCCGGACCACGGTCGCCGAGCGCACCCAGCTGCTGGAGCGGGTGATCGAGGAGTACAAGGCGCGCATCCCCGATCTCGCCCAGGCGGTGAGCGAGGAGATGGGCGCGCCGATCGGCTTTGCGCAGGCAGCGCAGGTGCCTGCGGGCCTTGGCTATTTCATGACCACGTTGAAGGCGCTGGGCGAGTTCGAGTGGGAGGAGCGGATCGGCAAGGCGCGCGTCGTCCATGAGCCGATCGGCGTCGTGGCGATGATCACGCCGTGGAACTGGCCGCTCAACCAGATCTGCGCCAAGGTCGCCCCCGCGCTGGCGGCCGGCGACACGATGATCCTGAAGCCGTCGGAGGAATGTCCCTCCTGCGCGGTGATCCTGGCCGAGGTGCTCGACAAGGCGGGCGTGCCCGCGGGCGTGTTCAACCTGGTGAACGGCGACGGCCCCGGCGTCGGCGCGGCGCTGTCCGCGCACAAGGGCGTCGACATGGTCAGCTTCACCGGCTCTACCCGCGCCGGCGTCGCGGTGGCGCAGGCAGCGGCGCCCACCGTCAAGCGTGTCCACCAGGAACTGGGCGGCAAGGCGCCGAACCTGGTGCTGGAAGGCGCCGATCTCGGCCAGGTGCTTCCCCCCACCGTGCAGGGCGTGCTGGCGAACAGCGGCCAGAGCTGCATCGCGCCGACCCGCCTGCTCGTCCACGCCAGCCAGCTGGACGAGGCGACGCAGGTGGTGAAGGGCATCATGGAGTCCGCCCAGGTCGGCGATCCGGCGACGATGGGCCAGCATATCGGCCCGGTCGTCAACAAGGCGCAGTTCGACAAGATCCAGGAGCTGATCCAGTCCGCGATCGACGAGGGCGCGACGCTCGTCACCGGCGGCCCCGGCCGCCCCGATGGCCGCAACGCCGGCTATTACATCAAGCCGACGGTGCTCGCCGACGTGACGCCCGAGATGCGCATCTGGCGCGAGGAGACGTTCGGCCCGGTCGCGACGCTGACGCCTTATGCCGACGCCGAAGAGGCGGTGAGCCTCGCCAACGACACCGATTACGGCCTGTCCGCCACCATCTCGGGCGACCCCGCCGCGGCCGCCAAGGTCGCGCCGCGCCTGCGTGCCGGGCTGGTCTCGATCAACACATGGGGCGGCGGCGGCGGCACCCCGTTCGGCGGCTACAAGCAGTCGGGCAACGGCCGCGAAGGCGGCAAGTTCGGGCTGGTCGACTTCATGGAGGTGAAGACGATCGTCGGCGAGGCGGCGTGACGTTGCAGATACCTCCGGTCACGTGTATATACGCGTGACTACGGAGGCAGCATGAACGCGATCGTCAAGGGAAAGGTGTTCAGAAGCGGCAATAGCGCTGCGGTGCGGCTGCCGAAAGAGTTGGGGTTCGAGCCTGGAACGGAGGTCACGATCGAGAAGAGCGGTCTTGGCCTCACGATCAGGCCCGCAGTCGATCCGGAGGCGGCGCTGCGGAAAAACCAGGCGCTCGCCGCCGCTTTGCGCGCTGCATGGGCCGACGCGCCGTACCGGGAGGTTGGGACGCGCGAACCGTTTGAGGCGCCGGACCGTCCAGGGCTCATCTGATTGGCTTTCCTGATTGACACCAACGTCGCCATTCACCTGCGGGATGGCGATGAGCCCTTCGTTTCCTGGGCGGCCACACAAACGGAACCGATCAATCTCTCGTTGATATCGGTCGTAGAGTTACAAGCCGGTCTCGTGGCGTCGGAGCCGCTGCTGCGAAATCGCCTGCGCGGCTATGATGATCTCCTGAGCTTCGTGATGGTGCTCCCCCTCGATCGGCCGATCGTGGACACGTACGGCCGCATCATTCGCGCCGCCGGCTTCTCGCGCCCACGATTGCTCGACCGCCTCATCGCCGCCACGGCGATCGTTCACGAGCTGACGCTAGTCACGATTAACGGCTCCGACTTCCGCGATATTCCCGGCCTCAAGCTGGAAGTCTGGCCCGCGGCTCAGTAATCCCGCGACACCCGCAGGTTGCCGCTGGTCCGGCCCAGCGTCGAGATGCTGGAGAGCAGCGACAGCCAGCGCGTGACCTGGAACTCCACCTGGGTCGCCGAATAGCCCTGCCCGTCGGTCACGATCTCGGCGTAGAGCCGCCGCGTCACGTATTTGCCCGCCGCGATCGAGGTGCCCTGCCCGGTCTGCGGGTCCGCGGGCAGGATGCGCAGGCGGTCGAGCCCGGCGGCGCGGCGGATCGCGTTGATCGGGTTGAGGCCCCCGCCCCCGTTCTGCAGCGCCGCCACCGCCGCGGCGAGTTGCAGCGCCTCGGGCGCGGACAGGTTGGTGATCGAGGTGCCGAACAGCAGGCGGGACAGCAGCTCGTCCTCGGGCAGCGCGGGCACGCTGGTGAAGCTGATCTCCGGTTTCAGCCCCGTGCCGGTCACGCGGATGGTGGCCGACAGCCCGGTCGTGTCCGCGTCGGCGGCGATGTCGAGCGCGGGGTTGGCGGGCACCGCCCCGTCGAAGCGGATCACCCCGCGCTCCAGCTGGAACTCGCGCCCGGCAAACTCGTAATCGCCGCGGATCAGGGTGGCGCGGCCGCTGATCGCCGGGTTGTCGGGGGCGCCGCCGATCTGCAGGTCTGCCGACCATTCGCTCGACAGCCCCAGCCCGCTCACCAGCAGTCCGTTGGGCGCCCGCGCGCGCAGCGCCAGCGTCCACGCCGCGGGCGGCGCCTCGTCCTCCTCGCCGCCGCCGGGCAGGTTGATCTCGCGGACGTTGAGCTGCGGCGCGGCGCTCGCGGCGCTGGCCTGGCCGAGCCGGTAGCGGCTGCGGTCGAGCCTCACGTCGCCCGCGATGGTGCCGCCCTGCCCCTCCGAGCGAAACGTCAGCGCACCGGTGACGGTCGCGCCGATGTCGTCGCGGTTGATCATCACCGCATGCTCGGCCTGGAGCTTGAGATCGAGGCCGATCCCGTGCGCGGCGGCGAAGTCGAACTGCCCGGTCCCGCTCACCTTGCCGTCGCGCCCGGCCGTCGCGGCGAAGCGGTCGATCGCCAGCCGCGAGCCGCCGAACCGGCCGGTCGCGGCGACGTCGGTCAGCACCGTGCCGGTGGTCGCGCTCTCGATCCGCGCGCCCTGCGCCTGCACGCTGCCCCGGATGACCGGCTGGGCGAGCCGCCCGCTCACGTCCGCGCCGATCGCGACGGGGCCGGACAGGTCGAACAGCTCGACCCCGGTCAGCCGCCACAGCGTGTCGGCCGGCCCGGCATAGCGCAGCTGCGCGGCCAGCGGCGCATTGGCGAGCCGCGTCGCGAGATCGCCGCCCCCCAGCGGCGTCAGCAGCGCCTGCGCCCGCCCCACCGTCTTGCCGCCCGATGCGGCGACCGCGCGCATGCCGAGCCGGTCGGGCGTGAGCACGCCCGCCAGTCCGACATCGACCGGGCGCGAGGTGAGCACCAGCCCGGAGCGGGTCAGGCCGCGGATCGTCACGTTCAGCCGCCCGGTCGGGGCCGCGCCCATCGCCGAGGCGTAGCTCAGCGTGCCCGACGCGGTGCCGCCGAGGCCCAGGCCCGGATAGCCGATGTCGAGCACGGCGAGCGGCACGTCGGCCAGGCTCGCGTCGACGCTCATGCGGTTGCCGCCGAACGTGCCGCCGATCTGCGCCTGGCCGCCGGCGAAGGTGAGCCGGGTCGGGCCGAGCCGGTAGCCGTCGCCTTCCGGCGTCAGCCGGGCGGGTTCGAGCAGCCGGATCGGGCGACCGTCGAGCGTGCCGTCGGCGCTGATCGCGTCGCCGGCGGGGCTCACCTGCGCGACCGTGCGGATGTCGAACGCGCGACCGCGCGTGCCCGAGATCGCCGCGCGCACCTCGCCCGTCCCGTCGACCAGCCTGGCCGAGCCGCTGAACCGCGCCAGCCGCAGCCGCCCGCGCGCCAGCCCCGCGCCGGTCGCGCTCGCCTCCAGCCGCGTGCCCGCCGGATCGAGCAACGTCGTCAGGTCCAGATGGCCGCGTCGCAGCGTCGTCCCGCCGCCGCCGAGCCGCGCGCCGTCGGCGTCGAGATGCGTCTCGATCCGCTGGATGGCGCCGATCGGCCGGAACAGCAGCTCGCCGCCCAGCCCGCCGCCCGCCACGCCGAGCCGCCCCTGAAAACCGCCGGGCACGATCAGCAATTGGCCACTCGCCCGGGTCCCCATCACGTCGAGCGCGGCGACCATGATCGAGGCCTGACCGTCGCTCGGCAGCAGGATCGAGCCGCCGGTGACGAACGGCCCGAGCCGCGACTGCCCCGCCGCCCGGAACGCGAAGCCGGTCGGCATCGGGTCCAGGTGCGCGCTCACCTCGCGCAGCCCCAAGGTCTTGTTGAGCAGCGGCAAGCGCAGGTCGAGCGTCGGGTGGTCGATCTGGCCGTCGAGCACCAGCTGCACCGGGCCGTAGGTGACGTGTGTGCCGCTCCCTTCGAAATGGACCGTGCCGTCGCGCCGCCGATAGCCGTTGCCGGTCAGCTGCAGGCTCGGCGCGGTCAGCCGTAAGCCGTTGAAGTGGAGGACCGTGTCCGGCGTCCGCTCCAGCCCGGTCTCGATGTGCGGCAGCCCGCCCAGCAGCGAACGGAAGAACGCGTTGTCGAGCCGCACCATCTGCGCGGTGCCATGGCCGATCACGCGCGTGCCGTGGCCGCCCGCGCCAGGTGTCGCGTGCAGCTCCGATCGCACATCCACCACGCCCAGCCCGGGGATCAGATAGCGCCCGAGCACGCCGTTGAGGCCGATCTGGTAACGGCCGTTCTGAAGATCGACGAACAGCCCGACCTGCCCGGCCAGCTTGTCCGAGCGGAGCTGGAGATCGTCGCCCGTCACCTGCAACGCCGTCACGCGCAGCACGCCCGATACCGTGAGGCTGCGCAGGATGCCCCCCGCCACGTCGCCGATGCCGGTCACCCGCGTGGCGGTGAAGCGCACCGGCAGCCGCACCGGTGCGGGCGACAGCCGGCCCGAACCGGCCGCATGGGCGTTCTCGAAGCCGGTGGTATCGAAGGCGAAGCGGCGCGCGTCGAGGCGATAGTCGAACCGCGCGGTCGCGGTCGGGCCGTCCAGGATCGCGCGCAGCTCCATCGCGTCGGCGGTCATGTTGGGGAACAGGGCGGGCGGGCGGAGCAGCCGCAGCCGGACGCGGACGTCGCGATAGGCGCGCGCGGCCAGGTCCAGCCCGCCCGTGACGTTGGCCGCCAGCGCCGGCGTCCGCAGCGCCAGCGCGCCGCGCAGTTGCCGGTCGGCCAGCGTCGCGGTCCCGTCGACCAGCATCCGCGGCGCGGTCAGCCGCTGCAGCTTGCCGTGGAGCACGACCGAAGGCGCGAGCGCGCCGCTCAGCCGATACTGGCCGCCGGTCGCCGCGAGCTTCAGGTCGACGACCCGCGCCCCGCCCAGCGTGCCGACCGCCGCGCCCGTCCAGCGCGACCAGCTGCCCTGCCCGCCCACGTCCAGCGCCACCGGCGCGCGGAACCCCCCCAGCTGCGCGAGCGCGCCGGCGGCGGCTCCACGCGCCGTCACGCCCACGTCGAACCGGTCCCGGTCCGGTTCCGCGTCGAGCGTCAGTCGCAGCCGGTCGCTGCCCGCGACGATCGCCGCGAGATCGAGCAGCGCGCGCCCGCGCCGGATGTCCGCGCGGCCGCCGATCCGCGCCACCCGCGCGCTGCCCAGCACCGGCGCCGCGAGCAGCAGCCGGGCGACGCTCAGCCGGCCGACATGGATGTCGAACGCCGGCAGGATCGGCCCGCGCCGGCCGGTCTGGCGGGTGTGGGGCGCGTGGAACAGCGTCGCCTGCCCGATCGCCAGCCGCTCGACGTCGAGGCTGTTGGCGAACCAGCGCCACGGCCGCCAGCCCAGCTCGACCTGCGGCGCCTGGAACAGGAGCCCGTCGAGATCATAGACCCGCACGTCGCTCAGCCGCGCGTCGCCGTAGAGCGAGCCGTCGATCCGCCCGACCGCGAAGCGCAGCCCGGTGGCGGTCTTCACCCCGTCGATCCGCTCGGCGACCCAGCGATGGCCGAGATCGGTATCGACCAGCAGCAGCACCGCGGCGGCCAGCGCCAGCAGCGCCGCGACGCCGCCCGCCAGCCAGGCGAGCGCGCGCCTCAAAACGCCTGCCCCAGCGACACGTAGACGCCGACCCGCGTGTCGCCCTTTTGCGGGTTCAGCGGCGTGCCGACATCGACGCGGATCGGCCCGAAATTGGAATAATAGCGCACCCCCAGCCCCGCCCCGTAGCGCAGCCCCGAAAACTTGGGCAGGGGCGAGGTGTAGATGTTGCCGGCGTCGAGGAACGGCACCACGCCGAAACTGCCGAAGGCGTGGACGCGCGCCTCGATCGAGAACTCGGCCAGGCTCCGGCCGCCGATCGGATCGTTGTTGGGGTCGCGCGGCCCGATCGCCTGATAGCCATAGCCGCGCACCGAGGCGCCGCCGCCCGCGTAGAAGCGCCGCGACGGCGCGATCTGGTCGCGCGGCGCGCCCGCGATCGTGCCCAGCCGCGTGCGCCCCGCCAGCACCACGCCGCCGATCGGCTGGTAGGCGCTGGCGTCGAACTGCAGGCGCGCATAGCCGAACGCCGCGCCCTGCAGCGACAGCTCGGGGCTGACCCGCGCGCCGAGGCGGAAGCCGGTCGACGGGTTCAGCAGGTCGTTGGAGCCGTCATAGGTCAGGCTGGTCGGCAGCGCGCCGATGAAATAGGTCCGCCGTCGCGGCTGCCCGGTCGACACGATCACGTCCTGCTCGTCGGACGCCTCCAGCTCCGCGCCGAGCGACCAGGTCCAGGTCTTCTGGAAGAAGATGTTGGTCTGGCGCTCCAGCGCGCCCGAGATCGACAGCGTGCGCGCGTCATAGGCATCGCGCTGGGTGTGCGCGGCGGCGAGCTGCAGGGTCAGCAAGCGGTCGCGCTCGTGGAAGTCGGACCGGCGAAAGATCACCGAGCCGAGCTGCTCCTCGGTGCCCAGCACCGAGCGCAGCGTCAGCGCGCCCTCGGGCGGGAACAGGTTGCGGTGCGTCCAGTCGAGCTCCGCGCGCGCGCCCTCGCCGGTGCCGTAGCCGAGCTCGCCGGCGACGGTGTGGACCGGCGCGGGCTCGGTCTTCACCGCGATGTCCACCGTGCCCGGTGCCGCGCCCGGCACCGGCGTCACGTCGACGGACGAGACCAGGCTGGTCTGGATCAGCGCGCGGCGCAGGTCGTCGAGCGAGCCGGCGTCGTACGGGTCGCCCGGACCCCAGCGCGCGATCTCCTGGACATGATCGGGCGCGAACACCCGGTTGCCCGGCGCAGCGACGATCCGCCCGAAGTTCAGCGCCGCGCCGGGCTCGACGGTCATCGCCAGCGTCGCGGTCTTGGTCGCGTGGTCGACGACGACCTCCGGCTCGCCGACCCGCGCGAACGGAAAGCCCTGCCGCCCGACCGCGACCTTCAGCGCCGCCTCGCCCTTGCTGATCGCGTCGGCGTCGACTGGATCGTCCGGCTTGACCCCGAACGTCTCGGTCAGCCCCGCCGTCTTGCCGCCCGCCGCGCCCAGCCCCGCCAGCGTCACCCCGGCCAGGCGGTAGAGCGTGCCCGGCGTCGCCGCCAGCACCACCAGCGGCCGCGCGCCCGCCTCGACCCGCGTCGCGACCCGCGCGTCGTAATAGCCCGCGGCGCGCAGCAGCGAGCGCAGCAGCTCGGCATCGTCGCGCGCGCGGCGATCGAGCTGCGCGGCGTTGGCGGGCTGGCGATCGTGCGCGTTGAGCGCGGAGAGCTGGTCGAACCGCTGGCGCAGCACCGCCGAGCCGACGCCGTCCACGCCGTCGAGCCGCCACGTATAGCGGTGCTCGGCGGCCGCGTCGGCCTCGGCGGCGGCGACCGGCGTCGCGGGCGCGCCGGCCAGGTCCGGCCAGTCGACGCCGATGCCGGGCAATTCGGCCAGCGGCGCGGCGGGATCGAGCGGCGGCGGCTCCACCTGCGGCGCCGACGCGCTCGCAGGCGCGGGCACCGGCGCGATCTGGGCCGCGGCGGGCGGGGCGGACAGCGCGAGCAGGGACGCGGCGGCCGCCGGAGCGAGCCGCCCCATGCGGAACACCATGGCGTCCTCTAGCCGCCCCATGCGAGGCGCGACAGCCCCGCGCACCGCAACGCCGCATCGGCTCGTCGCCGTGGCCGCCGCGCAACACCGCTGGCTCGGCGGCGGGTTGAGCGAGGGGTGGCTCAATCTGAATTAGCTGCCTGTCGGCTATCGCCCAATAGCGGCCACCGGCGGTCGACGAGTACGCGACCCCTGCACGCAAGCCGTACCTGAGACTGCCACGCGGGCGATCGTGCTTCTTTGCTTCGTGACGGTAACGGCAGCTATGGGGACAAGCCCATCCTAGCATTTATCGCATGTGGCGTTCCGATCCGGAACTTAATGCTTTTGGTAAGAAAAGGCCGTCGCTTGGTCGTAAACGGCCTGTTAACGCCTGCGCTGGGGCGAGGCAATTGGATGCACGCCGTGTGGGGGTTTGAGTATGAAGATTGGCTTGGCGGCGCTTGCCGCGACGATGGTGGCTGGGTCAGCAAACGCGACAGTGATTACCGCGACTTACGACTTTACGTCGGTTTTCACATCTGGACCAAACTCTGCTATCAGTGGGTCCATCGGATTGACCTATGACACTACCAATTACAGTGGCACTGTCGCAGTGAACAACTTCACTTCAACCTTGGGCAGCGCCTACACGCCCGTCACGGCCAGCTATATTAATAATAGCAACAGCATCATCTTCGGTGACAAGTGCACTGGCGCTGTGTGCGACGTCAGTTCTGGCACGAGCCAGTTCTACAACGCTTTCTACTTTAACACGAGCGGAGACGTGACGTTTAGCATGTATCTGGTTTACTCGGCGCCAGGAACTAACAGCGTCTACTATTCAACATCGAATGTTGTAACGCGTCGTGCTGTTGTAGCTTCTCCGACTCCCGAGCCCGCCTCGTGGGCGATGATGATCGCTGGCTTCGGTCTGGTGGGGGTCGCGATGCGGCGGCGGGTGGCGCTGGCCTTCGCCTGACGGACCCGCATATGCCATTGATACGAAGTGGCAGCCTTGTTCCCGGCGTCGACCCGGAGGCGTTCCGCCTGCCGCCCGGCACCGCGCTGCGCTTCGAGCGACCAGCAGCGGAGCTGCGGGCGCTGATCCCGGCCTATGCGGTGCTCGACGCCGATCCAGCGGTCTGGACGGGGCCGGACGATTGGGTGCTGCCGGGGCGCGCACAGCTGTGGATCGTGCTCGCCAGCGGGCCCGTCAGCGCGCGCCTGCGTCGACGTGCGCCTATTGAGCTAGGTCGGGCGGTGGTGTTCGGCCCGACCACCAGCCCTATCCCTTTTGCCGGCAGCGGTGGCGTATCGGTAGCGTTAGATCTTACCCCCGCTGGCTGGGCACGGTTCAGCCGACGTCCGGCCGCCGAGCTGCGCGATCGGGTGGAGCCGGCGGATGACATGTTCGTCGAGGCCCTCGGGCGGGACTGGGTTACCGACCTTGTGGCGGCGCTGCACGCTTCGGATCAGGCAGAGCAAGTCGCGCCGCTGCTCGACGCCTTCTTCCTGGATCGGCTGCCGCCTGCACACGCTGACGAGGCAGACGCGGCAGCCGTGGCGACGGCGCTTGAGCGCGACGGCTTGTCCCTTGGTGATGCGTCAGCGCACCTAGGACTGTCGCGCTGCCGGGTTGGGCGGATGAGCGAACGCTATATCGGCCACGCGCCGGGCCTGGTGCGCCGGCGCGCTCGGCTGCTGCGCGTGCTCGTCCCGGCTCTCATGACGGACTCCGCGATGCCGGTCGTGCCGCCGGGCTACCATGACGCGCCGCACCTTGGCCGCGACGCGCGCGAGTTCCTGACTATGACTGCACGCCGCTTCTTGGCGCTGCCCATGCCCTACCTTCGTGCGGCGCTACGCGCGCGCACCGCGGTGATCGGTGCGCCGCTGGCTGTGCTCGACGGAGATCGCGGCGGATTCGTTTGAAGCCAACGCGCTGCGAAAGCGGACCTTCGGCTTCCCACCACACACGGACCTCGGCGGCCGCCGCCGCTGCGAATGTCGGCTATCGCCCAAAAGCGGACATTCCCCCTTAGAAGCAATCTCCCGTTGCACAGGCGGCGACTACGAAAAGGGTAATGACAACCGGGTAGAGCACGACTGGCGCGGTAAGGAGAAGCCACCACGCCCGGTGCCAACGTATTGCGACAAAGGTCAGCACCGCCCAGACGACCACCGCGATCCAGAACAGCCACGCTAAGCTACCGACCGCCATCTCCAGCCATCCATCCCGTAATTGCGTCTGCCAGAGAGGCAGAGCGACGGCGATGACAACCGGCAGCAACAGCCACGCGCGGCGGTTCCTAGTCGGCGATGTGTCCACATGGTGAGCCTTGCACGACGAGTGTCTGCTTTCCACCCATTGGCAGCCGTTCTCGCGACGCGCTCCTCATGAAGCCCATTGCTGGCGACGCTGGTGCCTCGCCAACGGACGTGGCAGAACCGCGGCTATGCCTCAGCCTCGCCCTTCCGCCGCCGGCGGCGTCCTGGTCGCGCTCGGCGCGACGGGGGGCGCGGCGATCGGCTTCGCGTTGCGGCAGCCGACGATCTGGTTCCTCGCCGGCCTGGCGCTGGGTGTCATCGCCGCCTTGCTGGTCTGGCGGCGGGATCGCTGATCCTCCCGGGACGGGGAAGATTTAGAGCCTCCGCATCTGCCAGACGGCGCGGCCGATCACCTGCACGTCGCCCGCCCCGACCGGCGGCGCATCGGGATTGTCGCTGGTCACCACATAACCGCGCGCGCCGCGTCGCACACGCTTCACCAGCAGCACCCCGTCGAGCCGCACCACATACACCCCGCCGCGCGCGTCCGGCGAGGACGACGCCTCGTCGACCAGCAACTCGTCGCCGTCCGCCAGCCCCGGCGCCATCGAATCGCCGCGCACGCGGATGATCGCGGCGCGGCCCCGCTGCAGCCCCAAGGCGCGCGCCAGCTCCGGTGGCACCGCGCTCGCGCCCAGCGCCGCCTCGTCATCGATCAGCGCGCCCGGCCCCGCCGACGCCGCCACGTCCAGCCGTGGCGCGCGCCATGCCGCGACCGTGGGCGGGCCACCCAGCGCCGCCTCGTCCACGCCGAAATAGTCGGCCAGCGCCCGCCGGTCCCGTTCGGTAAGCAGCTTGGGGGACCCGCGCGTGATCCATTGCTGGAGATAGGCATGGCTGCGGCCCAGCATCGCGGACAGCGCCGCCAGGCTGTCGCCCCGCTCGCCTGCCAGCGCCCGCAGTCGCTCCCGTGGATCGCCCGTCGCCATGCCCTCTCCTTATCATAGGATTTTTCCTATGGACATGTAGGAAATGTCCTCGGAACAGAACGGGAACAGAGTAGCCGGAGTCGGGGATGGCCTATGTCGTTGCTGGTCGAGATCGATCGTTATTGCCGGATGATGGGGATGCCCGTCACGAAGTTCGGCCGGCTTGCCGTCAAGGACCCGCGGCTGGTCCACGATCTGCGGCGGGGGCGGCAACCCGGCCCGCGGATGACGGATCGCGTCAAGGCCTTCATGGCGGACGCGCAGCCGTGAGCCGGACGCCACGCCTGCACCGGCAGTTGCTCCGCGCGCTGGCCCGCTCCGCCGCCGATGAAGGCTGCGCGGTCGAGCTGTCGCATGCGGGCGAGACGCCCTGGGCCACCGCCACCTTTACCGGCGCGCGCCACCGGCTGCACGCGGCCGCCGACGCCGCGCCGCTCGCCCACTGGCTCGCCATGCTGCCCGAAGCCGAGCTGCCGCTGGCCGGCTGGTTCGTCGCCAGCTGCGCCGCCGAGGTGGTGAGCGGCGAGGCGGTGATCGAGCTGCTGGTCCTCGAACAATGATTTGAGCCTGAAGATCATTTGAAGATAACGGAGCCGATGGCGATCCGCTGGACAGCCGCCCCTCCCGCCCCCTAGCGCGTCTCCGCACAAGGAGAGGCGCGATGGCCGGGATGGGCAGATTCGACTGGGCGGACCCGTTCCTGCTCGACGAGCAGCTGAGCGAGGAGGAGCGGCTGATCCGGGACACCGCGCGCGGCTATGCGCAGGATCGGCTGATGCCGCGCATCGTCGAGGCGTTCCAGCACGAGCATACCGACCCCGCCATCTTCCGCGAGATGGGCGAGCTGGGGCTGCTCGGACCGACGGTGCCGGAGGAATATGGCGGCGTCGGCGCGGGCTATGTCGCCTATGGCCTGGTCGCGCGCGAGGTGGAGCGGGTCGACTCCGGCTACCGCTCGATGATGAGTGTCCAGTCCAGCCTCGTGATGTATCCGATCTACGCCTATGGCTCGGAAGCGCAGAAGCGCCGCTACCTGCCCCGGCTCGCGTCCGGCGAATGGATCGGCTGCTTCGGGCTGACCGAGCCCGACGCCGGCTCCGACCCCGGCGGCATGACGACGCGCGCGACGAAGACTGACGGCGGCTACGTCGTCTCCGGCGCCAAGACGTGGATCAGCAACGCGCCGATCGCCGACGTCTTCGTGATCTGGGCGAAGACCGACGACGGCGTCATCCGCGGCTTCATCCTCGAAAAGGGCATGGACGGGCTGAGCGCGCCCAAGATCGAGGGCAAGCTGAGCCTGCGCGCCTCGATCACCGGCATGGTGATGATGGACGAGGTGGAGGTGGGCGAGGACGCGCTGCTGCCCGACGTGGCCGGGCTCAAGGGCCCGTTCGGCTGCCTCAACCGCGCGCGGTACGGGATCAGCTGGGGCAGCCTGGGCGCGGCCGAGTTCTGCTTCCATGCCGCGCGCGCCTATGGCCTCGACCGCAAGCAGTTCGGCACGCCGCTCGCCGGCCGCCAGCTGTTCCAGAAGAAGCTCGCCGACATGGAAACGGAGATCGCGCTCGGCCTGCAGGCCAGCTTGCGCGTCGGCCGGCTGATGGACGAGGGCAAGTTCGCGCCCGAGATGGTCAGCCTCATCAAGCGCAATAATGTTGGCAAGGCGCTCGACATCGCCCGGCACGCCCGCGACATGCACGGCGGCAATGGCATCGCCGGCGAGTATCACGTCATGCGCCACCTGATGAACCTGGAGACGGTCAACACCTATGAGGGCGCGCACGATGTCCACGCGCTGATCCTCGGCCGCGCGATCACGGGGCTGAGCGCGTTCTGACGACAGCCCTCTCCCGCTTTCGCGACGCGGACAGGACGAGCACAGGACCACGTTGACGTCAGCGGGTAGGGAGCCCAGATTAGGCCATGGCCTCGAAAAGCTTTACCGTGTCCAAGGACAGCCGAACGCGCTCGGGCGGCGTCTTTCGCGAGGTGTCCAGCTCGGGCCACACGACCAAGGTGATGAGCTCTGAGGCCTATGGCAAAGCGTCGGCGCGCGCGAACAAGTCGCTTGCCGCCAGCGCGCTGACGCAGAAGGGTCAGAAGACGTAGCTGCGCCGGTGCCGCACAATCCCATCTTCACCAAGCTGGTCGTCGAGGGCGATGACAAGCTGCTCGGCATGGTCGCCTATGCGATTTACAAGACGTCCAAGCGTGAATGGATCCAATCCTTCAACGCAGAGCGAGGCCGCGATCCAGAACCGGCGGAGCTGGCGGCCTATGCGGCCACATGGACGCCGCAGCTGATCCAGAACGCGACGGATGCGGCGACCTCCGCCCTGGCGGAATACGCATCGGGCGCGATTGACGAAGCCCGCCCCGCCATCCTGAAGGATGCGCTCAAGGGCAATGCCGTTCGGTCCATCCTCCTCAACATGCTGTCGGCATTGCTCTACACGCTGGCGCTGATCGCCATCGTGCTGGTCCTGAAGAAGTCGGGCGTCGATCTTCTGTCGATCAGCGCATCCTGAACGGCGGTGACGACCACGAACACTCCCCTCACCGGCCTCAAGGTCATCGAGCTCGCCCGCATCCTCGCCGGCCCGTGGGCGGGGCAGGTGCTCGCCGATCTCGGCGCCGAGGTGATCAAGGTCGAGAGCCCGGCCGGCGACGACACCCGCACCTGGGGCCCGCCGTTCGTCCGTGACCCGGACGGCAGCGAGAGCGCCGGCTATTACCACGCCTGCAATCGCGGCAAGCGGTCGGTCGTCGCCGATTTCACCACCGCCGAAGGCCAGGCGGCGGTGCGCGCGCTGGTCGCCGACGCCGACGTGCTGATCGAGAACTTCAAGGTCGGCGGCCTCGCCAAATACGGGCTCGACTATCCCAGCCTGGCCGCGCTCAACCCGCGCCTGGTTTATTGCTCGATCACCGGGTTCGGTCAGGACGGGCCGTATGCGGGCCGCGCCGGCTACGACTATATCGTCCAGGGCATGAGCGGCATCATGGACCTGACCGGCGAGCCGGACGGGCAGCCGCAGAAGATCGGCGTCGCCTTCGCCGACATCATGACCGGCCTCTACGGCGTCATCGCCATTCAGGCGGCGCTGACCATGCGCGAACGCACCGGACGCGGCCAGCACATCGACATGGCGCTGCTCGACACGATGACGGGGGTGCTCGCCAATCAGGCGATGAACTGGTTCCTGTCGGGCGTCACGCCGCCACGCGTCGGCAACGCGCACATGAACGTCTCGCCCTACGCCGTCTTCCCCACCGCCGACGGCTGGTTCATCCTGGCGGTCGGCAATGACGGCCAGTTCCGCCGCTTCTGCGCGGCGACGGGGCTGGAGGCGCGGCCGGAATGGGCGACAAACCCGGGCCGGATCGAGCATCGCGGCGCGCTGTTCGCCGCGATCGAGGCGCTGACCCGGCTGCGTCATCGCGACGAGCTGCTCCGCGCGCTGGAGGCCGCGGGCGTGCCGGCCGGCCCGATCAACACCGTGGCGCAGGCGTTCGACGACCCGCAGGTGATCGCGCGCGGCATGCGCATCGAGGTGACGCGCGAGGACGGCGCGACGCTGCCGGGCCTGCGCACCCCGATCCGCTTCTCCGAGGCCGATCTGGCGCTCGGGAAGGCGTCGCCGCTGCTCGGCTCCGGCTGACCCATCACCCCCGGTCTTGTGCCGGGGTCCACCGTCGCCCAAGCTGCAAGCGTCGGTCCTCATGTCCGACGTGGATGCCGGGACCGGCCCGGCATGACGGATGGAGCAAGCCTTGGCCGACGCCCCCCTCACCGGCTTGCGCATCGTCGAGCTCGCCGGCATCGGCCCCGGCCCGTTCTGCGGCATGATGCTGGCGGACCATGGCGCGGAGGTGATCCGCATCGATCGCGGCGCCGGCGCCGGGATGACGAGCGACGCGCACGACCCGCTCCTCCGTTCGCGCCGATCGATCGCACTCGACCTCAAACAGCCCGAGGCGGTCGCGGCGGTGCGCCGCATTGTGCGGGGGAGCGACGGACTGATCGAGGGCTTCCGCCCCGGCGTCGCCGAGCGGCTGGGGCTCGGCCCCGACCTGCTGCTCGCCGACCATCCGCGCCTGGTCTACGGCCGCATGACCGGCTGGGGCCAGACCGGGCCGATGGCGCAGGAGCCCGGGCACGACATCAACTATCTCGCGATCTCCGGCACGCTGCACGCCTTCGGCCGCGCGGGCGAGAAGCCGACGCCGCCGATCAACATGGTCGCGGACTTCGGCGGCGGCGGCATGCTGCTCGCCTTCGGCATGCTCGCCGCGCTGCTCCACGCGCAACGCACCGGCGAGGGGCAGGTGGTGGACGCCGCGATGACGGACGGCTCGGCCTTGCTGATGAGCATGATCTGGGGGTTCCGCGCGGCGGGCCGCTGGTCGACCGAACGGGGAACCAACCTGCTCGACACCGGCGCGCATTTCTACGACACCTACGAGACCGCGGACGGCAAATGGGTCTCGCTCGGCGCGATCGAGCCGCAATTCTATGCCGAGCTCCGGCGGGTGATGGCGCTGGCCGATGCGGGCTGGGATCGGCAGATGGACCCGCGCGCCTGGGGCGAGCTGAAGACGGAGCTGACGCGCCGTTTCCGCGAGCGCACGCGCGACGAATGGATCGCGGCCTTTGCCGGCCATCAGGTCTGCTTCGCGCCGGTGCTCGATTTCGAGGAGGCGCTGGCCGACCCGCACAACCGTGCCCGCGCCACGTTCGTCGCGGCCGGCGGCGTCGCCCAGCCCGCGCCCGCGCCGCGCTACTCCGCCAGCGGCACCGTGGCGCCCGCCATGGCCGGCGCGCGCGAGGACGCGGCGGTGCTGCGCGACCTGGGGTTCGCCGAGGCGGAGATCGCCGCGCTCGGGCACGGCGCATGACCCGCTTCACCGTCAACAACCAGCCGGTCGAGTACCGGCTCGACCCGGCGACGCCGCTGCTCGCGGCCCTGCGCGATGCCTCCAATCTGACCGGCGCGAAATATGGCTGCGGCACCGGCGATTGCGGCGCGTGCATCGTCGATGTCGACGGTGCCGCGCTGCCCGCGTGCCGCGTGAAGATCGGCGCGATCGAGGGCAGTTACGTGACGACCATCGAGGGCCTGTCGCGCGAGCGCAACCACCCGCTCCAGCTCGCCTTCCTCGCCGCGCAGGTCCCGCAATGCGGCTTCTGCATCCCCGGCATGATCATGCAGGCATCGGTGCTGCTGCGAAAGAACCCGCATCCGGGCGAGGCGGAGATCAGGCAGGCGATCACCGTGCTGTGCCGCTGCGGCGTCTACCCCCGCGTGGTCGAGGCGGTCGCCCGCGCGGCGCGCGCGCTGCGCGGCGAGGAGGTGATCCCCGCCGGCTTCCGCCCCGGCATCGACCCCGCCGACTCCGCCCGGCAGGTGCCGGCGCTGGTGCCGCCGCGGCCTTAGGCCTCATCGAACCGGAAAACCGCCCGTCATTCTGCGAAGACGGCGTCCATAGACGTTGGCAGCCGATGCGGCGATAATGGATGCCCGCCTGCGCGGGGATGACGAAGGGTGGGAGACAGCCGAGTTTAGTCGGCCGCCTGCCATCTCGCCAGCGCCTCGGCATAGCCTCGCTCCGCTTGCAGCCGCGCCTTCTCCAGCCTCTCGATCGTCGCCGCGTGATCCGCCCGCGCCCGCTCCCGGCGTCGGCGCAGCTCCGCCTCCTCGGCCGCCAGCGCCTTGTCTTCCGCGCTTTGTCGCGCTTCGGCGTCGGCCAGCGCCTGCTCGGCGGCGTCGAGCGCGTCGCGCCTGGGCCGCGGCGGCTTCGCCCGCGGCCGGCGAGCGGTCGGCTCGGTGGGCTTGGCCGCCTTCGGTCTCGGGCGGTCCGGCGGCAACGCCGCGAGCTGCTCCGCCGCCGAGCCGCGCGAGCGGCGGATCACCTCGCCCGGATGCGCCAGCGGCTCGGCGGCGAGCGCGGGATCGTCGACCACTTCCGCCATGCCGCGGGCGAACAGGTCGGCGTCGCTGCCCCAGGCCTGCAGCGCCGCCTTCCGGCTGGGCGCGGCGACATAGGCGTCGTGAAAGCCGATCGGCGTGCGATAGACCTTCAGTTTCGCCACTAGAGCGCGCGGGCCGCGGCCAGCACCGCCTCCGCATGCCCGGGCACCTTCACCTTGCGCCAGGCATGCGCGAGCCGCCCGTCCGCGCCGAACAGGAAGGTCGCGCGCTCGACGCCCATATAGGTGCGCCCGTACATCTGCTTCTCGCCCCAGACGCCGAACGCGTCCGACGCCGCGCCGCTCTCATCGCTGCCGAGCCGGACGGTCAGGTTGCGTTTCGCCGCGAATTTGGCGAGCGCCGCGGGCGGGTCCTTGCTGATCCCGATCACCGCCACGCCGGCGGCCGCGAACCGGTCGGCCAGCGCGGTGAAGTCCTCCGCCTCGCGCGTGCAGCCGGGCGTGTCGGCCTTGGGATAGAAGTATACAACCGCCGGATGACCCGCCAGCGCGGGGAGCGCCTGCGCGCTCCCGTCCGCCAGCGTCACCGTCACGTCAGGCAGCGCCGTTCCCGTTTCCATCGCCCGTCACCTCGCGCCAATAACGCTCCACCTCCTGCCGCGTGGCGGCAAGGCTGGCAACCACCGCCGCCCAGTCCGGCAACCCCAGCGCCCGCGCGACCAGCGTCGCGGTGCCCGGGTCGGGCGCGGCGGCATCGGGCGCGACCAGCCGCAGCGTGACGAGCAGGCCGGTGAGCAGATCGTGGGCGTCCCTCAGCGCCGGAGCGGCGAGCCCGGCTGCGACCAGCGCATCGACCGCCCGGTCGAGCCGCGGCGTGAACGCGGTGCGCCGCGTCAGCTGCGCGACATGCACCGCGAACTCCAGGTCGACCAGCCCGCCCGGCAGCAGCTTGGCATCGAACGGGCCTTGCGGCGGCTTGTGCGCGGCCATCTCCGCCCGCATCGCGGCCGCATCCGCGACGATGTCGCGCACCGGCCGGTCGCCCGCGAGCACGCCGTCGATCACCGCCTGCGTCGCCGCCCGCGCCGACGGCGAGCCGAACATCGGGCGGGCGCGGGTGAGCGCCATGTGTTCCCAGGTCCACGCCTCCTCGCGCTGATAGCGGGCGAAACTGTCGAGACTGACGGCGAGCGGCCCGTGCGCGCCCGACGGCCGCAGCCGCGTATCGACGGGGTAGAGCGGCCCCGCCGCGGTCGGCACCGACAGCGCCGCCGTCACCCGCTGCGCCAGCCGGTTGTAGTAGAGCGTCGCCCCCAGCGGCTTGGGGCCATCCGACTCGGCCCGGAAATCGCCGGTGAACAGGTAGACGAGGTCGAGATCCGAGGCGTGCGTCAGCGCGCCGCCGCCCAACCGGCCGAGGCCGAGGATAACCAGCTCGCTGTCCGGCACCCGGCCGTGCGCACGCGCGAACTCGGCCACCGCCGCTTCCGCCAGGACCTCGAGCGTTGCCTCAGCGATGCGTGAGTAGCCGCCCGCCACCGCCAGCGGGTCCGCGGCGCCCGCCACGATCTGCACCCCCGATGCGAAGCGAAGCTCGCCGACGACGCGGCGGACATGATCGAGCCGGCTGCCGTAATCGTGGACATCGCCCGCGCGCAGCAGCGCCGTCAGCGCCTCGACATCTCCGACCGGCGCGAGCGCGGAGGCATCGATCAGCCCGTCGAGCAGCGCCGGCCGCCGCCCGAGCTCCTCGGCGAGCGGCGGCGCGTGGCTCAGCACCTGCGTTAGCAGCAGCGCGAGGCCGGGGCGCGCCTGCAGCAGCCGGAGGAAATTGACCGCGCTCGACAGCCGCTCCAGCAGCCGGTCGAAGCGCAGCAGCGCCTTGTCCGGCTCCGGCGCGGCGGCAAAGGCGGGCAGCAGGATCGGCAGCACCGCCTCCAACGCCGCCTGGGCGGGGGCGCTGCGCAGCGCCGGATAGGTGGCCGCGCGCCACTGCGCCACGCGCTGCGCCCCCGTCTCGCCCAGGCGGCCGAGCAGATCGAGCGATGCGCCCGCAGGCGCGCCGTCATCGAGCGCGTCGTAGCGGCGCGCCGTCGCGGCCACGTGCGGCCTAAGCATGGCCAGCAGCGCCGCGCCGTCGGTCAGACCATGCAGGCGCGCGACGCCGTCGAGCGCGGCGCCGCTCGGCAAGGTGTGCGTCTGCCGATCGTCGACCATCTGCAGCCGGTGCTCGATCGTCCGCAGCGCCGTATAGGCCTCGGTCAGGGACGCGGCCTCGTCCGCGCCGATCCGCCCCGCCGCCGCGAGCGCCGCCAGCGCATCGCGCGTCGCCGGCGCGCGCAGGCTCGGGTCGCGGCCGCCATGGATCAGCTGTTGCACCTGCGCGAAGAACTCCACCTCGCGGATGCCGCCGCGCCCGCGCTTCAGGTCATAGCCGGGGCCGAACGCCTGGCCGCCGGCATAATGGTCCCGGATCCGGTGCGTCAGGGCCCGGATCTCGCCGATCGCGCCGAAATCGAGCGCGCGCCGCCACACGAACGGGCGCACCGCCGCCAGGAAGCGCCGCCCGAGCGCCAGATCGCCCGCCGCCGCGCGCGCGCGGATGAACGCCGCGCGTTCCCAGGGCAGCGCCTGGCTTTCGTAATGACCGATCGCGGCATCGACCGGCAGCGCGATCGGCGTGACCTCCGGCGAAGGCCGCAGCCGCAGGTCGACACGCAGCACGTAGCCGTCGGCGTCGCGGGCCTGCAGGAGCTCGACGACGCGCCGGGCGATCCGCACGGCCGCGTCCGCCGGTTCCTCGCGCGCACGGCGCGGCAGCGTGGAGGGATCGTAGAGCAGGATCGGATCGATGTCGGACGAATAGTTCAGCTCGCCCGAGCCCTGCTTGCCGAGCGCGATCGCGGTGAAGCCCCGCAGCTCGGCGTCGGGGGTGCGCTCGAAAATGGCCGCCGCGATCGCCTCGTCGAGCGCCCCGTCGGCGAAGCGGGTCAGCGCGCCGGTCACGGCGGTCAGGTCCATCAGCCCGGCCAGATCGCCTAGCGCCACCGTCAATGCGAGCGCGCGTCGTCGTCGCCTCAGCCGCACGGTGATCGGCTGATCGGCGGCGATCTCCGCCAGGTCGAGGGTCAGCGCGCCTGCCTCACAGGCCGAAGCGATCGCCGGCTCGCGTTGCAGCGCCGACGCCAGAAAGGGAGAATGGGCGCGCGCCCGAGCGATCGCGTCGGCGAGACGATCGCCCGCCAGCATGACCGCGACGTCAACGCCCGCGGCTCAGCTCCTCGACGCTGCCCATGATCGTGTCGAGCGCGGTCTTGTCCGGGTCCTGCTCGTGCAACCGGCGGGACGGCAACGCGCCGTCGCTCAGCAGCGCTTCCAGCGCGACCCGGCCACGCGCCACGCGGCTCTTGATCGTGCCGACCGCCACCTGACAGATTTCGGCCGCCTCCTCATAGGCGAACCCGCCCGCGCCGACCAGGATCAGCGCCTCGCGCTGCGGCTGCGGCAGGTGCAGCAGCGCGCGTTGCATGTCGCCCAGTTCCACGTGCCGGTCCTGGCTGGCGGGCGCGGCGAGGATGCGGTCGGCGACCAGATCGTCCCACTCGCCCTTGAAGCGCGCGCGCCGCATCTGGCTGAGATACAGGTTGCGCAGGATGATGAAGGTCCAGGCACGCATGTTCGTGCCGGCCTGGAATCGCTGGCGCGCCGCCCAGGCCTTGAGCAGCGTCTCCTGCACGAGATCGTCGGCGAGGTCGCGGCTGCCCGACAGTGATCGACCGAACGCGCGCAGGTGCGGGATGACCTGGGCCAGTTGCGTCTTGAACTCGGGATCGGAGAGCGAGACATGCTCGAACGCCGGGCGCGCGTCTGCCGCTTCATCCTCGTCGTTGCGCACGCTGTCCGTCATCGGAAAAAGTCGACCCCCACGCCGGGCGGCCAGCGCCCCGCACGCAACATAGGAAAGGCGGGCCGCCAGCGCCAGCCCGGGCAGATTGCCTCAGATTAAGCCAGCTTCCAGACCAGGAAAAACGCGACGATCACCAAGACCAGCGAGATGCCCAAGACATAACGTGCGACGCCCGGCGTCGCCGCACCCCGCGCCTCGGTGGCATTCAGGTGCGGAGTGTCCTCGGGATCGGGCATGCGCGTTCAACCTTCCTGCGTCGTTTTGGATGCGTGCCCGCCGCGCTCAGGCGACCGGGGCCGGCGCCGTGTTCTGGTCGAAGAACAGCGCCTGGCTGATCGCGGCCTTGACCGTCGAGCGCTGGAACGGCTTGGTGATGAGAAACGTCGGCTCCGGACGCTCGCCGGTCAGCAGACGCTCGGGGAAGGCGGTGATGAAGATCACCGGCACCTCGAACTCGGCGAGGATGTCCTTGACGGCGTCGATGCCGGAGCTGTCGTCCGCCAGTTGGATGTCGGCGAGCACCAGGCCGGGACGGTCCTCCATCGCCAGCGCCACCGCCTCGTCGCGGGTGACCGCGACGCCCGTCACCTCATGGCCCAGATCGCGCACGATGGTCTCGATATCCATCGCGATCATCGGCTCGTCCTCGATGATGAGGACACGGGAATGGGTCTGTTTCTCGATTTCCTGCAGCGCCTCGGTGACGAGTTGCTCGATCTCGTCCGGCTCGACTTCAATCAGATAAGCCGCATCCTCGGGCGTGAAGCCCTCCATGGCGGTCAGCAGCAACGCCTGCCGCGACAGCGGCGTGATCTGCGCCAGGCGCGCGCGCGCGATCGCCTCCTGCGAATCCGTGTCGCCAGCCGACTCCGCGCCGGTCTCATCGAAATTGGCCGAGTTCCAGATACCCTGAAACATGCGGTAGAGCCCCAGCCGGGGCTCGACCCCGCGCGGGAACTGGTCGGGCGCGGAGACGATCGCTTCCAGCGTCGCGCGCACGTATTTGTCGCCCTGCTGCTGGCTGCCGGTCAGCGCCCGGCCATAGCGCCGCAGGAAAGGGAGGTGCGGTGCGAGTTGCTGACCCAACGACATAAGCGACATTCACTCCTTGACCGTCGGACAGCGCGGCCGCCTTGCGTCGCTACGCGCGAGCCCCGATTTTCGGAAGCCCTGCCGTCCCACTATGAACCGGTTTTCCCCGCTTCCACTGGAACCGACGAATGGCTGTTTGGTTTCCACCATCGCAGATTGCTCAGAACATGTTGCGGTCGCGGAACGCGGGGGACTGCGAACCGTGGCCGCGCCGTATCTCCGGTCCGTCACGAACGACGCGCAGACCCGGAGGATCAGGGGGAAGTAACCGCTTTGGCCGAGAAGTTCGATCGCCGCTCCGGCCCCCGCAGCGAGGATAGCAAGCCTGCCGACGACAGTGCGATGGGCGAAGCCTTGCGGTCCGTGTACCAGCAGACGGTGGAGGAACAGGTGCCCGACGAGTTCCTGGCCCTGCTGGGCAAGCTCGATTGATGCTGGGAAATGGCCACCGTCCGCCCGGGCCCCGCTGACCGCCGCAGCATTTCTGCCCTGCCTGCCCTGGCCCGACTGCCCACGGGAGCCAAGCTGTTCCTGATCCTCAGCGTCGGTCTGCTGCCACTTGCGCTCATCGCGGTGTTCGCGACGTTGCAGACCACCCGGCTGGCGGACGCCGAGACGCGCTCGCGGCTGCATGTCGTGAGCAACGAGAGCGCGAGGGTGATCGCAACCGAGCTGATCGGCGACATGACCGCGTTGACCGCCGCGGTGACGGCGCTCGGCCACGATCCCCAGGACGTACCGAGCTGCGCGCGCGCACAGGGCGTGTTCGCGCAGCGTTCCTCCAGCGGCACCAGTTTCGCGGTGCTCGACCGCGCCGGCCATGTGCTATGCGGCGAGCCGGTGCCGTCGCACGCCGTCACGCGCATCGCCGGATCCCCGGTGGCCGCCGCGATCCTGCCGGGAACGGGCGTGCTGCTGACGCTGCGCACCGCGCCGAATGGGCTGCGGGCGCGCGCATTGTTCCCCCGCGCGACGCTGGCGGCGCTGGGCCGGCCGACCAGCCGCAGCACGCCTCTCAGCAGCGCGCTGACGCTCGGCGACGACAGCCTGGTGCTGGAGACGATGGCCGCCGCCGGCCCGCTCGATCGCATCGAGACGTTGCGCTCCGATCTCGGCGTGGGCAGGCTGTCGCTGCGCACCAGCATGCGCCGCGCGCCGATCACCTCCTCGCTGGTCGTCGCGATGCTGCTGCCGCTGCTGATGTGGGCGGCAGCGGCGGTGATCGCCTGGATGGTCGTCGACCGCCTGCTGATCCGGCCGCTCCGGCGGCTGCGGGCCAGCGTGGCCGCCTTCACGCCGGGCGAGGTGATCGACGTCGGCGCCGACGGTCCGCTGCCCGCCGCCGAGATCCGCGAGCTGGGCGACACCTTCCGCGCGATCAGCCGCACGGTGGCCATCCACGAGGCGGGGCTTGCCGAGGGGCTGCAGCGCCAGACCAAGCTCACGCGCGAGGTGCATCACCGCGTCAAGAACAACCTCCAGGTCATTTCCAGCCTCATCAACTTCCATTCCCGCGGAGCGATCAGCGCGGATGCGAGCGCCGCCTACGGCTCCATCCAGCGGCGGGTGGATGCGCTGGCAGTGGTGCACCGCAACCATTTCGCCGAGCTGGAGGACAATCGCGGGCTCAATCTGCGCACCATGATCGGCGAGCTGGCCGCGAACATCCGCGCCACCGCGCCGCCGGAATCGCATGGTCTGGGCATTACGCTGGAAATCGAGTCGCTATGCGTGAACCAGGATGTGGGCGTCGCGCTGGCCTTCCTGATCACCGAGGCGGTCGAGCTGGCGATGGGCTGCGATCCTCGGGCGCAGATCCGCATCGCGGTTCGCGCCGGCGAGGAGCAGGACCGCGCGAAACTCCGCGTCGTCTCGCGTGCGCTGATCGAAACCGATCGGCTGCGGACGTTGGCCGTCACCCGCTATGCGCGGGTGATGGAGGGCCTCGCCCGTCAGCTCCGTGCCCCGCTCCACCACGATCCGATGGTCGGCGCCTACGAGATCGCCTTTGCGGTGGTCGGACGGCCCTGACGACAAAAAATATCGGGGCGCCGGAACCCTTCTCTTGAAGCGCCGTTCTACTCTTCGGATAGCGAAATATGCCCCCCCGCTCTCGCTATCCACGACATAGGCCCGGAAGCGTCTCCCCTCCCCCCCCCCTGGAGGCGCTTCTGGGCCTTAATTCGTTTGGGCACGAGGAGTTGGCCGATCAACGGCGAACCTGCTGCTGATCGCGGCTTAGTCGTCGGCAGTAATCACAGCCGTTTCGCGGGCGCGACGGCGCTCGGTGAACCAGATTCCGAACAGCGCCAGCTCATACAGCAGCACCAGCGGCAGCGCGAGCAGCAGCATCGAGCCGATGTCCGGCGGGGTCAGCACCGCAGCCACGGCGAAATTGGCCACGATGGCATAGCGCCGCGCCGCCACCAGCTGCGCCCGCGTCACGATCCCCGCCGTTTCCAGCAGCATGAGCAGCACCGGCAGCAAGAAGGCGAGCCCGAAGCCGAACAGGAACTGCATCACGAACTTGAGGTAGCTGTTCACGTCCGGCAGCGCGCGCTGCGTCACGCCACCGAGATCGCCCTGGAAGCCCAGCAGGAACTTGAGCGCAAGCGGGATGGCGATGAAGTAGGCGAGCGAGGCACCGAGGGTGAACAGCGCCGGCGTCGCCAGCAGGAACGGCAGCAGCGCCCGCTTCTCCTTGCGATAGAGCCCCGGTGCGACGAACCGCCAGATCTGGTTGGCGATGATCGGGAAGGCGAGCATCAGCCCGGCGAAAAAGGCGACCTTCACCTCGACCAGGAAGCCGCCATAGACGTCGGTATTGATCAGCTCCGACTGCCCGGCCATGTGCAGCGGCGCGACAAGCAGCCGCAGGATGTCGCGCGCCACATACAGGCACACGCCGAAGAACAGGACCAGCGCGGCGATGCTGTAGAGCAGTCGCCGGCGCAGCTCGATCAGATGGTCGAGCAGCGGCGCGCGGCTGGCGTCGAGGTCGTCGCTCACGACGAAGCCGGGTCCGCGGGCGGCGTGGCGGCGCCCGGCGCGGGCGCGACATGCGGCCGCTCGACCATCACCGGCGCGTCGGCGACGGGCGGTCCGCCGCGGCTCTCGCGCATTCGCGCGTGGACCGCGGCCCGATCGACCAGCTCGGCCGCGTCCGACGGCTCGGACGGCGGGAGCGTCGGCTCGTCCCGATCGGCTGTTACCGGCTCGGCCGCGGCAATCTCCGGCGCGGGCGAGGCGGCCACGTCCGCCTCGGCACCGCCATCATGCTCCCGCATGATGCGCTCGTTCTCCGATGCCCATTTCTTCTCCATCTCGGCGAGTTCCGATTCACGGACCATCTCGTCGAAACCGGCGCGGAACTGGCGCGCGACGCCCCGCGCGCGCCCGACCCAGTAGCCGAGCACCCGCAATGCCTTGGGCAAGTCCTTGGGGCCGATCACCACGAGCGCGACGACGGCGACCAGCAGCAATTCGGACGGAGCGATATCGAACATGCGCGGGAACGGTCGCCGGGGCGGGCGGCGTCAGCGGTCTTCGCGGACGCGCTTGCCCTCCCGGTCGAAGGCCGGATCGGCCGATGCCTTCGCCTCCAGCCGGGCGGCGGGCTTGCGGATGTCCTCGTCCTCCTCCGCCATGCCCTTCTTGAAGTTCTTCACACCCTTGGCGACATCGCCCATCAGGTTGGAGAAGCGTCCGCCGCCCAACAACAGGATGGCGACGACGGCGAGGATGAGCAGGTGAATGGGGCTGAAACCGCCCATGGCGCTAACTCCTGGAGACCATGAACGCATCTAGGCGTCCTCGGCGTCCTTTTCCACATCCTTCGCTAATAGCACGTCAACCGGGTCGACAGGCCCGCCGCTCCGAGGCCGCCGCATGGGGCAGCAGCAGGCCGAGCGGCTCCTCCCAACGATCGAGCGCGAGGGCGAGCGTGTCATCCATCGGCGAGCGCCAGGAAGGCGTCGCGCCGTGCGATCAGCGCGGCCATCTCGCCCGCGGGCGCATCGCGCATCGCCATCGCACGGTCGAGCCGGGCGAGCGTCCGCGCGCCGCAGTCGTCGATCCGCTCGACGATCGCCGCCATCTCCGCCATTCGCGCCCAGCAATCGAGCACGACGTCGCAGCCGGCCGCCAGCGCGCCCGCCGCCTTGTCCGCCGGCGTGCCGCTCAACGCCTTCATGTCGATATCGTCGGTCATGAGCAGCCCGTCGAAGCCGATCTGGCCACGGATCACCTGCTCCACCACCACCGGGGAGAGCGTCGCCGGCCGCGCGGCGTCCCAGGCGGAGAAGAGGATATGCGCGGTCATCCCCATCGGCGCGTCGCGCAGCGTGCGGAACGGCTCGAGGTCGGCCTCCAGCTCCGCGGCCGCGGCGGCGACGGTGGGCAGGTCATGGTGCGTGTCCTGCACCGCGCGGCCATGGCCGGGCATGTGCTTGACGATACCGACCACGCCGCCGGCGCGCAGGCCCGCCAGCATCGCCCGGCCGAGCGCCGCGACGCGCATCGGCTCGGCGCCATAGGCGCGGCAGGCGATCGCCTCCGTCGTGTCCGGCCGCGCAACGTCGAGGATCGGCGCGCAGTCGGCTGTGATCCCCACCTCGCTCAGCATCAGCCCCAGCGCTTCCCCATTGGCGCGCATCGCCTGGATCGCAGACATCGGCGCGATGTCGTACAGCCGGTCGAAGGCGGGGCCGGCGGGAAAGGCCGGCCATTCGGGTGGCCCGAGTCGGGCGACGCGCCCGCCCTCCTGGTCGATCAGGATCGGCAGGTCGTCGCGCCCGGTCAGGTCGCGCAGCGCGTCGGTGAGCGCGCGCACCTGTTCGCGGGTCGCGACGTTGCGCTTGAACAGGATGAAGCCGAGCGGCGCGGCATCGGCGAAGAAGGCGCGCTCGCTGGAGTCGAGCTGGAGGCCGGCGATGCCGAAGATGACGGGCTTCATCGCGACGATCTAGCGGCTCGCCCTCGATTCGTCATGCCAGCCTGGTAAGCGTCAACTTGCCACGAAGCAGCTCTCGCCCGCCACCTTCAGCCGGCCGCAAATGTCCGCCGCCTGGTTCGCGCCGCCCGCGTTGACGCGCAGCCGGTAGAGCGTGCGCCCACCCGCCGCGACCGGCTGCACCGATTTGCCGAGGTCCGCCAGATAGGCAAACCGCTTGGCAAAGCGCGTCCACGCCGCGTTCGCCACCGCCTCGCTAGGATAGGCGCCGAGTTGCACCAACGATCCGCCCGACGCCGCGCCCGGCGCCGCCGCGGCGGCGGTGGCGACCGGCGGTCTGGCGACCAGCTTGCCGCCGGCCGCGGGCACGGCGGCGACCGCATTGCGCCCCGCCGACGCGGGCGTCGCTGGCAGCGGCTGCGCGCGATGGCCGGCGACCGGGGCCTCCGGCACCTGCTTCAGATCGATCGCGCCGCTGCCGGTCTTGCCGTCGCTGGTCGCGACCGCGGCCGTGCCCTCGCCCTTGACCTTCAGCCCGCCGGGATCGGCGGGCTTGACCTTGTAGTCGCCCGCCTGCGCCTGGATCAGCTCGCCGTCGCTGCCGCCTGCCGGCTGGCGGTGCTGGAGCTTGTAGACGCCGAACACGATCGCCGCGAGCACCGCCAGGCCGAGCAGCACCAGCGCCACCACGCGGCCGAGCGGCGCGCCGTCCGGCTCGTCGGGCTCGACGGTCTCCAGCCAGGGCAGCCGGTCCTCATGGTTCACCACCCTGATCTCGTCGGACGCCATCAGCTCATCTCCGTGACCGCCTCGACCCCCATGATGCCGAGCCCATTGCGGATAATCTGCCCCACGCCATCCGCCAAGGACAGACGCGCGGCGGTGACGGCCGGATCGTCTACCTGGAGGAAGCGCCGCGCCGGATCGTCGTTGCCGGCATTCCAGAGCGCGTGAAACCCAGCCGCCAAGTCATAGAGATAGAACGCAATGCGATGCGGCTCGCGCATCGCGGCGGCGGTCTCCACGACGCGCGGGAACTGTGCGGCGAGCTGGACCAAGCCAAGCTCTTCGGTCCCGAGCAGGGACAGATCGGCCGGCGGCAGCGTCAGCCTCGCCTCGTCCGCGCGCCGGTGCAGCGAGGCGATCCGGGCATGCGCATACTGGACATAGAAGACCGGGTTGTCCTTCGACGCCTCGACCACCTTGGCGAAGTCGAAATCCATCTGCGCGTCGGAGCGGCGGGTCAGCATGGTGAAGCGCACCACGTCACGCCCGACCTCATCCACCACGTCAGCAAGCGTCACGAAGTTGCCGGAACGCTTGGACATCTTCACCGGCTCGCCATTGCGCAGCAGCCGCACCATCTGGATCAGCTTGACGTCGAAACGCGTCCGGCCGCCGGTCAGCGCGGCGACGGCGGCAGTGATGCGCTTGACGGTGCCGGCATGGTCGGCACCCCAGATATCGATCAGCTGGTCGGCGGCCTGGCTTTTCTGGAAGTGATAGGCGAGGTCCGCGCCGAAATAGGTCCAGCTGCCGTCGGACTTGCGGATCGGCCGGTCCTGGTCGTCGCCGAACGCGGTGGAGCGGAACAGCGGCAGCTCGACCGGCTCCCAATCCTGCGGCGTCTCGCCCTTGGGCGCGGGCAACACGCCGTCATAGACAAGGTCGCGCGCGCGCAGCTCCGCCTCGGCGGCGGCGGGCTTGCCGGCGGCCTGCAGCGCGGCCTCCGACGCGAACACCTGGTGCTCGATGCCGAGCAGCTTCAGGTCGGCGCGGATCAGGTCCATCATCGCCGCGACCGCGCGGGCGCGGAACAGCGGCAGCCATTCCGGCTCGGGCGTGGTTGCGAACCGATCGCCGAACTCGGCCGCAAGCGCTTGACCGACGGGCACAAGATAATCGCCGGGGTAGAGCCCGTCGGGGATGCGGACGGTCTCGCCCAGCGCCTCGCGGTAGCGCAGCTGGACCGAGCGGGCGAGCACGTCCACCTGCGCGCCGGCGTCGTTGACGTAATACTCCCGGATCACCCGCGCGCCGGCGAACTCCAGCAGGCTGGCGAGCGCATCGCCGACGACCGCGCCGCGGCAATGGCCCATGTGCATCGGCCCGGTCGGGTTGGCGGAGACATATTCGATGTTCACCGTCACGCCCGCATTCGCGTCCGAGCGCCCGTAATCCGCGCCGGCGGTGGCGATCGCGGCGAGCTCGTCGCGCCAGGCCTGGTCGGTCAGCGTCAGGTTGATGAACCCCGGCCCGGCGACCGCGACCGACGCCACCGCATCCAGCGCGCCCAGCTCAGCCGCGAGCGCCGTCGCGAGCGCGCGCGGATTGGTCCCTGCCGGCTTGGCGAGGACCATCGCGGCGTTGGTAGCGAGATCGCCATGGCCGGCGTCGCGCGGCGGCTCGACCGTCACCGCCTTGCGGTCCAGCCCGCCCGGTAGCGCGCCGGCGGCGACCAGCCGGTCCAGCGCCGCGTCGGTGTCAGCGGCGAAACGGGTGTACAGCGTCATGATGGCTGGGCGTTAGCGGAACGATGCCACCCCGGCAAACCGGGCTTGCGGCGCGGAAGTTGAGGCGAGAACGCCATGTTCGCACCATCAGCGAACGTCGCCAAGGTGGGCGCCCTCTCGGGTGCGTGGGCGCGAAGGTTGGCCGTGCTGGAGCGAAGCTGAGAAAGAGCGGGGGCGCTATGGCGTAGGACAGAAGAGGTGCAACGTTGGTCTATCGGCCTCTTCCGTCATGCCGGACGTGATCCGGCATCACCCTGCCTTGCGCGGTTTAGGACGGAGCGGGATCCCGCTGAAACCCAGGATGACGAAACGGCAGCTTCCGGCCAAATCCAAGCACCGAGTCGTTGATGGGTCGCATTAAAAGGCTGACAATAATCAGCCCTTCCATGCTGCATTTTGAATGACGACCCGATACCCGTCAGGATCTTCAAAGGTCCTGCCCTGCTTATCCCAATAGGCATTGAACGCTGGAACCGCCGGGACGCCCGCAGCCTCCATCCGATCCACCGCCGCCTGCCATTCCTCGACAGCGGGCAGGTAAAAGATCAGAAGGTTATCCTGCGTCGGGGCTTGTCCGGCAACATGGCCATGCGCTTTCGTGAACTCGAAATGATATGGTGCGCCCTTGCTCCCAAGCATGATGCCGTCGAAGCCATTGTGGTTTGTAAACCGATACAGGACATCAAAGCCGAGGCCCTCCCGATAAAAGGGAAGCAGGGCCTCTATATCGTCGGTCGGGCGGGCAACCCTCAGCGTCACAACTGCGGCCATAGCTGATAGCCTAGGCCTCACTTCGGATCGGTCGCAAGTGACCGACGACGGCCGAAACCTGCCTGGCTCTGAAGCACCACACCAGCCGTTCAGGCCCGCAGCAGCCCGTCGCTGGGCCGACCGCTCCCGCCGCCAGGGAACAGCGTCGGCAGCGCGCGCCCCGGGTCGACCGCGAAATGCTCCGCCACCGCGCCGGCGATCAGCGCGTCCAGCCCCGTCGTCGGCCGCAGGTCGCGCGCCTCGTAGAGCTGGGTGGTCGCCAGCCCCGGCCAGTCGGCGAGGACGCGGCCGCCCTTCACGCCGCCGCCGAACAGCATCGCCGCCGCGCCGGTGCCGTGATCGGTGCCGCCGGTGCCGTTGACCGCCACCGTTCGCCCGAACTCGGTCGCGACCAGCACCAGCGTGTCCGCCCAGAGCGGCCCCAGCCCGGCCTTGAGTGCGCCGACCATCGCGTCCAGCCCCTTCAACTGCGCCGCCAACCGGCCGCGCTGGCCCGCGTGTGTATCCCACCCGCCGGTCTCGATCATCGCCACGCGCGCGCCGTCGGCGGGCTGGAGCAGCCGCGCGGCGAGCTGGCCGGTGGCGGCGGCGTTGCGGCCATTGTCGGCGGTGAGGTCGCTGGTGAGCATCCGGGTCTGCATCGCCTCGCTCCACAGCGCGTGGAGCTGCGGGTCGCCGCCATAGAGCTGGCCGACGCGCATCAGCAGGTCGTCCGACGCCGCGGGGAGCGACGACGGCGCGTAGGAGGCCACCTCGTGCCGGCCCCGCAGCGCCAGCGGCACGGTCGCGGAGATGGCGATCGCGCGCGCCTCGTCGGCCGGCAGCAGCGTCAGCAGCCGGTTCAGCCAGCCGTCCTTGACCTGGTAGGCGCCGGCCCCACCCGTCTCGAGCACATTCTGCCCGTCGAAATGCGAGCGGTCGCGATAGGGGGAAGCGACCGCGTGCGCGAACAGCGCCTGCCCCTGCCCGTAGAGCGCCGCTGCCTGCGCCATGGCGGGGTGGAGGGTGAAAATGGTGTCGAGCTTCGTCCCCGTGGCGAAGTCCGCCGCGAGATCGCCGCGCGCGCCGGCGAAGGCGGGGTCGCCCGTCGCCGCGATCGTGCCGAGGCCGTCCGCCGCGCCGCGCTGGATGATGAACACGAACCGCCGGTCGGACGCCGCGCGGGCGAACGCCATACGCGGCGCGAAGGCGCTGGCCAATACCCCAAGCGAGCCCTGGGCGAGCAGCGTGCGGCGGGTCAGGGCGCCATCGATCAGGGGTCGGGCGAGCATGGGATCACCTCCGCATCATGTCGGGCGAGACGAACAGCAGCGCCAGCGCCTGGCCGGGGCTCTCGGCACGATCGAGCGCCTGGCCGGTAGCGGGCTGCAGCGCCGCCGGAAACAGTTTCGGCGCGACGGCGCGCGCGTCGATCTGCGTGGCGCGGGCGGCGAGGCGCTCGGCCGCCTCGACCCGGCGCAGCACCGCGTCCGGCCCGGCCCAGCTCGCGGCGATGTCGTCATAGCCGGCCGGCGCGCCCGGCCGCCAGGTCGGCTGGCCGAGCTGGTTGAGCAGGCCGACCAGCGGCCCCGCCGGCGTTTCGCGATAGTCCAGCGCGCGCAGGCAGCCGAGCGACCATTCCCAAGGGGTGCGGAACTTGAGCGGCTGTGGGACCCACGCTTCGGGCGAATCGATGATCGCGCGATAGACCGTCGGCAGATCGCCGCCCGACCGGAGGAACGCCGCCTGCAGCCGCGCCACCATCGCCGGCGGCGGCGCATCGCCGGCGAAGTGCCGCGCGAGCTTGGTGGCGAGGTGCGCCGCGGTCGCCGGGTGGTTGGCAAGGTCGTTCAGCACTGCCTGCGCCTGCGCCTCGCCGGCCTGCGGGTAACGCCGGCCCAGGATCGTGCGGTCGCCGGGTTCGTGCAGCGGTGCGGCGAAGACGTACCGGCCGGCCTCGCCATCCGTCCCGAGCACGCGCGCGAACGGCCCGTTGCCGATCCCGCCCACCGTCCAGCCGGTCATTGCGCGCGCGAACTCGGTCACGTCGGCCTGCGTATAGACGCTGCGGACGCCCAGCGTGTGCAGCTCCATGATCTCGCGCGCGAGATTCTCGTTCAGCCCGAGCTTGCGGTTGCCCCGCGCCGCCGCGCGTGCGCCGAACGGGCTGGCCGGGCCGATCGACACCGCCTGATCGAGATAGAGCAGCATCGCCGGATGGCGCTCGACCGCGTTCAGCATGTCGCCGAACCGGCCGAGCACATGGGGGCGGATCGCCTCGAACTCCAGCGTGCCGGCGAGCCCGATCAGCTCCAGCTTGTCGGCGGAGACCGCGAAATGATTCGCCCAGAAATGCGCCAGCCGCTCCACGAAGGGCGCGGGCGTGACGAGCGCGGCGGCGGCGCGGGCGGCGACCGCGCCGCCATATTGCCCGTCCGCCTGCCGCCGCGCGACCTGGCGGACCTGCATCTGCGCATCCGAGCGAGCGGGCAGCGCCGGCGCCATCGCCCCGGGTGCGGGCATCGGCTGTAACGGAACGAGCGGACTGGCGGGCGACAGGTCCGGCACCGGCGCCGGCTGCGACTGCGCGCCGATGGAGGCCTGCCGCGCCGCACGCAGCTGCACGAAATAATCACGCAGGTCCGCCGCGACCGCCCCGCTGGCCGGCGCAGCAGCGAGCGCGGGCGGGCGCGGCTCGAAGCGGGCGAACTGGTCGCGCAACCAAGCCTTCGGATCGGCGGGCACAGGCTCGTCCGGCCGCGCGCCGAGGCCGAAGCGATTGAGCGCGATGCTCGAGTCGGACATGATCCGCTCCTCTCGCCGGCGTGGCTATACCCCGCGTGTCGCAAAACTATGCCGGATGCGTCCGGTGCATTCGTGACTGATCGGTATGCATTTGCAACCGATCGTGCTGCATCTTAGGTGCGCTGCACAATAATCGCACAGGACGGGACCTGACCGGCTCAACGCCATCCATCGCGGGAGTTCGATCATGCGCAACCTCTACAAGCTTCTGGCAGTCGCCGCCGTCTCCCTGCCCGCCTGCGGTTGGGCGCAGGGCGCGGAGCAGCGGTTCACGCGATCCGGCGTGACTTATATCTATTCCGTCACCCCGGACGCCAAGGGGCGGCAGGTGATCGACGGCCGCAGCCTGCCGGGCGGCTCGCAATTCCATCTCGTGGTCGACGGCGATCTGGTCGACGGCGTGTCCGGTGGTCAGCACGTGACGTTTCCGGCGCCCCGCGGCGGCGCCGTGACGCTGGCGGCGCGCTGAGCCGATTGTTCGTCCTCCCGCCGCACGCTCGCGGCGGGAGGGCGAGCACCCGTCACAGCCCGTCGGGCATGTCCACCGGGCCGATCACCGCGCGGTAGCGGGCGACGGCGTAGCGATCGGTCATGCCGGCGATATAGTCCGCGACGTGGCGGCTCCGGTCCGGCTCGTCCGTCGGCGCGTCGCCCCACCCCTCGCCCATCAGCGCCGGCTCGGCCCGGAACGCGGCGAACAGCCCCGCCACCACGTCGCGCGCTGCTGCCGCCGCCGTGAGCTGCTGCGGATGGTGATAGAGGTTGGCGTACATGAAGCGCTTCAGGTCGCGCTCCGCCTCGCGCATCCCGGCGGTAAAGCCGACCAGCGCGTAGGGCGTGGCGCGCACCGCGTCGGCGCTGTCCACCTTCGCCTCGGCGATCCGTGCGCGCGTCTCGGCGAGAAGATCGTTGACCATGGTCCCGATCTGCGTGCGCACCAGTTCGCGCGCCAGGCGGTCGGGCGCGACATCGGGCCAGCGCGCGCGCACCGCCGTCCACCCCTGCGCGACCAGCGGCAGCGCCATCAGCTGGTCGAGCGTCAGCAGCCCGGCACGCAGGCCGTCGTCGATGTCGTGATTGTCGTAGGCGATGTCGTCGGCGAGTGCGGCGACCTGTGCCTCCAGCGACGGCCAGCTGTCCAGCGCGAGCGGCCATTGCGCGTCCACCGCGCGCAGCGCCCAGCCGGGATGCCGCTGCGGTCCGTTGTGCTTGGCGAGACCCTCCAGCGTCTCCCAGCTCAGGTTGAGCCCATCCCAGTCGGGATAGGAACGCTCGATCCGCGTCAGCACGCGCAGGGTGTGGCCATTATGGTCGAAACCGCCCGTCTCCTGCTGCGCCGCCTTGAGCGCGTCCTCGCCGGCATGGCCGAAGGGCGGGTGGCCGATGTCGTGGGCGAGACAGATCGCCTCGGTGAGATCCTCGTTGAGCCCGAGCGCGCGCGCGAGCGTCCGGCCGATCTGCGCCACCTCCAGGCTGTGCGTCAGCCGCACGCGGAAATGATCGCCGTCGGGGGCGAGAAACACCTGCGTCTTGTGGCGCAGCCGGCGGAAGGCGATGGAATGGATGACGCGGTCGCGATCGCGCTGAAACGCGTCGCGCGGGCCGCGCCGCGCGTCGGACGGCTCGGGATGGAGCCGGCCGCGGCTCTCGGCCGGGTAGCTGGCCCAGGGGGACGGCGTCATTCGTCTCCCAGTCGGGTGACCTTCTGCCCCGCGTCGCTGGTGAAGGCGAACGCGGAGACGCCGCCCTTCGCCAGCTGGTTGACATAGGCGCGCGCCGCAGCGTCCGTCTTGAACGGGCCGGTCAGCACCCGGTTGGTGGCGCGCAGCGGCGTCGTCCAGGCCTGCCGCCCGGCGAACGCGCCCGGCGCCTTGGCCTTGGTCGCCGCCCAGGCCTTGGTGAGATCGCCCTCGTTGGCGCCGCCCGCCACCTGCACCCAGATGCGGCTCGGTTCCGACTTGGCGGCGCGTTTGTCGTCGGTGTCCTTGCCGCGCTTGCCCTTGGGCGCGGGCGCATCGTCGGCGTCCTTCACGCCGCCGCGCCTGGGCCTGGCATCGGGCGCGTCCGCGTCCGTGAGCGCGGCGAGCTGGCGCTGCTGGACGTGGCTGAGCGGCTCGCCGCTTGCCACCGCGGCGGCGAGCGCCCGGCGCGCGGCGCGGGTCGGCGGCGCCTTGGCAGGAGTCACGTCGCCGAGGCCGAGCGCCGCCCGATCGTCATCGCCCAGCGGCGTGCCCGCGGCCACTCTCGCCGCCAGCGCGCGGCGTTCGCGCGGCGTCGGCGCGGCAGGCGTATCGTCCCTCGCCGCGACGGCGCGCTTGCCGCCCCGCGCGGGTGCGTCCGCCGCCACCGACGCCGCGATCACGCGCTGCTGCGAGCGGGTCAGCGGCCGGTCGGCCGCGATCGCGGCGGCGACGCCGCGACGCTCGGCGCGGGTCACCGGCCAGGTCGCGGGACGCACGTCGGCGCCCGCGAGCAACGCCGCCGTCTCCTCCTGGCTGAGGCTCTCGCCCGCCGCGAGCTTCTGCGCGACCGCCCGCCGCTCGCCGCGCGAGAGGGACGCGGCCTCCGCCGGGCTACCGCGATCGACGACGGTGCGGCGATCGGGCGTCTTCGCCGCGGCCGTCGCCTTGCCGGCGGCCATGCGGCCGGACGCGCTCGCCCGCGCCCCCGGCGCCGCACGCGCCGGACCGGTGACGTCGAGTTCCGAGGCCGGGATGGACAAGCCGGCGACGATCCGCGCGAGGATCGCGTCGGCTTGCGTGTGGCCGATCCGACCCGCGCCTGGTGTCGGCCTACGGGCTGCGACCTGCGCAGACGGTGGGACGGACGCAAGTGTCGTGGGCAGAGCGGAACGCGCGGGCCTAGGCGTCGGCGTTGCGTCTCCCGGCGCCGAGGGCGTGGCGCTTGCGATCGCGGTGTCTGCCGGTGCCGTGGCCGAAGGCGAGGCGAGCACGGGAGCTACGTTCGGCAGCACGGCTGCCGGCGCGGTCGGCTGGGCCGAGGGCACGCCGGTCACCGCCGGAGCGGGCGCGACATTGGCCATTGCCAGGCCGATGGCCGGCACCGGCGTCACGACCGGCGGCGTGGCGACGATCAGCGGCGCGGGCGGCGTACGCGCGGCCACGCTCGTCGCGGCCGGGGCAGGACCACCGGGAGCCGCGGGGATCAGGCCTCCACGGGCGGCATCGCTCCCGGCGGCGACCGGCGCTGGGGCCAGGCGCGCCACCGCCGGCAAGGGAGCCGCGGGCGTCGCCGGCGTGTTCGCGCCCGCACCCACGCTCGGCAGGACGGCGCGCGGCGACGGCGCGGTGAACGACGTGGTGGGCAGGATCGGCGATGCCGCGGCGATTGCCGCCTCTCGGCGTGCGGGCGCAGCGTTGCGCCCGATCGTCGCGGCGGCGAGGTTGGCCTGCTCCGCCGGCGTCAGCGGGCGCGCCGCCGACGCCAGGCTCCCGGCCGTCGGCGTCGGGCGCGAGCGGCGCGACGACCCGGAGCGCAGCCCCGCGGCCAGCAGGCTCGCCTGCTCGCCCGGCGTCAGCGGCCGATCGGCCGCCGCGACCGCAACCGGCGCGCGATCGGCCGGCGGCTGATAGGCGGGCGGCTGGTAGGGCGGCGGCGCCGGATCGGGCGCGGCGGCGACGAGCGGGAGGGGCGCGGACGGGGCCGCGACCTGCGATCGCTTGCCCTTCTTGCCCTTGCCCGATCCGGTCGTGACGATCGGCGTGCCGGCCGCGACCTGCACGGCCGGCTCCGGCTCGGGCGACAGCGGCGTCAGCGCGGGCGCGAGCCGGGCGTCGGCGAGCCGCGCCGCCGTCGCATGGACCTCGCCGAAATGCACCGCGAACGCGCGATCGATCGCCGGCAGGCTCGGCAGCTGCGCGAAGAAGCCGCGCAGCCCCTGCGCGCTGCCCGGCGGCATCATCGTCTGCGCGATGACCAGCGCCTCCGCCCCGTCGCCGGTCATCGCCAGGATGAACGCGCGATCCCGCCACGCGGCACGGTCGTTGCGGCGGATGAGCGGCGCGAGCTGGTCCAGCGCCTGCTGCTTGCGGCCGGCGATGCCGAAGGACAGCGCGTAGCGCCGCCGCACCTCGTCGCTGTCGCCGGCCTGCTGCGCCGCGCGATAATCGCGTTGCGCGCGCGGCTGATCGCCGAGGAGATCATAGGCGAGCCCGCGGTCGGCCGCGAAGCGCGCGGGCGGCAAGCCTAGGCTCTCCGCCTGCCCAAAATAGCGCAGCGCCTCGCCGGGCCGTTCGGAGCGGACCAGGATCGCGCCTTCGCCGGCCTTGGCGCGTGCGTTGCGGGGATCGATCTTCTCGGCACGCGCGAAGAAGGCGGCGGCGGCGGTCAGGTCGCCCAGCCGCGTCGACAGCTCGCCGGCGGTGAGCAGCGCATCGAGGTCGAGCGGGTTCGCGCCGAGCCGGCGGACCTGATCGGCGAGCTGGTCGGCATCGGACGTGCCGAGCGGCTGGACGATCGCTTGGGCGAGGAGCGGCGCGGGCGCGAGGGCGAGCGCCAGGGCGATGGCGGTGAAGCGGGGGAGCGGCATGGTGTGGGCGGAAGCTTAGACGCCGCGGTCGGATCGCGGGCAACGGACGCGCGATGAGTGGAGGCTTTGCGGCGACCAACACGCCGCGCGCATGGCCGCAGCCAGTCTGCGACCAAGACGCGCAAGCGCGACCGGCGGGCGCAAGCGCCCGTTCGACGATGCGGCTTCGCCGCGGTGCGCTTCCGCCGAGTGAGGGATCGACATCCCCCTCGTCACCCCGGCCCTGTGCCGGGGTCCACCGTTGCGCTGCCCGGTCGCCGGGAGCTTTGGACGAACCAAGCGTGGATGCCGGCACAAGGCGGGCATGACGATGCATGGCGTACCGCTGCGGCCAAGCCGCGTCGTCGGACGGGCCGGGCCGGGCCGCCGGCCGCGCTTGCGCGAGTCAGCCGGTCGTGGCCGGCTGCCGCGCTGCGCCCTACTGATTCCCCTGCCGGTGGAGGAAGCGCGGGATGTCGATCGGCTGCTCCGCGTCCGCCGCCTCCTCGCGCGTCGCGCCGCGGGCGGCGTTGGACATGCGCTCAAACAGCGTGCCGCCCAGCTTCACGCGCGGCGTCGGCGCCACGGGCGCGGCGTCGGCCTCGCTGCCGGGGGACAGCCAGCGACGGCGGCCCGCTTCGTCCGGCTGTGCCGGCGGCGCGCCATAGGCGTCGTCGGCATAGGTCTGCGGCGGCTGCGCGACGATCGCATCGGCGCCCAGCACCAGCTCCTCATTGGCGGCGTCGGCCGTTTCCGGCGCCGCATCGGCGACAGTCGCCGTCTCGGTCAGCTCCAGCGGCTCCGCCCCGCCGGTCTCGGGCGCGGCAGTCTCGGCCGTGGGCGCAGGCGCAGGCTGCGCCTGTTGCGGGCGGAAGGACACCGGCTCGTCCCGCCGCGGCGCGCCGCCGAAGCCGAAGCTCCGCGCCGGCTCCGCGGCAGTGACGGCGGCGGGGCGGGCCTGCGCCTCGATCCCGGTCGCGACCACGGAGACGCGGATCTTGCCCTCCAGCTCCGGATTGAACGCCGATCCCCAGATGATGTTCGCGTCGGGATCGACCAGGTCGCGGATATGGTTCGCCGCCTCGTCCACCTCCAGGAGGCGCATGTCGTCGCCGCCGGTGATGGAGATGATGACACCCTTGGCGCCCTGCATCGACACGCCGTCGAGCAGCGGGTTGGCGATCGCCTTCTGCGCCGCTTCCAGCGCGCGGTTGTCGCCCGACGCCTCGCCGGTGCCCATCATCGCCTTGCCCATCTCCTGCATCACCGAGCGGACGTCGGCGAAATCGAGGTTGATGAGGCCCGGCATGACCATCAGGTCGGTGATGCCGCGCACGCCCTGCTGCAGCACCTCGTCCGCCATGCTGAACGCCTCCTTGAAGGTGGTGTTCGCGTTGGCGATCAGGAACAGATTCTGGTTGGGGATAACGATGAGCGTATCGACATATTTCTGCAGCTCCTCGATGCCGCCGTCGGCGCTCTTGGCCCGGCGATTGCCCTCGAAGGCGAATGGCTTGGTGACGACGCCCACCGTCAGGATGCCCATGTCGCGCGCCGCCTTGGCGATGACGGGCGCGGCGCCGGTGCCGGTGCCGCCGCCCATGCCGGCGGCGATGAAGCACATGTGTGTGCCTTCCAGCCGCTTGGCGAGATCGTCGATGGTCTCCTCGGCGGCCGCGCGGCCGATCTCCGGCCGGCTGCCCGCGCCCAGGCCCTGGGTGATCTTCGCGCCGAGCTGGATGCGATGCGGCGCATTCGACTGTTTCAGCGCCTGCGCGTCGGTGTTGGCGACCAGGAAATCGACCCCCTGCACGTCCGCCCGCATCATGTTGGCGATGGCGTTGCCGCCCGCGCCGCCCACGCCGATCACCGCGATGCGGGGGGTCAGCTCGTCCACTTCCGGCGTCAGGAACTCGATGCTCATCTTTGACTCTCCGCCCACCCCGGACCGCATCGAAGCGGTCATGTTAACCTTTGTGCCCCAAGGATTCGCGCGGTTCCAGCAGGAAAACGCGGGCGCCCTCAATAATTCGCGCGCGCGGCCTGGATGAGCTTGCGGACCAGCCCCGCGCCCTTGGGCCGATGCACCGTCTGCTGGGGCGCGACGCTCCGGAGGTCGATCGGGTCCGCCGCCGCATAGAAGGCGAGCCCCGCCAGCGTCGCGAAGGCCGGCCCGCCATGCGCCTCGGGCAGCGCCGTCAACCCGCGCGGGCGGCCGATCCGCACCGAGCGGCCGAGCGCCGCCTGGGCGTAATCCGCGATGCCGTTCAGCTCCGCGCCGCCGCCGGTCAGCACCACCTGCCGCCCGACCGGCCCCTCGAACTTGAGCGCGGTTAGCGCCTTGCGGATCTCCGCCATCTGGTGCTCCAGCCGCTGGCGGATGGTGGCGATCAGATGCGCGCGGCTGATCTGCGCGCCGTCCGCCTTGTCGTCATCCTCGCCGAGGCCGGTCAGCGGGATCATCTCGTGATTGTCGCGCGGGCTCGCATTGGCCGAGCCATGGAAGCACTTCATCCGCTCGGCTTGCGCGCGGCGCGTGCCGAAATGCGAGGCAATGTCGTCGGTGATGTCGGCCGCGCCCATCGCCAGGCTGGTCAGCCCCACCAACATCCCGCCCGCGAACAGCGACACGTTGGTGATCCCCGCGCCCAGCTCGACCAGCGCGACGCCCAGCTCGCGCTCCTCGTCGGAGAGGCAGGCGAGCCCGGTCGCGACGGGGGCGGCGATGATCGACTTCACCTCCAGATGCGCCGAGCGGACGCACAGATCGAGATTGCGGACCGGCGAGCCGTCCGCGGCGACGACATGGATGTGGACACCGAGCCGGTCGGCGTGCAGCCCCAGCGGCTTCTTGACGCCGGTCAGCCCATCCAGCGTGTAGAGCGCCGGCTGCGCGTGCAGCACCATGCGGCCCTGCGGATCGATCGAGTTGCGCCCGGCCGCCAGCAGCGCGTCGATGTCGCCCTGCTCGACGCGGTGGCCACCCAGCTCGAACTCCACCTCCGCCACGTCGCTGACCAGCCCGCCGGCGGAGAAGCCGACCCAGACATTCTCGATGTTGAGCCCGGCGATACGCTCAGCCTGCTCCACCGCCTCGCGTACCGCCGCCTCGGTGGCGGTCATGTCGGCGATATAGCCGCGCTTGACGCCGCGGCTCTCGCGCTGGCCGGTGCCCAGCACGATCAGCTCGCCGCCGTCGCCCGGTTGCGCGATCATCGCCGACACCTTGGAGGAGCCGATGTCGAGCGCGGTGATGAGACCTTCGGGGGCTGCCTTGGCCATGCCTTATCCTTCCATGCCGGTCGCATGCGCGCCCATGCTGACGGGTTCGCCGGGATCGGCAACCTGTTTCTGCGCGTCGGGATCGGGCTTGCGCGCGACCAGCTTGTCCGGATTGCGCAGGTCGAAGCTGATCCAGCCCCGCCCGAGCAGCGGATGCGCGCCGTCGCGCCGGGCAAAATCGAGCAGCGCGGCGCCGGCATCCTCTTCCGGCAGCTTCAGCGTCTCACCGCTGTCGAAGCGCAGATCCCAGCGTCGGTTGCCGATCCAGGTCGCGGCGCGGATGCGCGGTTTGAGCGCGGG
>NZ_CAXUEK010000013.1:0-1309 GCF_964250165.1 uncultured Sphingomonas sp. | reverse complement strand
CGCCTGATAGGCCGGCGCCTGCCGGTCCGCCCCCGGCCCGATCACCAGCGGCAGGTCCGGGATCGCCTGCCGGTCCACCGGATCGAGCAGCACACCGTCCTTGTCGATCAGCGTCAGGTGGCCCTGATCCTGCCACACCGCCGCCGGCGTCCGCTCGACGATGTCGACCAGCAGCGTGTCGGGCAGCCGGCGCGAGACATGCGCGTCGGCGATCCAGCCATAGCGCAGCAACTTCTGGCGCACCGCCTCCAGATCGACCAGCGGCATGGCGCGGCTCTGCTGATCGAGCGCGACGGCATAGACCGACATGCGATCCATCCGCCTGATGCCCGTGACCTCGATGCGCTCGACCCGGAAGCCGGCGCGCCCCGCCGTCTCGCCCAGCGCCTCGCCCGCGATCGCCGGCAGGCCCGCTTCAGCCCCGCCTCGCTGACCGGCAACCGCTGCATCAGGCGATCTAACCGCGACTGCTTGGGCGTGGCGCGGCGTCTGGCGGTGGGGCGACGGGGCGGCGTACCGCGCTTGACGGTGCGGCTCACAGGAATGCCTCATCGACGATCATCTGCACCAGCGCGGCGTAATCGATGCCGTTGTGCCGCGCCTGTTCGGGCACCAGGCTGAGCGGCGTCATGCCGGGCTGGGTGTTGACCTCCAGCAGGAACAGCCCGTCGACCCCGCGCTCGTCGTCCCAGCGGAAGTCGGCGCGGCTCGCGCCGCGACAGCCGAGCAGCCGGTGCGACGCCAGCGCCAGCGCCTCGCAGGCATGGGCAACATCGTCGGGGATCGGCGCGGGATAGATATGCTCGGTCATTCCCTCGGTATATTTCGAGTCATAGTCGTAAAAGCCGCCGCGTGGCCGCAGCTCGGTGACGCCGAACGCGCGGCCGCCCAGCACCGCCGTGGTCAGCTCGCGCCCGCGGATGTACGGTTCGGCGAGCAGCTCGGCGAAGTCCTGCCATGGGCCCGCCACGTCGCGCCCGATCGGCTCGCCGTAGTCGCCCTCCGCCGTGACGATCGCGACGCCGACCGACGAGCCCTCGTTGACGGGCTTGAGCACATAGGGCCGCGCCAGCGGATCGCCATCGAACAGCTCGGCGGAGCGGACGATGCGGCCACCGGGCATCGGGATGCCGTGAGGCACCAGCACCTGCTTGGTCAGCACCTTGTCCACCGCCACGACGGAGGTCGCCATGCCGGAATGGGTGTAGCGGATACCCATCAGGTCCATCATGCCCTGCACGCTGCCGTCTTCGCCGGGCGTGCCGTGCAGCGCGTTGAACACGAGGTCCGGCGCCGCTTCGGCCAGCTG
>NZ_CAXUEK010000012.1:54109-57389 GCF_964250165.1 uncultured Sphingomonas sp. | reverse complement strand
GCGTGGGGGTGATCTACGACCGGCTGCATACCCGCGAGATCGCGCGCTATGGCGGGCTGGCGATCGTGATGCCGGCCTATGCCCTGTTCTTCATGCTGTTCACCATGGCGTCGGTCGGGCTGCCGGGGACGAGCAACTTCGTCGGCGAGTTCCTGAGCCTGATGGGCACCTACCAGCTCTCGACCGGCATCGCGCTGCTCTGCACGACCGGCATCATCCTGGGCGCGGCCTATATGCTCTACCTCTATCGCCGCGTCGTGTTCGGCGCGGTGAAGTCGGAGGAGGTCGCGGCGATGCCGGACCTGTCGGCGCGCGAATACTGGCTGCTCGCGCCGATCGCCGCCGCGGTGCTGTGGATGGGCGTCTATCCCGAGAGCTTCCTGGCCCCAATGCGCAAGGATGTGGGCGTGCTGCTGGCGCGGATCGATCGCGCCAAGCCGATCGGCGACGCCGCGCCGAGCGCCGGGCATGAGGGGCCGCTGGCCGGAACGGTAAAGGCGGTGCGGCCGTGAGCATGAACTATTTGATGGCGCTACCCGAGGAGGTCCTCTCGGTCGGCGCGATCCTGCTGATGCTGGTCGCCGCCTGGGGCGGGCCGAAGTCCACCCGAGCGGTTTCCTGGTGTGCGGTGGCGGTGCTCGCGGGCGCGTGCGTCGCGCTGCTCGGCCCCGCGGCGGGCGGCGGCGAGGCTTTTGACGGCCTGTTCCGGGCGGACTTGTTTGCCGCGTTCAGCAAGCTGCTGATCTTCGGCGCCACAGCCGTTGCGATCATCGTCGCCCCGGGCTTCTTCGATCGTACCGTCGGCGACGATGCCAGGCCCGAATATCCGGTTCTGCTGCTGCTGGCCGCCGCGGGCATGGCGATGATGGTGTCGGCGGGCGACCTGCTGACGCTGTATGTCGGGCTGGAGCTGCAGAGCCTCGCGTCCTACGTCCTGGCGAGCTTCATGCGGCGGGACCGCCGCTCGGCCGAAGCCGGGCTGAAGTATTTCGTGCTCGGGGCGCTGGCGAGCGGCATCCTGCTCTATGGCATCAGTCTGGTCTACGGCTTCGCGGGCACCACGGGCTTCGGCGGGATCGCGCACGCCTACCAGGTCACGGCCCCGGGCAGCCCTGACTTCTACGGTCTGATGTTCGGCCTGGTATTCGTGTTCGCGGGCATTGCCTTCAAGATGGCGGCGGTGCCGTTTCACATGTGGACGCCCGACGTCTATGAGGGCGCCCCCACCCCGGTGACGGCGTTCTTCGCCACTGCCTCCAAGGTGTCGGCGGTGGCCCTGGCGGTCCGCGTCGCGATCGGCGCGATGGGGCCGGCGACGGGCGAGTGGCGGCAGATCGTCATCTTCGCCGCGCTCGCCTCGATCATCCTCGGCGCCGTGGCGGCGATCGGACAATCCAACGTCAAGCGGCTGCTCGCCTATTCCTCCATCAACAATGTCGGCTTCATCCTGGTCGGGCTTGCGGCGGGCACGGCGGAGGGCGTCGCGGCGATGCTGTTCTACCTCGTCGTCTATATTGCCATGACGCTGGGCGCGTTCATCGTCGTGCTGCAGATGCGCGGCGAGGACGGCCAGCCGCTCGAAGCGATCGACGCGCTGGCAGGGCTGTCGCAGACGCGCCCCGGGCTGGCCGCGGCCATGGCGATCTTCATGTTCTCGCTCGCCGGCATCCCGCCGCTGCTCGGCTTCAATGCCAAGCTGGCGGTGTTCCAGGCGGCGGTGAATGCCGGCCTCTATCCGCTCGCGGTGGTGGGCTTCGTCGCCTCGGTGATCGGCGCCTATTACTATCTGCGCGTCATCAAGGTGATGTATCTCGACGCGCCCGCGCCGGCTTTCACCGGCGAGCGCAACCTGGTGGAAGGCGGGCTGATCGCGGCGGCGGCCACCTTCGTCTCGCCGGTCGGCTGGGTGCTGCTCGCGCCGCTGGGCGTGTGGACGGCGGCGGCGGCGCGATCCCTGTTCTAGCTGGCGCTCCGGTGAGCGTCATCCGCACCGTCGCGGCGACGGGCTCGACCAATGCCGACATGCTGGCGCGCGCGAAGGCCGGCGCGATCGAGGGAGAGTGGCTGCGCGCCGAGCGGCAGACGGCCGGGCGCGGGCGGCAGGGCAGGGCGTGGGACTCGCCCGTCGGCAACTTCTACGGCTCGACGCTGGTGCGGCTGCGACCGGCCGACCCGCCCGCTGCGACGCTGGGCTTCGTCGCAGCGGTCGCGCTGGCGGAGGTGGTGGAGTCGGCGCTTACGCCATCATCCTTACCCTTTCGCTCGCCTGCGGCGAACTGTTCCCTCTCCCAAGGCGAGAGGGAGGGAGGCGCGCAGCGCCGGAAGGGCGAGGGTGAGCTGCAACTGAAATGGCCCAACGACCTGCTGCTCGGCGGGGCGAAGCTGTCGGGCATCCTCCTGGAGCGGGCCGATGACGGCGTGGTCGTCGGCATCGGCGTGAACCTGGCGCATCATCCCGATCTGCCGGACCGGCCGACGACCAGCCTCGCCGCGCATGGCGTGCCGGTCGCGCCCAACGCGTTCGCCGACATGCTCGCGGACGGCTTCGGCGGTTGGCGCGATCGGTGGCGAACGGGGGGTTTCGCACCGGTCCGGGCGCGCTGGCTGAAGCTGGCGCACCCGCCGGGCACGGCGCTCACCGCCCGCCTGCCGGACGGCAGCGCGCTGGCCGGCACGTTCGACGGGCTGGACGCGGACGGCGCGCTCATCCTGCGCTTGGCGACGGCCGAGCGGCGTGTCATTCACGCCGCCGATGTCTTCCTGGTCTGAGCCCGCCGATGCTGCTCGCGATTGATGCCGGCAACACCAACGTCGTCTTCGCGGTCCTCGCCCCCGCGACCGGCGCGGACGGCAAGAGCGCCCGCCGCATCGTCGCGCGCTGGCGGATCGCGACCGATCCGCGCCGGACGGCCGACGAATATGCCGTCTGGCTCAGCCAGCTGCTGAGCCTGGAGGGCCTGTCGCGCGATGTGATCGAGGGCGTGATCGTCGCCACCGTCGTGCCGCGCGCGCTCCACAATCTGGAGGTGCTCGCGGAGAAATATTTCAGGACGACCGCGCTCGTCGCCGGGCGGCCGCCGGTGGAATGGGGCATGGCGCTGGATGTGGACGAGCCGCAGTCGCTGGGCGCGGATCGCGCAGTCAACACGATCGCCGCGCACGCGCTCCACCCCGGCGACCTGATCGTGATCGATTTCGGCACCGCGACGACCTTCGACGTCAGCGACTATCGCGGCGCCTACAAGGGCGGCATCATCGCGCCGGGGATCAACCTGTCGCT
>NZ_CAXUEK010000012.1:20396-54099 GCF_964250165.1 uncultured Sphingomonas sp. | reverse complement strand
GACGCGCTCGTCACCGCCGCCGCCAAGCTGCCGCGCATCGCGATCGAGGCGCCGGCCGGCAACAAGGGCGTGATCGGCACCAACACGGTCGATCAGATGCAGATCGGCATCTTCTGGGGCTATATCGCGCTGGTCGAGGGGCTGGTCACGCGGCTGAAGCAGGAAGTCGGGCGGCCGACCAAGGTGATCGCGACCGGCGGCCTGGCCTCGCTGCTCACCGCGCACACGCAGGTGTTCGACGCGATCGAGCCGGACCTGACGATCCAGGGGCTGGCGATGTTGTGGGAGCGCGCCCATATAGCGCGGTGAGTTTATCGCCGGCATCGGTCCGGCCCGCGCGCCCTGGAGCGCGCTTTCACGATTAGGATAGTGAGTGACCCCCAAGAACGAACTGCTTTTCTGTGCGCTCGGCGGCTCGGGCGAGATCGGCATGAACGTCAATCTCTACGGCACGCATGGCAAATGGCTGATGGTGGATTGCGGCGTGACCTTCGCCGACGCCGGTTATCCCGGCATCGACCTGATCCTGCCCGACCTCCAGTTCATCGAGGAGCGCCGCGACGATCTCACCGGCATCGTCATCACGCACGGGCATGAGGACCATATCGGCGCCTTGCCCTATCTGGCCGAGGATCTGGGCGTGCCGCTCTATGCGACGCCGTTCACGGCCGGGCTGGTGCGCGGCAAGCTGGAAGAGGAGGGCATCGCCCATCGCGTCAAGCTGCGCGTGATCCAGCCCGACGAGCGTTTCGACGTCGGCCCGTTCGGGTGTCGCTTCGTCCCCGTCGCGCACTCGATTCCGGAGGCGAACGCGCTGGTGATCGACACGCCCGAGGGCCGCGTCTTCCACACCGGCGACTGGAAGCTGGACGCCGCGCCGGTGCTCGGCAACCCCGCCAGCGCCGAGGCGCTGAGCGCGATCGGCGCCGCCGGCGTGGACGTGATGGTGTGCGATTCCACCAACGTCTTCAACATCGAGGCGTCCGGCTCGGAGAGCGAAGTGCGGCGCGGGCTGGCCGAGACGGTGGCGGCGGCGCGCGGGCGGGTGCTCGTCACCACCTTCGCCTCCAACGCCGCGCGGCTGCACACGCTGGGCGAGGTGGCGCGCGAGACCGGGCGGCAGCTGTGCGTCACCGGCCGCTCGCTCGACCGCATCATCAAGGTGGCGCGCGCGACCGGTTATCTGACCGACTTCCCCGACGCGATCGATCCCGAGACGGCGATGCGCCTGCCCCGCGATCGCGTGCTGATCGTCGCCACCGGCGGCCAGGGCGAGCCCCGCGCGGCGCTGGCGCGGATCGCGGACGGTTCGCATCAGATCAAGCTCGCCGCGGGCGACGCCGTCATCTTCTCGTCCAAGCAGATCCCCGGCAACGAGGTCGCGATCGGCCGTATCCAGAACATCCTGGCGGGCAAGGGCGTGACGATGATTACCGAGCGCCAGGCGCACGTCCATGTCTCCGGCCATCCCGGCCGGCCCGAGCTGGCCGCCATGTACGGCTGGATCAAACCGAAGCTGCTCGTGCCGGTCCATGGGGAGATGCGGCACCTGCAGGAGCATGCCCGCTTCGCGCAGGCCGAAGGCGTGCCGGCGGCGCTGGTGCAGACCAACGGCGATATCGTCCGGCTGCTGCCCGGACCCGCGGCCAAGGTGGGCAACGCCACGGTCGGTCGGCTGGTGCTCGATGGCGACGTCATCCTGCCCGCCGACGGCGCGACGATGAACGAGCGCCGCAAGATCGCGATCAACGGCCAGGTCTCGGTGGCCGTAGCGCTCGGCAAGGGGGGGCGGCTGCTTGGCCGGCCCGAGGTGCGCGTGCAGGGCCTGCCGGTCGAGGAGGACCGGGCGGACTTCATCGCCGATGCCCGCGACGCGGCGGCCGAGGCGGCGAACGGCGGCAAACGCTCGCTGGACCGCGTGCGTGAGGACGTGCGCCTGGCCGTGCGCCGCATCGCCACGCGCTGGACGGGCAAGAAGCCGATCGTCGACGTGCTGGTGATCGAGGCCTGAGGCGATGCGCTGGACCTCGGCGCTGGCGATCTACATCCTGTTCTGGTCGCTGTCGGTGTTCCTGGTGCTGCCCTTCGGCGTCCGCACCACGCACGAGGCGGGCGGCGACCATGTGGCGGGCACGGCGGAAAGCTCACCGCACGAGTTCCGGCCGGGGCTCATCGCCCGGCGCGTGACGATCGTGGCGACGGTGCTGTTCGTGCTGTTCCAGCTCAACTATCGCTACGAGTGGATCACCGCCCAGACGCTGACCTTCTTCAACCTGCAGGAAGCGCCGGCGCTGCGGTGATCCCTCTCCCCTGCAGGGGAGAGGGTGGCCGAGCCGCAGGCGAGGTCGGGTGAGGGGACGACGGACAACGCCCGGAACGTCGTCCAGACCCTCACCCTGGCGCGCGAGCGCGCCTGTCCCTCTCCCCTTCAGGGAGAGGGAGGAGCTATCGGAGCCGCTCGATCGCCTGGGCCAGCGCGACGTAGAGCTTGCCCATGTCGCTCGACAGCAGCGTCACGCCCAGCGGCGATCCGTCCCGCTGCGCGAGCACGCCGCGCAGCATCGATTCGAAATCGTGGATGTAGCGGTTGACCTGCTCGCGGAAGCCCGCGTCGTCGTCGTAGAGCCGCGCGATCTCCCGCGCCTCGCCGGCGTCGAGCAGCCGCACCGCGCGGCGGGTGAAGACGCCGCGGTCGCCCTTCAGATAGGCGCCCCAGGCGCTGTCCGCCACCTCCGGCGCGAGGATGCGGGTGATGTCGATCGCCGCCGAATTGAGCGCCTCGATCAGCAACGACGTGCGCCGCGCGAGCGTGTCGCGGTCGCCCTCCTCGCGTTCGGCCCGCACGTCCTCCATCCGTGTCTCCAGGATCGCGCTCTGGTCGGCGATCAGCTGGACCTGCTGGGCGAGCCGTTCGGTCGCGCGGGTCGAGGCATCGACGGCGGCGGCGGTGGCGTCGGTGACGGCGGCGATCTGGCGCTCCACCGTGTCGCCGGCGGCCCGGCGCAGCGCGGCGGCGCTCGCCTCCTCCAGCCGGGCGGCGGCTTCGGGGATCACCGTCGCCAGCGTCTCGCGCGCCTTGTCGGCGGCCGCCTGGGCGGTGTCGCGGACGCGGAGCAGCGCATCGAGCAGACGCGGCGCCGCCTCTTCGGCGAAGCGGTTCGCCTGGCCGACCGTGTCGGTGACCATGGTGCCGAGCGCGTCGGCCTTGGCGCGCCCGTCCGTCAGCGTCTGCAGCAGCGTGCCGGCGAGCTGGTCGACGACGCGGCGCTGCTCGGCGATGACGCCGGCGACGGCCTCGATCGCGTCGTGCGTGCTTTCGGCGGCGGTGACGAGCGCGAGCAGCTCGGGCTTGGCGGCGACCACCACCGCCTTGCTCTGGCCGATCCGCTGGTCGAGCCGGGCGAGCGCGTCGGGCAACGTCTCGTCGATCTCGCGCGCGGCCGAATCGAGCGCGATCAGCAGGGATTCGGTAGTGCCGATCGTGCGCGTCGCCAGCGCCTCGCCGGCCCGCAGCGATTCGGTCATCGCGTCGGCCGAGCCGCCGAGCGCGCTGATCGAGGCGGCGAGCAGCTGCGATTTCTCGACGCCTTGCCGATGCAGCGCCGCCAATTGCCCGTCGACGCGCTCCAGCCCGCCTGCCAGCCCGCCGACCAGCATGTCGCCGGCCGTGCGCTGCGCCTCCAGCCGTTCGGCCACGCGCCCGATCGCGGTCTCGACCGCGGCGATCCGCTCGGCCAGCGCGTCCGCGGAGCCGCGCGCGGCGGTGTCGAGCGCCGCCTGGTGCGCGCCGACCATCGCCAGCATCGCATCACCCTGCGCGGCGATGCCCTGGCGGGACTGGTCGACGGCGGCGGCGGTGCGATCGAGCAGCGCATCCACCGCGGTCGCCATCTCCGCGGTGACGCCCTCCAGCCGCTGCGCCGCCGCCTCCCCGGTGCCCGCCATGCGGGTGAGGTGCGCCGACAGCTTCTGCGCCGCGCCGCCCGCGATCTCGTCCGCCGCGCGCCCGCGCTCGGCCAGCGCGCGGAGCTGCGCGTCGAGGCCGGCGGCATGTTCGGCGGCCGACATCCCGGCGCGATCGATCAGCTGCGCCGCCGCCTCTACGTCGCTGCGGGCGCGTGGCAGGCTGGCGAGCAGCACGCCGACGCTGGCCTGCGCGCCGGCCGCCGCCTCGGCCAGGCTGGCGGCATGGGCGTCCGCGCGCTCCACTTCGCCCGCGACGCCGCGCGCGACGGCGCCCAACCGATCGGCCGCCGCATCCCCGCGGGCGAGCAGGTCGGCGACCTGCGCCGCCAGCGCCGCGCGTTCGGCGGCCATGGTCGCGCCCATTCGCGCGACCGCCTGCTCCAGGCTCGCCGCCTCGGCACGCATCGCCGCCGCCGTCGCGCCGAACCGCCGCGCCTCGGCGCGGCTGGTCCTGAGCGCCAGCAGCCACAGCACGCCGATCAGCGTCGGCACGATCGCCGCCGCACCCGCGAGCTCCGCCAGCTCCACCGGGGGCAGGACGGACAGCGTGTCCTGCGTGAACCAGGCGATGCCGCCGATCCAGCCCAGCGTCGCCACGATCGCCGCCGCCGCGGCCAGCCGGCGCCAGACCGGGTTCGCGGGCCGCTCGTCTTCCGCGGGGAGCGACGACGCCTCCGCCGGGACAGGCGACCAGCGCCCGTTGGCCATCTCCGCGACAGGCACGCGTCCTGCCTCCGCGCGCAAGTCCAGCACCGTCGAGCCCCCGTCCATTCGCGGCAGGTTATCATCTTTCGCGCGCCGGCAAAGCCGTATCGGCAACCTCTTGGTAAGCATGGCGGACTACACCTGCGGCCATGGCATATGACCCCGGAGCGATCGAAGCGACCCTGGCGGCGGCAGTGGGCGACGACCCCGGGCTGATCGCCGAGCTGCGCATCGCGCTGGTCGACAGCGCCGAGCGGGCGCTGGCGCAGATGGAGGCGGCCACCACCGGCGATGCCTGGAGCGAGGCGGCCTGGCGGTTGAAGGGCCTGGCCGCGAGCTTCGGCGCGGTGCGGCTGATGACGCTGGCGACCGAGGCGGCCGCGGCGGCGCGGCCCGATGCGGTGCTGCTCGGTCGCATCAAGCGGGTCGTTTCCCGCCTCTGATCGTGGCGCAGGGGTGACGGGCGCGGCCGCACCCCCTAACAACCGACGGGATGCTCGTCGGTCTCCTCTTCGCCATCCGTGAGACCCGGGACCGGCCCGAGCGCCTCACCGCGACCCTGCCGTTCGGCGGCGTCACCCTCATCGAATACCAGGCGCGGCTGCTGGCGGCGGCGGGCTGCGGGCAGATCGTCGTGCTGGTGGCGCGGCTGACGCCCGAGCTGCTCGGCGCCGTCGCGCGGATCGGCCGGCGCGGCGTCACCGTGGACGCCGTCCGCCATGCCGGCGAAGCGGCGGAGAAACTGCATCCGCTCGCGCGCCTGCTGGTGCTGGCGGACGGGCTCATCACCACCGAGCGGGTGGTGGCGACGTTGGCGGGCGAAGGCGGCGACGCGCTGCTGGTCACGCCGCAGGCGGACGCGGGCGGCCGCTTCGAGCGGGTCGGCGGGGCGATGGCCTGGGCCGGCGTGGCGCGGCTCGATCCGCGCCGGATCGCGGAGGTCGCGCGGCTGCCGCGCGACTATGACGTGCAGTCGACGCTGCTGCGGACGGCGGAGCAGGCCCGCGCCGTCCATCTCCTGCTGCCGCCCGACGCCATCGCCCACGGTCACGGCATCGAGCATGACGGGGCGGCGCTGGCGGCGCGGGGGCGCGTGGCGCTCGCCGCCCTCGTCTCGGACCGGCGCGGCTGGTTCGACCGGCTGCTGGTCGCCCCGCTGGCGCGCGCGGCGCTGCCGCCGATGGTGGCGCGACGCTGGCCCGGCGCGGCGGTAAGCGCGGGCGGCGCGGCGCTGGGAATGGCCGGCGCGGCCGCGATCGCGGCGGGGTGGGACCGGACGGGCCTGCTGCTCGCCAGCCTGGCCTGCCTGGTGCTGGCGGTCGGCGCGACGCTGAGCGGGGTGCGCGACGAGCCGCTCGCCGAGCGTGCGGGGCTGGCGGCGGGGCTGGCCGTGCCGGCGCTTGCCGTGCTGGTGCTCGGCGCGGCGGCGAGCGGCCGGTCGGGAGACCTCCTCGCGCTGGTGCTCGCCCTCGGGCTGGTCGCGCTCGCCGCGCTCGCCGAGCGGGCCGGGCCGGAGCGGGTGCGGCGGAACTGGTGGGGCAGCGCGCCGGCCTATCTGCTGGTCGTGGCGCTGGCGACGCTGGCCGGATGGCCGCGCGCCGGCCTGGCGATCGCCGCCGCCTATGCCGCGCTCACCCTCACCGCCGCGATCGAGCGGCTGCGCCGTCAGGCTTAGCGGCGCTTTAACGACGTTACCCGTAGGACATCGCGATGGCCGCCTGCCCCGACCCCGCCTCGCCCAGCGCCGCCGAGCGCGCCGCGGCCGCGCGGGCGCGGGCCGGCCGGCGGCTCGCGGGCGCGATCACCGACCTCTTCCTCGGCGACGATGCGCGGCTCGACGAGCGGACCCGGCTCGCCCTGGCCGCGCGGCTGGCGGAGACGGTGGGCGGGATCGAGACCGAGCTGCGCCGCCAGGCCGCCAGGCTGCTCGCCGCGCGCGGCGCGGCGCCGCTGGCGGAACGCCTGCTTGCCGGGGACGGCAGCACGGCGATGGAGCGGCTGGCGCGGGCCGGACTGCTGCAGGACGAGGCGCTGATCGACGAGCTGATCGCGCAGGTTCGCCACGACCAGCTCGCGGCGGCGTTGCGGAGCGGCGAGGGACCGGAGGCGACCAGCCTGCTGGTGCGGCTGGCGGGCGTGCCCGATCGCGTCGTCGCGACCGCCGCGCGGGCGCTGCTGGTCGCCGACAGCCGCGACGGTCCGTCGCTGCCCGTGGAGTTGCAGCACCGGCTGATCTGGTGGGTAGCCGCCGCGATCCGCCCCGCGCGCGCCGAGCCGGACGCCGATCGCGCCATCGCCGAGGCCGCGACGCGCAGCCTTTCCGGGCACGACGAAGGCGAGCGCACCGGCGCCGTCGCGATGCGCCTCGCCGCCGCGATCGACGCGCGCGCCGATGAGGTCGCGCCGCTGCTCGTCGAAGTCCTCGGCGACCGGCGGCTGTCGTTGTTCACCGCCGTGCTCGCGCACGCCGTTGGCCTCGATTTCGATCAGGCGCGCGCCCTGGTGCTGGAACCGGAAGGCGAGCGGCTGTGGCTGGCGTTGCGTGTCCTCCAGCTCGACCGGCCGACGATCGCGCGGATCGCGCTGGCGCTGGCGGATGCCGATCCGCGGCGCGACATCGAAGCGTTCGCCGACCGGCTCGATGCGGTCGCCGCGGTCGATCCGGCCGAGGCGCGCCTGGCGCTGGCGCCGGAAACGCTGGACCGGGATTTCCGCGCGGCGATCGCCGCGCTGGCGCGTTCGGGGCGGCGATGAACGTCTGGGAACCCGATGCCGGTCAGACGGTCGCGCATGCCGTCATCGACGGCGACGGTCGGCTGCTGTCGGCGGAGCCGGCGCTCGAGGCGCTGAACGCGCGCGCCGGCGGCGCGACGGGGGACCCGCTCGCCGTGCCGCAGCTCGCCACGGCGGCGCGGCTGGCGCGACGGCTCGGCATCGTCGTGTCGCGTCCCGTGACGGTCGCCGACGAAGAGGCGGACGTGGAGCTGTGGGTGCGCGCCCAGCCGGACGGCACGCAGGTGCGACTGGCGGTGAGCGGGTGGCGCGAGGCGCCGGCATGGCGTCCCGCGCCGCCCCCCGCCGGCGAGCCCGACGCCGATTGGCGGTGGGAAACCGATGCGGCGCTGCGCCTCACCTTTCTGTCGCTCGACGGGGCCGCGCGGGCGGGCGTGGACCCCTTCGGTCTGCTCGGGGCGCCGCTGACGCAGCTGTTCGCGCTCGACCACGACGATGCGGGCGCGCTGCCGATCCTCGATGCACTCGCCCGCCGTCGCGGTTTCGCCGACCAGCGGGCGCAGGTCCGGGCGACCCGGCGGGCCGTGATCCTCTCGGCGGAAGTGCGCCGGACGGACGTCGGAGACTTCGCCGGGCTGACGGGATGCGCCCGCTCCGTCGACCCGCCGGCCGCGGCGAGCGATCAACCCGCGCTTCCGCCCAGCTTCACCGGCGGGCTGGACCGCGCGCTGCGGCGGCCGCTGGCGCGCATCGTCGCCAACGCGGACAGCATCCACGCCCAGGCGGACGGGCCGATCGCGCCGGACTACGCCGACTACGCCGCCGACATCGCCAATGCCGGGCGCCATCTGCTGGAGCTGGTCGACGATCTGGTCGATCTGCAGGCGATCGAGCGGCCCGATTTCCGGCTGACGGCCGCGCCGATCGATCTGGCCGACGTCGCCCGGCGCGCGGCGGGGCTGCTCGGCGTGCGTGCGAGCCAGGCCGAAGTCACGATCGAGCGGCCCGCGCCCGAGATCGCCTGCCCCGCGCGGGGCGATTTCCGCCGGGCGTTGCAGATCGCGGTCAACCTCACCGGCAACGCGCTGCGCTATTCGCCCAAGGGCGAGGTGGTGACGCTCGCGACCGGGACGGTGGACGGCCGCGCCGTCCTGACCGTCGCCGATCGCGGCAAGGGCGTCGCGCCGGCCGATCAGGCCCGCATCTTCGACAAGTTCGAGCGCGTCGACCCGGGCGAGGTGGGCGGCAACGGACTCGGCCTCTATATCTCGCGCCGCCTGGCGCGCGCGATGGCGGGCGACCTGACGGTGGAGAGCGCACCCGGGGCAGGCGCACGGTTCACGCTGACGCTGCCGGCGGAGTAGCCTGCTGGTTCTACGTAGCCCGTCATCCCAGCGAGGGCGGGGTCCATGGGTTCCCGCCTGCGGGGGAAGGACGATCCGGCAGATCGAGCGCCTAGCCGCGGATGTGGAGCACGCAGATCAGCGTGAACAGCCGCCGCGCGGTGTCGAAATCCACGTCGATCTTGCCCTCCAGCCGCTCCCGGAGCAGCGCCGCGCCCTCGTTGTGGACGCCGCGCCTGGCCATGTCGACCGTCTCGATCTGCTGCGGCGTCGCGCTGCGGATCGCCTGGTAATAGCTGTCGCAGATGGCGAAATAGTCGCGGATCGGGCGGCGGAAGCGGCCCAGCGCCAGGATCAGCGTCTCCAGCGGGGTGTCGTCCTCGCGCTTGATGCCGATCACCAGGCGGCCTTCCTCGACCGACAGCGCGACGCGGTAGGGGCCGGCATAGCCGTCGGCGTGGTGGCGCTGCGGCGCGAAATGGTTGCCCTCGATCAGGTCGAAGATCGCGATCCGCCGTTCCTGGTCGACATCGGCGGAGCGCCACAGGATGGTCCGGTCGTCGAGCTGGACGTCGATGATGCGCGGATCGGCCACCGCCGCCTGCGTAGCGGCGGCATGGAGGGCTGTCACTTATCCCCGGCATCCCGTCGCAGCCGGCTTGAGCGGTCGACGGGCGGACGGCATGGACCGGCGATGGCCACCCTCGCATTCCCGACGCCCCCGCCCGCTCCCGCCCCCGACGCGCAGCAGCTGCCGCGCAACGTCGAGGCGGAGGCGGCGATGCTGGGCGCGATGATGATCGACAACCGGCTGGCCGACGATCTGCTCGACCGGCTGGAGCCCGCGCATTTCTACGAGCCGCTGCACGGCCGTGTCTTCGCCGCGATCCGGACGCTGCGCTCGAACGACATGCTGGCCACCCCCGTCACGCTGCGGCCGATGTTCGATGCGGACGAGGGGATGAAGGAGCTGGGCGGCCCGGCCTATCTCGCCGGCCTGACCGGCTCGGGCGCCGGGCTGATCGGCGCGCGCCAGTTCGCCCAGCAGATCTACGACCTGGCCATGCTCCGCGCGCTGGTGTCCGTCGGCCGGACGCTGGTCGATCGGGCGATGGACACCAGCGAGGAGGTCAACCCGCGCGCCCAGATCGAGGCGGCGGAGGAGGAGCTGTACAAGGTCGCGGCGGACGGCGGCGCGGAATCGAGCGTCAAGACCTTCGCCCAGGCGACGACCGCCGCGGTCAAGATGGCGGAACGTGCGCTCAACTCGGGCGGCGGCGTGTCCGGCATCACCACCGGCTTCGACACGATCAACGCCAAGATCGGCGGCATGCACCATTCGGACCTGATGATCCTCGCCGGTCGTCCCGGCATGGGCAAGACGTCGCTCGCCACCAACATCGCCTTCAATTCCGCCCGCCGCTGGATGCGCGACATGGCGGACGGGATCGCGCCCACCGACTCGGTGGGCGCCAAGGTCGCGTTCTTCAGCCTGGAAATGTCCGCCGACCAGCTCGCGACGCGCATCCTCTCCGAACAGGCGCGGATCAGTGCGGAGAACCTGCGCATGGGCAAGATCAGCAAGGCGGAGTTCCACCAGCTGGCGGGCGCGGCGGCCGATCTGGAGAACCTGCCGCTGTTCATCGACGACACCGGCGGCCTGTCGATCTCCTCGCTCCATACGCGCGTCCGCCGGCTGCAGCGGCGGCACAACAACGAGATCGGCCTGGTGGTGGTCGATTATCTCCAGCTGCTGACCGGTTCGAGTTCGCGGGGCAACGAGAACCGGGTGCAGGAGATCAGCGAGATCAGCCGCGGGCTGAAGACGCTCGCCAAGGACCTGAACGTGCCGGTACTGGCGCTGTCGCAGCTCAGCCGGGCGGTGGAGCAGCGCGAGGACAAGCGGCCGCAGCTCAGCGACCTGCGCGAGTCGGGCTCGATCGAGCAGGACGCGGACATGGTCTGGTTCGTCTACCGCGAGGATTATTACGTCGCCGCCAAGGAGCCCAAGCGGCCGGTGGAGGGCGACGACGCGCGCGCGTTCGACGACCATGCGCGCTGGGCGGCCGACATGGAGCGTGTCTATGGCCTGGCGGAACTCATCATCGCCAAGCAGCGCCACGGCGCGACGGGCAAGGTGACGCTGAAGTTCGATCCGACCGTCACGCGCTTCAGCGACTATGCGGGCTACTGAGGTCGAGGCCGGCGCGCGCTATCTCGGCCGGTAGGCGATCGACGCCTTGCCCGAGGCGCGGATCGGCAGGAACAGGCCCTGGCCGACCACCTCCAGCCGCCCGGTCTCGACCTTGTCGACCTGCGCCGACAGCAGGAAATCGCCTTCGCGCTTCGCGGCGATCGCGTCCTTCGCCTTGCCGAGCACGCGATTGTAGTCGGGCGCGAAATCATGCGTCAGGCCCTGCGCGATGCTCTCGCGCACGCTGCCGTCGCTGAACAGCCGCACCAGCAGGTTCACGGTGGCGCTGTCGGTGTCGCTGGCCAGCACCACGTCGCGCGCCGAGATGACCTGCGAGTTGGCCTGGTTGACGGGCAGCGCCGTCAGCCAGATGCGGCCCCTGGTCGTCAGTACCGAGCTGCTCCGGGCCTTGGCCTTGGCCTCGATCCCGACCGCCAGTCGCCCGTCGGTCGTCGGGTAGATCGTCACGTCGCCGAACTCGGCGTCGACGGGGCCGATCCCGGTCAGCGTGATGCCCCTGGCGGCGCGCTTGCGCAGCGTGCGCTGCACCACCGGCTCCAGCTGTCGGTAATCCGCCACGACGGGGACGAAGAAGCGCAGGCCACGCGTCGCCGGCACCGGGGAGGGCGGCGGCAGCCGCGTCGGCGTCGGATCGGCCGGGCGCGGGCCGACGAAGGTCTCGGTCAGCGCCTCCGCCGCCAGGGTCAGCTGCAGCGTCGGCCCGACCACGCGATAGCCGCCGAACCCGAGCCGGCGCGGCGTCACCCGCATCCAGGCGGGCGGGTTCTCGCGGTTCAGGCTGATGACGGTGAAGCCCTGCCGCCACACGTCGGCGAGCCGCGCGCGCAGGCGCAGCTTGGCGAGCTCGCGCGGCAAGCTCTGCTCCAGCTTGGCGACGATCGGCTTCAGTCGCTCGTCCGCCCGGTCGGCGAATTCGATGCGGCGGCCCAGGAAATCGATGCCGGGCGGGTTCTTCCAGTCATAGGCGATCGTCACCTTCGCGGTCGGCCGCCAATCGCCCGCGATCGACAGCCGCGCCGTCGCCTGCACCACGGCGTCGCCCGTGGCGGTCTTGGAGGCGATGCCGCCGACCTTGCGCGCGGCGATCGCCGCGTGGATCGGCATCGCGATCAGCAGGCGATCACCGCGCCCGGACAGGCGGATGCGGCCGCGCGTCACCTGGCCCACCACCTGGCAGCCGAGCCTGGGCAGGATCTTCAGCTTGCCGATCCCGAGATTGACGCGCTGCGCCGGCACGCACTGATCGACATGCCGGTCGATGGACCACAGGCGCTGCGGTGCCTCGCGATTGAGCGCCGCCGCCAGCTCGGCCAGCGGCACCGAGGCCGGGACGACGATGGTCGAGGTCTCCGCCGGCAGCGCGGCCGGCGCGGCGACGCGCGGCGGCGCCGGGACATGCGTGGTGCGGCTGCAGCCGGCGAGAAGAAGCAGGGCAACGAGGCTGCGGCGCATGGGCACCTCCTATACGGCAGCCTGTCTTTCGCTCCGCTTACTCAGCCGCGGCGCAGTTTCCAGACCGGTGCCGCCGCGTCGGCAGCGGGCTGATACTCCTCGTGGTAACGGTCCAGCGCCTGGGCGAACGCCGTCGGATCGATCGGCGCTTCGGGCGCGAAGCTGTCGAAGCCGCACCGGCGCATGAAGCGAAGCTGATCGACCAGCACGTCGCCCGCCGCGCGGAGCTCGCCGGTGTAGCCCGCCTCGCGCAGGATACGCGCGGAGGAATAGCCGCGGCCGTCGCGGAAGCTTGGGAAGCCGATCTCCACCAGCTGGAGGCGCGCGAGATGCGGCAGCAGCGCACGCGCATCGTCCCCCGCCTCGAGCCGCACCGCGGTCGCGTCCGTCTGGCCGGCCAGGAAGGCGTCCAGCGTCACCGCCGGCTCGTCATGCGTCGGGTCGGCGCGGAAGCGCAGCTGCGGCTCGGCGCTGCCTCCGATGTCCGTCTGATCGGGGTCCTCGCCCTCAGCCATAGATCGCCGCCTTGAACGGGTCGAAGCCGACCCGGCGATAGGTGTCGAGGAAGCGCTCGTCCTTCTCCCGCAGGGCCAGATACTTGTCGGTCACTCTTTCGATCGCGTCGACGATCCCGTCCTCGTCGAAACCGGGACCGGTGATCTTGGCGAGCGACACATCCTCCGCCCCCGAGCCGCCGAGCAGCAGCTGGTAATTCTCCGTGCCTTTCCGGTCCACGCCGAGGATGCCGATATGGCCGGCATGGTGGTGGCCGCAGGCGTTGATGCAGCCGCTGATCTTGAGCTTCAGCTCGCCCAGCTCGCGCTGCCGGCCGCGATCGGCGAAGCGCGTCGCGATCTTCTGCGCGACCGGGATCGAGCGGGCATTGGCGAGGCTGCAATAATCGAGGCCCGGGCAGGCGATGATGTCGGTGATGAGGTCCAGGTTCGGCTCCGCCAGCCCTGCCGCGGCGAGCGCGCGCCAGACCTCGGGCAGGTCGGCGGCGCGGACGTGCGGCAGCACGATGTTCTGCGCGTGGGTGACGCGCAGCTCGTCGAAGCTGAGGCGCTCGGCGAGATCGGCCATCACCTCGATCTGCTCGGCCGACGCGTCGCCCGGAATGCCACCCGCCGGTTTCAGGCTGATCGTGACGATCGCGTAGCCGGGCTGCTGGTGCGGGCGCACGTTCTGGGCGCGCCAGGCCATGAAGTCGGGGTCGCTGGTGTCCGGCTCGGCGGGCGCGTCCCGCTCGAACGGCGGCGGTGCGAACAGCGCGGTGATCCGCTCCAGCTCGGCCGCCGGCGGGTCGATGCCGAGCGCCTTCACCGCCGCGAACTCCTCGTCGACCTGGCGGCGATACTCGTCCGCGCCGATCTCGTGGATCAGGATCTTGATCCGCGCCTTGTAGATGTTGTCGCGCCGCCCGTAGCAATTGTAGACGCGCAGGCACGCTTCGAGATAGCTCAGCAGATCGGCCGCGGCCACGAAGCCGTTGATCTCCGGCGCGATCATCGGCGTCCGCCCCATGCCGCCGCCGACGAACACGCGCGCGCCGAGCTCGCCGCCCGCCTCCGCGGGGGCGGGCTTGCGCCGGACGAGCTGGAGGCCGATGTCGTGCAGCCGCATCGCGGCGCGGTCCTCGTCCGAGGCGATCACCGCGATCTTGAACTTGCGCGGCAGGAAGCTGAACTCGGGGTGGAAGGTGCTCCACTGGCGGATCAGCTCCGCCCAGGGCCGCGGGTCCGCCACCTCGTCCGCCGCCGCGCCGGCGAACTGGTCGGAGCTGATGTTGCGGATGCAGTTGCCGCTGGTCTGGATGGCATGCATCTCCACCGTCGCCAGATCGGCAAGGATGTCAGGCGCTTGCTCCAGCTTGATCCAGTTGTACTGGATGTTCTGCCGCGTCGTGAAATGCCCGTAGCCGCGATCGTAGGTGCGCGCGATGTGCGCGAGCATCCGCATCTGACGGCTGTCGAGCGTGCCGTAGGGAATGGCGACGCGCAGCATATAGGCGTGGAGCTGCAGGTAGAGGCCGTTCATCAGCCGCAACGGCTTGAACTGATCCTCCGTCAGGTGCCCGGCGAGGCGACGTGCGACCTGATCGCGGAACTCGTCCACCCGGGCGTCCACGATCGCCTGGTCGTATTCGTCGTAGCGGTACATCAGATCACCCAGCTTCCTGCATTCGGATCGGCGGGCTTGAGGGTCAGGTCGAGGCGGACCGTGGGGCCGAGCGCGCGGATGCGGTCCTTGATATGGGCGGGGCGCGGCCCCGCCGGCGTATCGGTGGCGTCGATCAGATAGGGGCCGGTGACGCGCCGCGCCCCCTCCTCCGCCAGCGCCAGCGCGTCGCCCCCCGCGCCGACGTCAGCGGCGTCCTCGACATGGCGCGACCAGCCCGTGCCGGTCCACCAGATCACGTCGCCCGAGGGAAGATCGTTGCCGGTGAGCAGCTTCACGCCGCCGCGCCTTCGGCGACCCGCGCCCAGCGTGCGAGCCGATCCTGCGCGTCCGACAGCTCCACCACCTCGCCGACGACGATCACCGCGGGGCTGCACACGTCCTCGCGCGCGACCATCGGGCCGAGATCGGCGAGCAGCGTCTTCAGCGCCCGCGCGCCGGGGCAGGTGCCGCGCTCCAGCACCGCGACCGGCATGTCGGGCGCGACCCCGTCGGACATCAGCTTGTCGGCGATCGCGCTCGCGGTCGCGACGCCCATGTAGATCACCAGCGTGCGGCCCTGGCCCGCCAGCCCGGACCAGTCCTGCTCGGACAGGCCCTTGCATTGCCCCGCCACGAAGCTGACCGCCGAACTGTGATCGCGATGGGTGAGCGGCAGCATCGCCTCCGCCGCGCAGCCGAGTGCGGCCGAGACGCCGGGGATGACGTCAACGGGCAGGCCGGCGGCGCGCACCGCCTCCACCTCCTCGCCGCCGCGGCCGAAGATGAACGGGTCGCCACCCTTCAGCCGCACCACGATCGCGCCGGTCTTCACATGCGCGACGATCAGCGCGTTGATCGCCTCCTGCGGCAGCGTATGCCGTGCGCGGGACTTGGCGACGGAGATGCGCTGCGCGGACGCAGGGGCGATCGCCAGGACACGCGGGTCGATCAGCCCGTCATGCACCACCACGTCGGCCGTCCCGAGCGCCTCCACCGCACGGACCGTGAGCAGGCCGGGATCGCCCGGCCCGGCGCCGACGAGAACGACGCGGCCGCGCGCGGCGGGATCGAGAAGGGTAGGCATCAGCCATTCCTGCGCCCCGCCCGCACGGGAGGCAAGCGCCCGCTGCTTCGGCAAAGCGAAGATCAGCTTGCACCTTCGTCACAAAAGTGAAACACCCTCGTCATCGAACTGTAACATGTGCCAGGAGGGTGGAATGACGAAGCTGATCGGATTGGTCGCGGCGGCGGCGTTGGTGGCGATCGCCGGGCCGGCGGGCGCGCAGGGGTTCAACGGCGCGGCGAAGATCGCGCGCGGCGATTATGCCGCCGCGGAGCGGGATCTGGTGGCGCAGCGCGCGCTCTACCCGGACAATGTCGACCTGCAGCTCAATCTGGCGGCGGTCTACGCCAATACCGGCCGGCCGGCGCAGGCGCGCGCGCTGTACCAGCAGGTCGCGACTCAGCCGGACGAGGACGTCGTGACGCAGGGCGGCGAATCGATCTCGGCTCATGCGCTGGCGATCAAGGGCATGGCGCGCGTGCCGGCAGTGGTCGCGGCGCGCTGACCGCCGCGCCCGGCGTCAGGCGTCGCGCAGGCCGATGCCGATCGTGGCGCGCGGCTGCTCGGCTTCGTTGCTGACGACCGGATAGGCGCAGTAATCGGCGGCGTAGAAGGCGCTCGGGCGGTGGTTGCCCGACCAGCCGACGCCGCCGAACGGCGCGTTCGACGGTGCGCCGTTGGTCGGCCGGTTCCAGTTGATGACCCCTGCGCGCAAGCCTGCCCAGAAACGGTCGTAGGACTGAGGCGTCTGGCTGAGGAGCGACGCCGACAAGCCGTAGCGGGTCGCGTTCGCCTCCGCGATGGCGGCCTCGAAGTCGGGCACGCGGATCACCTGCAGCACCGGGCCGAACAGCTCGACGTCGGGCCGGTCGGCGACGGCGGTGACATCGATGATCGCGGGCGACAGATAGGGCCGCTCGGGATCGCGCCGTTCCAGATGGCGCACGACGCGGCCGCCCCGCATCAGCAGCGCCAGGAAGCTCGCCGCCAGCTGGTCGGCGGCGACGTTGTCGATCACCGGGCCCATGAAGGGCTGCGGCTCGGCATGCGGATGGTCGACCACCAGCCGGGCCGCGAGTGCGGCGACCGCCTCGATCACCGCCGCATGGCGCCCTTCCTCGACGATCAGCCGCCGCGCGGCGGTGCAGCGCTGGCCGGCGGTGGCGAACGCCGACTGGACGACGATAGTGGCCGCGGCCTGCACGTCGGGCACGTCCCAGACGACGATCGGATTGTTGCCGCCCAACTCCAGCGCGAGGATCTTCTCGGGCGTGCTCGCGAACTGGCGATTGAGCGCGAGCCCGGTGCGCGCCGAGCCGGTGAACAACAGCCCGTCGATCTGGGGGTGCCCGGCGAGCGCCTTGCCCTCGTCCGGCCCCCCGATCACCAGCCGGATGCACTCCGCCGGCACGCCCGCCTTGCGGTAGCAATCGACGAGGAACGCGCCGACCGCGGGCGTCTTCTCCGACGGCTTGAACACCACCGCATTGCCGGCGATCAGCGCCGGGACGATGTGGCCGTTGGGCAGGTGCGCGGGAAAGTTGAACGGGCCGAGCACCGCCAGCACCCCGTGCGGCTTGTGCCGGACGGCGACGCGCGCACCCATCGGCGCGTCCATCCGGCGCTGCGCGCTGCGTTCGGCATAGGCGGCGACGGAGATATCGACCTTGCCGATGACGGCGTCGACCTCGGTGCGCGCCTCCCATAACGGCTTGCCCGTCTCGCGCGCGATCAGGTCGGCGAAGGGATCGGCGCGCTGGCGCACGACATTGGCGAACCGGCGCAGCGTCTCCACCCGGAAGGTGAGCGGCCGGGCCGCCCACGCTCCCCAGCCAGCGACGGCCGCGGCGATCTCGGCGTTCACCTCGGTGACCTCGCCCTCCCAGAGCAGCGCGCCGGTGGCGGGTTCGTGGGAGGTGAGGGTGGGCATAGGGCCGTATCGCGTGACGGGCGAATGGGGGCAAGTGCTCCTCCACCGCGATCAGCGGGCGAGGCGGACCGCCGCGAAGCGGTGGTGGAGGGGGCTTACGACCAACGACGTTCAGCGCGAGCCCCTCCGTCACGCGGCTGAGCCGCGCGCCACCTCCCCCGCTATCGCGGGGGGAGGAGCGAGTTCAGGCCAGCGCCGCGCCCATGGCCCGCACCGACGCGACCTTCGCGTGCAGCGGTCCCCAATCGTCGCGCTCGGCGATCGCGGACCAGATCGCCTCGACCTCGTCGATCAGCATCGCGCAGGGCTCGCCGGACCAATATGGGTCGATGCCGTCCTGCCGCGGCGCATAGCCGGCCAGCGCCGCGCGGAGCTCGGCCCAGGGCTCGCCGTCCGGCGCCCGGCCGCCGAACGCGTCGAAGAAGAATCGGTCCACCCCCAGGCCGCTCGCCCGCAGCCCGCGCTCCGCCGCGCGCGCGACGGCGCGGTCCGTAGCGGGATCGCGCGGGCGAACGCCCAGCCGCCACAGGATCGCCTCGGTCAGCGCCGTCTGGAAGCGCGGGCCGAAGCCATCGAGCGCCGCCACCAGCGGCTCGCTCTCGGCGATCAGCCGCAGCGCCGCCGCGAGCTGCGCCACGTCCCACCCGATCGCCTCGGGCTGGCGGCCGAAGGCGTACAGGCCCTGATGATCGAAATAGGCGGCCGTGAACCCCGGATCCCAGCTGGGCGCGAACCGCCACGGACCGTAATCGAAGCTCTCGCCCGTCACGTTGATGTTGTCCGAATTGAGCACGCCGTGGACGAAACCCGCGGCCATGTAGCGCGCCGCCAGCGTCGCCGCGCGGCCGACCACCAGATCGAGCAGGCGCACCGGGTCCTCGCCCGGCTCGCCATACAGCTCGCGCAGTACATAGCCGGTGAGCCGCCGCATCGCCGCCTCGTCGCGCAGCCAGGCGAGGCGCTGGAAGGTGCCGATGCGGATATGGCCGTGGGAGAGGCGCACCAGCACCGCGGAGCGCGTGGGGGAGGGCTCGTCGCCACGCTCCAAGGCCTCGCCGGTCTCGATGAGCGACAGCGTGCGGCTGGTCGGCACGCCCAGCGCCTCCAGCATCTCGGTCGCCAGGATTTCGCGGACGCCGCCCTTCAGCGTCAGCCGGCCGTCGCCGAAGCGGCTGTAGGGTGTCCGGCCGGAGCCCTTGGTGCCGAGGTCCATCAGCCGACCGCGACCGTCCCACGCTTGCGCGAAGGTGAAGCCGCGGCCGTCGCCGATGTCCGGGTTGTAGGCGCGGAACTGGTGCCCGTGATAGCGCAGCGCCAGCGGCTCCGGCAGCGTGTCCGGGAGCGGCTGGAACCGGCCGAGATGCGCGATCCACTCCGCGTCCGCAAGCCGCTCCAGCCCGATCTCGGCGGCGGCGCGGTCGTTGCGGAAGCGCAGCCGCGTCTCCGGGAAGTCGGCCGCGCGCACCGGGTCCCAGAAATCGGGTCCCAGTGTCAGCAGCGCGGCGGCGGGGCGGTATGCTTGCGGGTCGAGCGGCATACGGCGATATGGGGAGCGGGGGAGGAGGGACGCAACCATGGCCGCGTATGACGACCGCTGGTGGCAGGCGGCCGACGGCGTGCGGCTTCATGCCCGCGACTATCCCGGCGACGCGACGCGGCCGCCGCTGGTCTGCCTGCCCGGCCTCACGCGCAATGCCCGCGATTACGCCGCGCTCGCCGACCGGCTGGCGGGGCAATGGCGCGTGCTCGCGGTCGACCTTCGTGGACGTGGCGAGAGCGGCGCGGCGAAGGACCCGGCGAGCTATGTCCCCGCGACCTATGTCGCCGACCTGCAGGCCATGGCGGCGGCGCTGGAGCTGGGCCGGTGCGTCGTGGTCGGCACGTCGCTGGGCGGGATGGTCGCGATGCTGCTCGCCCAGGCGGAGCCCGGCCGGCTGGCGGGCGCGGTGCTGAACGATGTCGGGCCGGCGATCGAGGCGGCGGGGCTGCGACGGATCCGCGGCTATGTCGGACGGCCGTCGAGCTTTCCCACCTGGATGCACGCGGCGCGCGGCGTGCAGGAGGCGAACCGCGACGTCTATCCCGCGTGGGGCATCGAGGACTGGCTGGCGATGGCCAAGCGGCTCTATCGGCTCACCGCGTCGGGCAAGATCGTGCTGGATTACGACCTGAAGATCGCCGAGCCGTTCAGGACGGCGGACGCCGCGCCGCCGCCGGACCTCTGGCCGGCGCTCGACGCGCTCCGGGCGGTGCCGGTGCTGGTGGTGCGCGGCGAACGCTCGGACGTGCTCTCGGCCGCCACCGCGCGGCGCATGGCGGCTGCGCTGCCCGGGGCCGAGCTGGTGACCGTGCCGGGCGTGGGCCACGCACCCACCCTGGCGGAGCGCGCGGCGGCGGCGGCGCTCGATCGGCTGCTCGCGCGGGTGGCGCGGGATCCGGCATGACGGGCGCGGTGAGCCGTCCCGGCGCCGATGCCCGAGCGGCGGCGTTCTGCCCGTCATGACCATCCTTCACGACGCGCTGATCTTCACGCCGCACGACGTTGATCTCGCGCGCTCGCCGCTGGCGGGGCGGATCGACGCCAAGACCTATGTGTTGGGCGCGTTCAACCCCGGTCTGACACGGCTGCCCAACGGCAACCTGCTGCTGATGGTCCGCATCGCCGAGGCGCTCAGGACGCCGATCCGCGACGGACATGTCCACTCGATCCGCCGGACCGGAGAGGGATACACGCTGGATGCCTGGCCGCTGTCGCTGGTCGACACCGCCGACCCGCGCCAGATCGTGATGCGCGGCGCGGGCTTTCGGGTGCTGGCGCTGACCAGTCTTTCCTGGCTGCTGCCGGTCGAGCTGGATCCCGAGGGACGACGCGTGAGCCACATCCATTACGACCGGGCGATCGCCCCGACCGCGTCATACCAATGCTACGGCGTCGAGGACCCGCGGATCAGCAAGGTAGGCGAGCGCTGGCTGATGACCACCTGCGCGGTCAGCCCCGAGCGGCAGTGCACGGCGCTGTATACCAGCGACGATGCGCTGGACTGGCGGCTGGAGGGGATCGTCCTCGATCATCAGAACAAGGACATGCTGATCTTCGCGGGCCTGATCGGCGGCGACTATTGGGCGCAGACGCGGCCGCTGGGCGACCTCTATTTCGCCTATCCGCCCGACAGCGAATGGCGCGCCGGGCCGTCGATCAACCTCGCTAGCTCGCCCGACGCGCTGCACTGGAAACCCCATGACGCGCCGGGCCTGCGCCCGCACGCCGCCACCGTCGCGACCGCGCGGATGGGCGGCGGCGCGCCGCCGGTGCTGACCGAGCGCGGCTGGCTCAGCCTGTGGCATGGCGTGGAGCCGTCGGGGATGGTGGGCGTCTATCGCACCTATCGGACGCTGCTCGACCGCGACGACCCCAGCGTGACGGTCGCCACCGATCACGCGGCGCTGCTGGAGCCGGCACCGGCGCTGACCGAACCGCTCAGCGACCTGCTCTACCTGCGCGACGTGGTATTCACGACCGGGCTGGTCGACGGCGGCGACCGCTGGATCGTCGCGAGCGGCGAGGCGGACCTCGCCTGCCGGATCACGCATCTGCGCAAGGACGACCTGCGGTGAATCGCGTTCCGGCGACGCCGGCCAGCGTCTAGCCCAGGAAGTTGCTGAGGATGTCCGGGTGAAAGCCCCAGCCGGCAAAGCCGCACACGCCCATGAACACGCCCATCGCGCCGAATGCCCAGGCGAGCCCCAGCACGCCGGTGCTCTCGATCAGCGCCGCGACCGCAGCGACGGAGATGGCGGTGGAGATCAGCGCCTCGCTGGCGTCGAACTGGTCGTCATGGACGTTGAGCGCGTCATACTGATCCGAGAAGCCGCGCGCCTGCCTGGCGAGCGCGGGGGCTTCGGCCGCGTATTTGGCGGCGTCGGCGTGGAAGCCGGCAAGCGTCGCCGTGAGGGTGGGCGAGGGCCGGTCGCCGGCCGTCGCGGCCAGCTGCGCGGCGGCGGTCGCGACGATATGGCCCTTGGTCTTGTCGGCCTGATACTCGCCCCAGCGATCGACCGCGTCGGACTGGGCCTGCTGCATCGCCTGGACGATGTTGCCGTCCTTGATGCCGCATACGCCGGTAAAGACCGAGAGCAGCACCACGGTGATCGCGACCAGGCGATTGAGGCGCTTGTCCTTGGCCTCGGCGGAGACGTCGATGTCCATGGCGCGGGAGATTGGGGCAGCCCGCCGCACGCGCCAGTGAATTGTGCGTCATCCGGGCGGCGGGCTAAGGGGTCGCGCCATGGCCGCGCCCCTCCGCCTCCTGCATCTCCATTCGTCCTTCGATCTGGGCGGCAAGGAGGCGCGCGCGATCCGGCTGATGCAAGCCTGGGGCGATCGCGCGCGGCACGTGATCGTTTCGGGCGCGCCCGACGCGCTCGGCGCGCGCCCGGCGATCCCGGCGGACGTGGCGTACGAGATCGCGCAGGATCCGCCACCGCTGACCGGAACACCGTCGGTCGCCCGGTTCGAGACGATCGCGCGCTTCATGCGCCGCTTCGACCTGGTGCTGACCTATAATTGGGGCGCGATCGACGGGGTGATGGCGCGGCGCGCCTTTCCCAAGGGCATGCCGCCGGTCGTGCATCACGAGGACGGCTTCAACGCCGACGAGGCGGCCGGGCTGAAGGTCCAGCGCAACGTCTATCGCCGCATCGCGCTGCCCGCCGCTGCCGCCCTGGTGGTGCCGTCGCAGGCGCTGGAGGGCATCGCGCTCAAGACCTGGCGGCAGCCCCGCGCGCGCATCCATCGCATCGCCAACGGCATCCCGACTGCGCTCTACGCTGAGCCGCCGCGGCCGGACGCGATCCCCGGCCTCCGGCGGCGGGACGGCGAGGTGGTGATCGGCGCGCTCGCCGGGCTGCGCCCGGTCAAGGACCTGCCGGCGCTGGTGCGGGCGGCGGGCGGGCTGGCGGGCCGGGTGCGCCTCGTGATCGTCGGTGAAGGACCCGAGCGCGAGGCGATCGAGGCGGCGGCGTTCGCCATGGGGCTGGCCGACCGGCTCGTCATGCCCGGCTTCCTGCCGGAGCCGCACCGCTATGTCGGCCTGTTCGATGTGCTGGCCGTGTCGTCCCTGTCGGAGCAGTTCCCGATCTCGGTCGTCGAGGCGATGGCGGCGGGGGTGCCGATCGCCGGCTTCGACGTGGGCGACCTCCGCGCGATGATCGCGCCGGAGAACCGGCCCTATGTCGCGCCCATCCGCAACGAGGTGTTCCTGCGCGACGCGCTGCAGCCGCTGGTCGGCCACGAGGCGGGCCGACGCTGGATCGGCCGGCTCAACCAGCGCAAGGCGCAGGCCGACTATGACGAGGCGGCGATGATCTCCCGCTACCGCGATCTCTACGAGACGGCGCTGGGCCGGCCGGGCGCCCTGGCGATCTGATGTGGATTTACCGTTTACCGCAACTTTCGGCTATACGTGAACGTAAAGTCATCTCTCGGGAGCATCGACGCGCGTGTTCAAAGGCCTGAACCCCATCACCTATAACGGCCGCGAGGTCTGGCCGCTGGTCGAGGGCGGCAAGGGTGTCGCCGCGACCAATCACGCCTCGGCCGGTGCCTGGGCGGCGGCGGGCGGCATCGGCACCGTCTCCGCGGTGAACGCCGACAGCTATGATCCCGAAGGCAAGATCGTTCCCCAGATCTACCGCGCCCTGACCCGGCGCGAGCGGCACGAGGAGCTCATCCAATATGCCATCGACGGCGCCGTGCAGCAGGTGCAGCGGGCCTGGGACATCGCCAGCGGCCGCGGCGCGATCAACATCAACGTGCTGTGGGAGATGGGCGGCGCGCAGCGGGTGCTGCACGGGGTGCTGGAGCGCACCCGCGGGCTGGTCTCCGGCGTCACCTGCGGCGCGGGCATGCCCTACAAGCTGAGCGAGATCGCCGCCTCCTACAATGTGAATTACCTGCCGATCATCAGCTCGGCACGCGCTTTTTCCGCGTTGTGGAAGCGCGCCTATTCCAAGGCGGCGGACTGGCTGGCGGCGGTCGTCTATGAGGACCCCTGGCTGGCGGGCGGCCATAACGGGCTCTCGAACGCCGAGGACCCGCTCCAGCCCCAGGACCCGTATCCGCGCGTCAAGGCGCTGCGCGAAGCGATGCGTGCCGGCGGGATTCCCGATCAGACGCCGATCGTGATGGCGGGCGGCGTCTGGTATCTGCGCGATTGGAACGATTGGGTCGACAATCCCGAACTGGGCCAGATCGCGTTCCAGTATGGCACCCGGCCGCTGCTGACGAAGGAGAGCCCGATCCCGCAGGACTGGAAGGATCACCTGACCCGGATCGAGGAAGGCGAGGTGCTGCTGCACCGCTTCTCGCCGACCGGCTTCTATTCGTCCGCCGTCCGCAACCCGTTCCTGCGCGCGCTGGAGGCGCGGTCGGAGCGGCAGATCGCCTTTTCGACGCAGGAAGCGGGCGATCACGTCTTCCAGCTCGACGTCGGCGTCAAGGGCAAGAACTTCTGGGTGACGCGCAACGATCTGCTCCGCGCCCGGCAGTGGTTCGGCGAGGGGCATACCGACGCGCTCAAGACACCGGACAACACGCTGGTGTTCGTCGCCCCGCAGGAAAAGGCGGAGATCCGCAAGGATCAGGCGGACTGCATGGGTTGCCTGTCGCAATGCCTGTTCTCGTCCTGGGCGGACACCGACACCAACTCGACCGGCCGGCTGGCGGACCCGCGCTCCTTCTGCATCCAGAAGACGCTGCAGGACATCGCGCATGGCGGCGACATCGAACAGAACCTGATGTTCGCGGGCCATTCGGCCTACAATTTCAAACGCGACCCGTTCTACTCGAACGGCTTCGTGCCGACGGTGAAGCAGCTGGTGGACCGCATCCTGACGGGGGATTGAGGCTCAGTAGCCGGCTTCGCGTTGATGCCGGAAGGCAAGGATCGTGACCGCGTCAGCGGCTTCTTCTTGGCGGTAGAGCGCGAGGTAGCCGGAATCGCCGAACGGGATGACCAACTCGCGCTTGGTCGGTTCTGCTCGATAGGGGCGGCCAATGGCCGGCGTCTGGATGAGAACGGCGAGCCGTTGCTCGATCGCCGCGGCGGCGCGCTCCTGCGCGGCCGGATTGCGCTCGCGCAGAAAGCGGGCGCAGCGCGCGATCCCGTTCAGCGCTGCCGGCGTGATGATCAGGTGTGGCAAGCGGGCGGCGCGGTCGGGTTCTCGTCTCCCCAGGTCCGAAGCCAGGCGAACAGTTCCTCGCCGGTGACGTGCAGCCCGGTTTCCTGATAATGCTGCCAGGACTCTTCGGCTTCCTGCCGGAAACGCTCACGCGCTTCTTCCTGATCGACATAGCGCTCGATGGCCTCGCGCATCAGATAATGAGGCGAGCGGTCGCGCACGTGGGCGAGTTGCTGGATCCGCGCCTTCAGTTGGTCGTCGAGTTTGACAGAGGTGGCCATGTTCACGCCTCCGGGGTATTACCAGGTGATATAGGACGGCTGGGACGACCCGTCGAGAGGATCACGCCCACCCCTCCAGCACCTGGTCCGGTGGGCGGTGGCCGTCCGCCCACATGCGGATGTTCTGAATCACCTTCTCGCCCGAGGCGAGGCGGCCTTCGTACGTCGCGCTGCCCATGTGCGGGGTCATCACCACGTTGGGCAGCGCGAGCAGGCGCGGGTCGATGGCGGGCTCGTGCCGCCACACGTCGAGGCCCGCGCCGGCGAGGCGACCGCCTTCCAGCGCTTCGACCAGCGCATCCTCGTCCAGGATGCCGCCGCGGCTGGTGTTGATGAGATAGACATGCGGGCGGAGCAGCGCGAGGCGGCGGCGGTCGAGCAGGTTCTCGCTGTCGGCGTTGCGCGGGGTGTGCAGCGACAGGATGTCGATCGCGCCCAGCATCTCGTCGAGGTTAGGGTGCCATTGCGCGCCGTGCTCCGCCTCGACGACCTTGGGCAGGCGATGGCGGTTGTGGTAATGGATCGACAGGCCGAAGGCGCGGGCGCGGCGCGCCACCGCCTGGCCGATCCGGCCCATGCCGACGATGCCGAGCGCCTTGCCGCCGATGCGGTGGCCGAGCATCCCGCCCGGGCTCCAGCCGCGCCATTCGCCCGAGCGGACCAGCTTCTCGCCCTCGGCCAGTCGGCGCGGGACCGAGACGATCAGCGCCATCGCCATGTCGGCGGTGTCCTCGGTCAGCACGCCGGGCGTGTTGGTGACGATGACGCCGCGGGCGCGGGCGGCCTTGAGATCGATATGGTTCACGCCCGCACCGAAATTGGCGATCAGCTTCAGCCGCGGGCCGGCGGCGGCGAGCAGCTCGGCGTCGATGGCGTCGGTGACGGTGGGGACGAGCACGTCGCACGACTGGATCGCCGCGGTCAGCTGCGCGCGGTCCATGGCGTGGTCGTCGCGATTGAGCGTCGCCTCGAACAGCGCCGCCATCCGGTCCATCACCGCATCGGGCAGCTCGCGCGTGACGACGACGGTCGGGTTGGGGCAGCGGCGCGCGTCGGTCATGCCGCCGGCTTGGCGGGGTGGGCCGCGGGCGTCAACGGCGCGTGCAGGACAGCCTTGTTGAAGGGGCGGCCCGACGCGGGCTAGGGTCCCCGTTCATGGAGAAGGAACCGCCGATGCGCCGCGCCGTCGCGCCGATCGTAGCGCTCATGCTGGCCGCGCTTGCCGGGGCCGCCGCTGCCGAGGACGCCCGCAAGCCGCCCTATTGGGCGTCGATCTCGGCCGGACAGGCGCGCGCGCGCACCGGGCCGGCGCGCACCTATCCCGCGAGCTGGCTCTACCAGCGCGCCGGCCTGCCGGTGAAGGTGGTCGCCGCCTTCAAGGAATGGCGCAAGGTCGAGGACCCGGACGGCGACGGCGGCTGGATACAGGCGAACCTGCTGAGCGCGACGCGTACCGCCATGATCCACGGCGCGGACCCGGCGACGCTGCGCGCGCTGCCATCCGCAGACGGGGCGGTGCGCTGGCGCGCGGCGCCGGGCGTGGTGGGGCGGGTGAGCCAGTGCGGCAACGGCTGGTGCGCCTTCGACGTGAAGGGGCGCGCGGGGTTCGTCGAGACGAGCGCGCTGTGGGGCGTGGAGGCGGGGGAGACGCTGCCATAAGCATTTGTCTTCGGCCTCGAAAGCAGACAGCAACGGGGAGCCAAGCGCAGTACCACCCCAAAACTCTTCAACGGCGCGAGCGGGGCCTTGCCGTTGTTGCCATCGATCAGCGTAGCGCCCGAAAAATCATCGGCTGTCGCCGCTCGACAGCAGGTTTTCGCTTTCCTGGCGGCTCACGCCGCGCGCCTCGTCGAGGTCGAGCTTGCCTCGCTTCTGGGCGGGTTGGTCGCCGTCCGGTTCGCCGGTGGGGATCGTCTCGGGGTCGCTGTCGATTGCCATCGTCATATCTCCTGCCACATGAATCTCTCACAGGACGGCGCCGCAAGATAGGACCACGGCGTCATCCCAGGTGCAGCTCTCGCAACAGCGCGCGGAAGCGCGGCTCCTTCGCGAGCGGCTCCAGCATCGGATCGGTGGCGAGGTAGAGCAGGCCCGAGTCGCCGATCGCGCGGGCGCGCTCCAGCGCCGCGAGCGCGGGGCCGGACTCGCCCCATTGCGCCAGCACCTCGGCCTGCTGATAAAGCGCGCTGTCGCCCGCGGTCGCGACCAGATCAGCCATCGCGCGCCGCGCGGCCGCCAGGCTGCCCAGGCGATGGTCGGCGATGGCGAGGCCGGTGAGGCGGAAGTTGGCGTGCGGCTCGGCGGCGAAGGCGGCCCGCGCCGCCGCTACCTGACCCTGCTGATAGCGGCAGCTGCCGATCAGCGCCCGCGCATTGGAGATGGCCGGGTTGAGCGCGACCGCCTGGCGGAGCTGCCCCAGCGCCGTCCCGTAACGCCTCAGCCCGTAGCTGATCGACCCCGCCGCGCGGTGCGTTCGCGGATTGAGCGGGTCGAGCGCCAGCGCGCGGGTGATCGCCGCCACCGCGTCGCCGCCGCGCCCCGCGCGCACCGCGTAGAGCGCGAACAGCAGCAGGATGTCGGCGTCGCCATGGCCGAGCGCGCGCGCCTGGTCATAAGCGGCGCGCGCGCCGGGGACATCGAGGTGACCGACGAACTGCGCATAGCCGAGCGCGGCCTGCGCCTCGGCGAGATCGGGGGCGAGCGCGACGGCGCGTCGCGCGGCGTCGAGCGCGGCGTCGAACAGCGGCCGCAGGTGGCCGGCCGTGGCATATTCGGCCGCGATCGCCGCCAGCGAGCGCGAGCGCGCCGCATGGGCCAGCGCGAATCCGGTGTCGGCCGCGATCGCCATCTCGAACTGCTCGAGTGCGGCGCGATCGCTTGCCTCGTCCTTGGCGGCGTTGAACTGCGCGCGGCCGCGCAGATAGGCTTCATAGGCGGGGACGACCGCGGTGCCGCCGGGTGCCGGGCGGGTGGTGGCGACGCGGATGGCGAGCGCCTGCGCGACCAGCCCGGCGATCTCGGTCTGCACGGCGAAGATGTCGGTGAGCCGCCGGTCGAAGCTCTGCGACCAGCGGGTAAAGCCCGAGCGGTCGACGAGGTCGGCCGAGATGCGCACCATGTCGCCGTCGCGGCGCACCGTGCCGGCGAGCACATAGGCGACCGCGAGCCGGCGCGCGACGGTGGCCGCGTCCTCGCCCGCGGCGGCGGTGGAGACGCCGGCCATGACGCGCAGCGCCGGGTTGCGCGCCAGCGTGGCGCGGAACTCCTCGGTCAGCCCCTCGGTGAACCAGGCCTGGGCAGGGTCGCTGCCCAGCGCCTTGAACGGCAGGATGGCGAGGCTGTCGTCCGCCGCGGCGAACCAGCCGCCGCGCCACCCGATCGCGACGGTCCCGCCCACCGCGCTGGCGACCGCGCCCGCGGCGATCGCGAGCGCGCGGCGGCGCGGCACGCCGCTTGCGACGGGCGAGGGCAGGGCGGGCATGGGACGCCCGCAGGCCACGACGATCGCGCGGAGGATGGCGGCGACCTGCGGCGCGGCCGGATCGCCGCGCCACGCCGAGAGGTCGATCGCCTGATATTGACGGAAGCCGAGCGGCGGCTTGCTGGCGTCGAGCAGCAGCGGCACCAGGCGGCGGCGATCGCGGCCCTGCGCGGCCTCGTCACGCACCCAGTCCGATGCGATCGAGGCCTCGGACCACAGCACCAGCACGGCGTCGGCGGTGTCGAGCGCGTCGGCGATCGACGCGGCGAAGGCGGTGCCGCCCTCGATCAGCGCGTCCCACCAGACGGTGAGGCCGGCCGCCCGCAACGCAGCCGCGAGTTGCGTCGCCCGCGCCTGATCGGCGCGCGCGTAGCTCAGGAAAACAGTGGCGGCGCGTGCCGCGCCGCCCGTGTCCGACTCGTCGGCCATGGCGGGTGCCCCCGGATCGGGACATATGCCCATCGGGTACGGGCCGCCAGCCGGCGCTTGCAGCCGTCCGTCATCCCGGCTCAAGCCCGGGGTGACGAGACGGTGGTCTGCCTCTAGATCAGCTCGACGGCCAGCGCGGTGGCCTCGCCGCCGCCGATGCAGAGCGAGGCGACGCCGCGCTTGGCGCCCCTGTTCTGGAGCGCCGCGATCAGGGTGGTGATGATCCGCGCGCCCGACGCGCCGATCGGGTGGCCGAGCGCGGTAGCGCCGCCGTTCACGTTCACCTTGTCGTGGCTCACGCCCAGATCATGCATCCACGCCATCGGCACGCAGGCAAAGGCTTCGTTGATCTCGAACAGGTCGACGTCGTCGACCGTCCAGCCGGCCTTGTCGAGCAGCTTGCGGACCGCCCCGACCGGAGCGGTGGTGAACTTCGCGGGATCCTGCGCATGGGCGGCGTGCGCGACGATCCGCGCGACGGGGGTCAGGCCCTTCGCCGCCGCGGTGGACTCGCGGGTGAGGATCAGCGCCGCCGCGCCGTCGGAGATGGACGAGCTGGTCGCGGCGGTGATCGTGCCTTCCTTGGCGAAGGCGGCCTTGAGCATGCGGATCTTGTCGGGATCGCCGCGCGCGGGCTGCTCGTCGGTGTCGACCACCGTGTCGCCCTTGCGGCCCTTGACCGTCACGCCGACGATCTCGCGCTCGAACGCGCCCGACTTCTGCGCCGCAAGCGCGCGCGAAAGCGACTCGATCGAGTAATCGTCCTGGCCCTCGCGGGTGAACTGATAGTCGCGCGCGGTGTCCTCGGCGAAGGTGCCCATCGCGCGGCCGGCGTCATAGGCGTCCTCCAGCCCGTCGAGCATCATGTGGTCGTACACGGTGTCGTGGCCGATGCGCGCGCCGGCGCGGTGCTTCTTCATCAGATAGGGGGCGTTCGACATCGACTCCATGCCGCCCGCGACGACCAGATCGGCCGAGCCGGCCGCGATCATGTCATGCGCGAAGATCGCCGCCTGCATGCCCGAGCCGCAGACCTTGTTGACGGTGGTCGCCTCGACCGAGGTCGGCAGGCCGGCGCCGATCGCCGCCTGGCGTGCGGGCGCCTGGCCGAGGCCGGCGGGGAGGACGCAGCCCATGAAGATCTTGTCGACCTGGTCGGGCTGCACGCCCGCGCGCTCGACCGCGGCCCTGACCGCGGTCGCGCCGAGCTCGGTCGCCGACGCGCCGGCGAGCGCCCCCTGGAACGACCCCATCGGCGTGCGCGCGTAGGAGAGGATGACGACGGGATCGCTGGCCATGGGAAAAACTCCTGCCGATAACGGATGTTGCGCCGCATCTAGGACCGCGCCCGAGCGAACACAATTGGCGTGGCCGCCCGGGCGGGGTAGGGCCGTGCCGATGCAGGATTTCGAGCCTTATATCCGCTGGTTCGCGGCGATCAGCGGGATGATCGCGGCGGCGTTGGTGTCGCTGGACTGGGGACGGCGGGACACCGGCTGGGCGATGGTGCTGTTCTGCCTGTCGGCGGTCGCCTGGATCACCGGCGCCGCGCTGATGCGCGACTGGGCGCTCGGTACCCAGAACGTCGTGCTGCTCGGCATCGATGCGCTCGGCGTCTACCGCTATCTGATCCGCGATCCGGATGCCGACGAGCGCGGCTGACTGGGCTGCCGGGCTGGGCGTGCTCGGGGTAATCCTGGGGAGCTTCATCGCGACGCTGGTGGTGCGCTGGCCGGAAGGGCGCTCGGTCGTCCGCGGGCGCTCGATGTGCGACGGCTGCGGGCGGACGCTGCGCGTGGCGGAGCTGGTGCCGCTGATGAGCCTGGCGGCGCAGCGGGGCCGCTGCCGGGGGTGCGGCGCGATGGTGCCGGCGGTGCATTGGCAGGTCGAGCTGCTGGCGGCGGCGGTCGGCGCCGGCGCGGGCTGGGTCGCGCCGGGCGCGCAGGGCGTCGCGGGCGCGATGTTCGGGTGGCTGCTGCTGGCGCTGGCGGCGCTCGACCTCCAAGCCTGGTGGCTCCCCGACCGGCTGACGGGGGCACTGGCGGCAGGGGGTATCGGGACCGGTGTCGCGGGGCTCGCGCCGGCGTTGCCCGACCGGCTGATCGGCGGCGCGCTCGGCTTCGCGCTGTTGTGGCTGGTCGCGCGCGGCTATCGTCGGGTTCGGGGGCGTGAGGGGATGGGCGGCGGCGATCCCAAGCTGTTCGGCGCGATCGGGCTGTGGCTCGGCTGGGCGATGCTCCCGGCGGTGCTGCTGGTCGCCGCGCTGGCAGGGCTGGGCGTCGTCGCCTGGCTCCGGCTGACCGGGCGTGACGTGCGGCGGACGGACGCACTGCCGCTCGGCGCATTGCTGGCCGTGGCGGCTTACCCGGCGTGGCTCGTCATGATAGCGTATCGGTCGTGATTTCGCTGCTCGTTCTCCAGGCCATGCTCGGGCCGATCGGGCAACAGCCGCTGCCCCCGACGGGCTGCGCGGCCTATCTGTGGAGCGTCGGCGACCGCCAGCTGGTGGCGATGGCCGCGCCCGAGCGGCTGCGCATCCAGCTCGACGGCAAGCCGCTCGACCTGGCGCGGACGACGGCGGAGGGGTCCGCCGGGCTCGGGCTGGCGACGACCACGCATTACCGGACGGGCGATGTCGCGGCGACGCTGGAGCTGACCGTCAGCGATCGCGGCGATGTCGCGAAGGGCGCCTGGGTGCCCGACGCGACGCTGACCGTCGCGCCGGCGGGCCGGGACGAGATCGTGACGCCGCTCGGGGGCATGGTGGGGTGCGCATGAGCGAGATGGACCAGGTGCTGGCGGCGCAGCGGGCGGCGTTCATGGCCGAGCTGCCGGTATCGCTCGACACGCGCCGCGATCGGCTGAAACGCGCCGCCGCGATGGTGCGCGACAATGCCGCCCGCTTCTGCGACGCGCTGTCCGAGGATTTCGGCCATCGCAGCCGCGAGCAGTCGATGCTGACCGACATCGCCGGCTCGATCGGGCCGATCGACCATGCGCTCAAGCACCTGGCGCGCTGGGCGAAGCCGGAGAAGCGCGCCGTCCAGTTCCCGCTCGGGCTGCTCGGCGCGCGCGCCCGGGTCGAGTTTCAGCCCAAGGGCGTCGTCGGCGTGATCGCGCCGTGGAACTTCCCGGTGAACCTGGTGATGGGGCCGGTCGCGGGCGCGTTCGCGGCGGGCAATCGGGTGATGGTGAAGACGAGCGAGTTCACCCCCGTCACCGCCGCGCTGTTCGAGGAGGTCGCGCCGCACTGGTTCGCCGCCGAGGAGCTGGCCTTCTTCTCGGGCGGGCCCGAGGTGGGGCAGGCGTTCGCCGGGCTGGCGTTCGACCATCTGCTGTTCACCGGTGCGACGGGGATCGGGCGCCACATCCTCCATGCCGCCGCCGACCATCTGACGCCGGTGACGCTGGAGCTGGGCGGCAAGTCGCCGGCGATCATCGGCGCGGGCGCGGACCTGCCGCGCGCGACCGAGCGGATCGCGCTCGGCAAGATGCTCAATGCGGGGCAGATCTGCCTTGCGCCCGACTATGTGCTCACGCCCGCCGCGCGCGAGGCGGAGGTCGTGGACGGGCTGAAGCGCGCGGCCGCGGCGATGTATCCGAACCTGCTCGCCAACCCGGACTATACGTCGGTGGTCAACGATCGCCACCACCAGCGCCTCCATGCCTGGCTCGACGATGCCCGCGCGAAGGGCGCGACGGTGGAGGTGGTCAACCCGGCCGGCGAGGATTTCGCCGCCTCCAACAGCCGCAAGATGCCGCTCCACATCGTCCGCGACGTCACCGACGACATGGTGCTGATGCAGGAGGAGATCTTCGGACCGGTGCTCCCGATCGTCCGCTACGGCGGCGCGGATGGCGCGATCGCCGAGGTGAACCGCCGGCCGCGCCCGCTCGGCCTCTATTATTTCGGGCCCGACGCGGGCGAGCGGCGCCGCGTGCTCGATCGGACGATCTCGGGCGGGGTGACGCTGGACGACGTGGTGTTCCACGTCTCGATGGAGGACCTGCCGTTCGGCGGCGTCGGCCCGTCGGGCATGGGCGCGTATCACGGCCGCGATGGCTTCCGCACGTTCAGCCACGCGCGCGCGGTCTACCAGCAGTCGCGCCTCGACGTCGCGAAGCTGGCGGGGATGAAGCCGCCCTACGGCGCTACCTTACGGAAAACCATTGCAAAACAGATCGGTGTGAGGGATCAGGGCGCCTGAACGAGCTTAACGGCTCTTTAGGGGGTAGTCCGCAAACGGCGCACCCGGGTAAAGGGTTTCGCGTGAGCGGGTTTGGCGGGCGTCATTATTGGCTGACGGCGGCCTTGCTGGCCGCCTCGCCGGCGCTCGCCCAACTCTCCAAGCCCGGCACCGCGCCCGCGCGTGGGCCGGATGCCCCCAGGCCACAACCAACGGACGGTGCGACGCCGACGCCGGTGCCGGGCGCTCCCGCCGCCGCCGCGCCGGGCGAGGGGCCGATCGTGCCCGACGCCGAGTTCAACGCGGCGCTGCCACCGCTGTCGGGCGACATCAACGCACCGCTCGAGCCGATGCCCAGCGCGGCGCAGATGACGCCGAGGACGACGCCTTCGCCCACGCCGACTCCCCAGTCCGCCACCACCCAGCCGACCGCCGCCGGCCAGGCGCTCGCGCCGACCGGGCCGGCGGACCCGCAGCTCGCGCAGCCGCTGACGCCGCTCGCCGGCTTCGACACCACCCCGCTCGCCACCGCCGCCTTGCTCGACATGTCGGCCTCGAGCACGATGACCTCCGGCGAAC
>NZ_CAXUEK010000012.1:0-20386 GCF_964250165.1 uncultured Sphingomonas sp. | reverse complement strand
AACCCTCCCGCCGTCCGTTACGACACGGTCGTCACCGGGCTGGAGAAGGTGAAGCTGGAGGGGCAGTGGAAGGCGCTGTCGGCGTTGCGCAACGGTCACGGCAAGGCGGCCAACGGCGTCCAGATCCAGGCGCGCGCCAAGGAGGACGAGGCGCTCGCCGTGCGCCTGCTCAAGTCGCTCGGCTATTATGACGGCAGCGCGGTGTCGGTGGTCGAGGCTAACCCCCCCGCGCCCGGCACGCCGGTGCGCTACAAGGTGACCGTCACCGCCACGCCGGGACCGCTCTACGCGCTTTCCGCGGTCACGCTCGACGCGCCGGTGGTGACGCCGCCCGATCTCCTGACCGGCAATTTCGCGCTGAAGCAGGGCGACCCGATCGAGGCGGCGCGCATCCAGGGCGCAGAGGCGAACCTGCAGCTGCTCGCGCCGCAGCGGGGCTATCCGTTCCTGAAGCTGGGCGACCGCGACGTGCTGCTCGACGATCGCACGCCCACCGGCGCCTATACGCTGCCGATCGATCCCGGCCCGCGCGCCAGGTTCGGCAAGCTGACCACCGCCGGCGACCCGGTGTTCGGGCTCGACCATCTCAACGTCTTCCCGCGCTTCGACGAGGGCGAGCTCTACGACAGCCGCCAGACCGACGACCTGCGCGACGCGCTCAATGCGACGGGGCTGTTCTCCGGCCTCGCGGTGACGCCGCAGCGGACCGGCCGGCTCAACCCGGACGGGACGGAGCAGGTCGACCTGCTCGTCCAGCAGACCAAGGGCCCGGATCGGTCGATCGGCGGCACGCTCGGCTATTCGACCGGCGAGGGCGCGCGGCTGGAGGGCATTTTCACTCATCGCAACCTGTGGCCGCCCGAAGGCGCGCTGATCGCCTCGATCATCGCGGGCACGCAGGAGCAGGGCCTGTCGGGCACGTTCCGCCGCGCCAATGCCGGCAAGCGCGACCGCACCTTCACCGCCGTCGCGTCGGCCGATCACAGCAATTACGACGCGTTCAACGCCTTCACCTTCACGCTGTCGGCGCGCTGGAGCTATGATTCGACGCCGATCTGGCAGAAGCCGATCACCTATTATTATGGCGGGGAGCTCGTCGGCACGAACGAGAGCGTCTACGATTTCGGGCGCGGCGAGCGGGTGCGGCGCACCTACGGCATCGTCGCGCTGCCCGGGCAGATCCAGTGGGACCGGTCCGACGACCTGCTCAACCCGACCAAGGGCTATCGGCTCAAGCTGAACCTCAGCCCGGAGGGCTCGGTGCAGGGCTCCGCGCAGCCCTATGTCCGGACCATGATCGAGGGCTCGATCTACAAGTCGTTCAGCCCGAGCCTGATCTTTGCCGCCCGGCTGCGCGCGGGCTCCATCTTCGGCATCGACCGTGACGATCTGGCGCCGTCGCGGCGCTATTATGGCGGCGGCGGCGGGTCGGTGCGCGGCTATGGCTATCAGCGGCTGGGGCCGCTCGATCCCAATGGCGATCCGGTCGGTGGCCGCTCGCTGAACGAAGCGGCGTTCGAGGCGCGCTATCGCTTCGGCAATTTCGGCATCGTGCCGTTCGTGGATGCCGGCAACGCCTATGAAAGCGTGTTCCCGAAGGGCAGCGACCTGAAGTTCGGGGCCGGCATCGGCGGCCGCTTCTACACCAATTTCGGGCCGTTCCGCATCGACGTCGCGACCCCGCTGAACCCGCGCAAGGGCGACGGCAAGATCGCGCTCTACCTCAGTCTCGGGCAGGCCTTCTGATGGCGGACGAGGGCACCATCACCGTCGAGCAGCGTCGGCCGCTGGGGCAGCGGATCCTGAAGTGGCTCGGGATCGCGGTGGCGACCCTGCTGGTGCTCGTGCTGCTGGTGGTGTTCGGGATCAACACCGATCCGGGGCGCCGCTTCGTGGCGGACCAGCTGGGCGGCTACACCACCGCGTCGGGGCTGAACATCAGGGTGGGGCGGATCGACGGCTCGCTCTACGGCCGCATGATCCTGTCCGACGTGCGCGTGGCCGATCCCAAGGGCGTGTTCCTGACCAGCCCGCGCCTGGCGGTCGACTGGCGGCCGTTCGCGTTCGTGCGCAACCATGTCGACGTGCGCGCGCTCGACACCGATCTGGTCACCCTGCAGCGCAGGCCCGCGCTCAAGGTCACTCCCAGCGACCCGAACGCACCGACGCTGCCCAACCTCGATATCGACGTGAACCATCTGCACGTCGGCCGTTTCGTGGTGGCGAAGCCGGTGAGCGGACAGGTCCACATCGTCGGGCTCGACGGCCAGACCCATATCGCCGACCGCCGCGCCCAGCTGACGGTCGACGCCGCCGCGATCCGCGGCGCCGGCGTGGCGGGCGGCGACACGCTCCACCTGGTGCTCGACGCGGTGCCGGATGCCGACAAGCTGGACGTGAACCTGAAACTCGCCGCGCCGGTCGGCGGCGCGGTCGCCTCGCTCGCCGGGCTGAAGGCGCCGCTGACCGCCACGGTGGACGGGCGCGGCAGCTGGTCGAGCTGGCAGGGCAAGGCGATCGCGACGCTCGGCGGCGGGCAGCTCGCCAATCTGGGCGTGACGGCCAAGAGCGGGCACATCGAGGTGCGCGGGCAGACGCGGCCGGGGCTCTACCTGCAGGGGCCCGTCGAGCGGCTGACCGGGCCCTTCCTCTCCGTCGCCGCCGACGTGACGCTGGACCAGCGCAAGGCGGACACCCGGATCAAGCTCGCGTCGAGCGCGCTGGCCGTCGACGCGGGCGGCATGCTGGATCTTGCGGCGAGCAAGTTCGGCAACTTCGCCGTGGACGCCCGGCTGCTGACGCCGGGCGCGATCCTGCCCAACCTGGCCGGGCGCGACGTGTCGGCGCGCATCGTGCTGGACGGCGACTTCGCGACGCCGACGGTGAACTACAAGGTTGCCGCCGCGCGGATCGCGTTCGGCACGATGGGCGTCGAGGACCTCTATGCCGAAGGATTGGCGCGTGTGAACAGCGACCGTATCCTGGTGCCGGTCAACGCCCGCGCGCGGCGCGTGACCGGGCTGAACGCGGCGGTCGGCGGGCTGGCGAACAACGTCCGGATCAACGGCGATTTCGCGATCTCGATGCCCAACATCCTGTCGGACAATCTGCGCATCCGCTCCGACAACATCGACGCGACCGCGATCGTCGTCGCGAACGTGACGACCGGGCGCTACACCGGCGCGCTCAAGGGGCGGATCAACAATTACCGCGTCGAGAGCATCGGCATCATCGACCTGACGACCGACGCGCGTCTGGTGCCCGGCGCGCGCGGCGGCTTCGGCATCACCGGGCGGGTGGTCGCCAACACCAAGCAGCTGTTCAACGCGGGCGTGAGGAACTTCCTGGGCGGCAACGCCGTGCTGCGGGCCGATATCGGTTACAGTCCGGAGGGCGTCGTCACCTTCAGCGGGCTGCGGCTGAACGCCCCACAGTTCCGCGTGACGCGCGGGCAGGGGCGGTTCGACCCGGCCTCGGGCCGCGTCGCGGTCGATGCCGACGCTTATTCCACCCAATATGGGCCGCTTTCCGCACGCGTGGCCGGCACCGCGACCGCACCGGTGGTGGTGCTGCACGCCGCGCGGCCGGGGCTGGGCGTCGGGCTCGCCAACCTCGACGCGCACGTCGTCGGGCGGAACGGCGCCTACGCGGTGACCGCGAGCGGCGGCACCGATTACGGTCCGTTCACCGCCGATGTGGTGGTGCGACCGGGCGCGCAGCTGGCGGTCGACGTGCATCGCGTGGTCTTCGCCGGCGTCGCCGCGAGCGGCCGCGTGGTGCAGACCGCCGCCGGGCCGTTCGCGGGCGCGCTGACCTTCGCCGGTCAGGGGCTGTCGGGCAATGTCCGGCTGGCGTCGCAGGGCGGCTCGCAGCGCGCGGACGTCAGCGCGCGCGCGGCCAACTACAAGACGCCGGGCAAGTATGACGTCACGATCGGCCGCGCGCTGATCGACGCGCATGTCGTGCTCTATCCCCGCGCGCCGTCGATCGTCGCCGACGCGCAGCTCGCCGACACGCGCTACAACGCGGTCGTCATCCAGGCGGCGCGGGTGAAGGTGAACTATACCGGCGGTCGCGGCACCGCGCAGGCGCTGCTGACCGGCTCATCGGGCGTGCCGTTCCGGGTGGCGATCAACAGCCAGCTCGCGCCGGGCAACTATCTGATCGCGGCGCAGGGGCAGGCGAACGGCATTCCGTTCCGCACCGCCAATCCGGCGCGGATCGTGGCGCAGGGCCGGGGCTATCGCCTGCAGCCGACGCGGCTCGACTTCGGCGGGGCCAATGGTGGCTCGGCGCGGTTCGCGGGCGCGTTCGGCGGCGGCACGACGAGCGCGCAGGCGCGGCTCGACCGGCTCGATCTCTCCTTCCTGTCGGCGTTCGTGCCGGGGCTGGGCGTGTCGGGCCAGGCGACCGGCAGCGTCGACTACGCGCAGCGCGGCACCGCCATCCCGACCGCCGATGCGCGCGTGACGATCGCCAACTTCCAGCGCTCGGGGCTCGCCGCGGTGTCGGAGCCGGTCGACGTGCTGTTCGCCGGCCAGCTGAACGGCGGCGGCGCCGAGGCGCGCGCGCTGGTGCGCCGCGGCCCGACCGTCGTCGGCAGGCTGCTGGCGACGATGCGGCCGCTGGGCGGCGGCGGCAGCTGGATGCAGCGGGTGATGAACGCGCCGCTCGGCGGCGGCATCCGCTACAACGGCCCGTCGGCGGTGCTGTTCAGCCTCGCCGCGCTGCCCAACCAGAGCCTGACCGGACCGATCGCGGTCGCCGCCGACTTTGCCGGGCGGGTCGCCGCGCCGCGGCTCAACGGCCTGATCCGGGCCGACAGCCTGACCTATGACAACGAGACCTATGGCACGCGCCTGTCGCAGATGCAGATGGCCGGCCGCTTCACCAACGACCGGCTGGAGCTGACCAAGCTCCACGCCAGGGCCGGTGACGGCACGCTGGATGCGCAGGGCTCCATCGGGTTCGCGGCGGACTCGGGCTATCCGATCGACTTCCGCGCGACCCTCGCCAACGCGCAGCTCGCCAAGAGCGGCAGCCTGGAGGCGACCACCACCGGCAACCTCCACGTCACCAACGGGCGCGGCGGCGGGCTGATCGAGGGCGACCTGCAGATTCCCGAGGCCCGCTACGCGATCGTCAAGCAGGGCGCCGCGCAGGTGCCCGAGCTGACCGGCGTGCGCCGCAAGAGCGACGTCCACGTCGCGCGCCCGACCGACCGGCCGGCGCCGGCGCCCGTCGGGCTGTTCCGCCTGGCGCTCCACATCAGCGCGCCCAACCAGATCTATGTCTCCGGCATGGGGCTGGACAGCGAGTGGCAGCTGGACCTGCGCGTCGCCGGCACGTCGGCGGCGCCGGTCGTCACCGGCGGCCTCGACATCGTGAAGGGCACCTACAGTTTCGCGGGCAAACGCTTTGACGTGGCGCGCGGCCGCGTGCGGCTGCGCGGCGGCGCGCTGTCGGACCCCGACATCGACATCCTGGCGACCACCAACGCGAACGGCATCACCGCCAACATCGCGATCAGCGGCACCGGCAACCATCCGCAGATCGCCTTCACCTCGACGCCCACGCTGCCGCAGGACGAGGTGCTGAGCCGGCTCCTGTTCGGCACCAGCCCCGCCAATCTGTCGGCGACCGAGGCGATCCAGCTGGCGGCGGCGCTCAATTCGCTGCGCCCGTCGAGCGGCGGCGGCCTCAACCCGCTCGGCAAGCTGCGTTCGTCGCTGGGGTTCGACCGGCTGCGCGTGGTCGGCGCCGGCGAGACCGGCGGCGGCACCGGCCTCGCCGCGGGCAAGTACATCACCGACAACATCTATGTGGAAATCGTCACCGACGCGCGCGGCTACACCGCCACGCAGCTGGAGATCGCGCTGACCAAGTGGCTGAAGCTGCTCACCTCGGCGGGCTCGCAGAGCGGCAACGACGCGAAGCTGAAGTTCTCTAAGGACTATTAGGCGCAGATCGCGAGAGCGCGCACGCTGCGCGCCACGCGGGCAAGCCCGGCCGGCGGAGCGTAGCTTCCGACCGACGACGCGGCTTTGCCGCGGCGGGCCTGACCCGTGGTCTGGCTTGGCAAGATGCGTCGACAGCGGGATAGCGGCACACGGCTGGGGTGACGGGGGAGGCGGGATACGTTAGGTCCCGCCCAGCAACCGAACGCGGGCGAGACAAAGATGGCCGAGCATTTCGACGTCGTGGTGGTGGGAGCCGGCATCTCCGGCATCGGCCAGGGCCATCATCTCCAGACCCGCTGCCCCGACCGCAGCTATGTGATCCTGGAGGCGCGCGCCGGGATGGGCGGCACGTGGGACCTGTTCCGGTATCCCGGCGTCCGCTCGGACAGCGACATGCACACGCTGGGCTTCTCCTTCCATCCCTGGACGGCGGCCAAGGCGATCGCGGACGGCCCCTCGATCCGCGCCTATGTCGAAGACACCGCGCAGACTCATGGCGTCGACAAGCACATCCGCTTCGGCATCAAGGTGACGGGCGCGAGCTGGTCGACCCCCGACGCGCGCTGGACGGTGACGGCGACCGGGCCGGACGGGCCGCTCACCTTCACCTGCGGCTTCCTGTGCATGTGCTCGGGCTATTACAGCTACGAGCGCGCCCACGCGCCGGCGTTCGCGGGCGCGGCGGACTTCGCCGGCCGCATCGTCCACCCGCAATTCTGGCCTCAGGACCTCGACTATGCCGGCAAGCGCGTCGTCGTGATCGGCAGCGGCGCGACGGCGGTGACGCTGGTGCCCGAGATGGCCAAGGACGCCGCCCACGTCACCATGCTCCAGCGCTCGCCGACCTATGTCGTCTCGCGCCCGGCCGAGGATTCGGTCGCCAACTGGCTGCGGGCGAAGCTGCCGAAGAAGCTCGCTTACGGTCTCACGCGCTGGAAGAACGTGCTGTTCGGCATGTATTTCTTCCGGATGACGCGCAAGCAGCCGGAGGAGACGAAGCAGCGGCTGCTCGGCATGGTGCGCGAGCATCTCGGCCCCGACTATGACATCGCCAAGCATTTCACCCCGCGCTACAATGTCTGGGACCAGCGGCTCTGCCTGGTGCCCGACGCCGACCTGTTCCAGGCGCTGAAGGGCGGTCGCGCCGAGGTGGTGACCGACACGATCGACCGCTTCGTGCCCGAAGGCGTCCGGCTCGCCTCGGGACAGACCCTGCCGGCGGACATCATCGTCACCGCGACGGGGCTGGAGATCGCGCTGATGGGCGGCGTGCCCTTCACCGTCGACGGTGCCCCGGTGACGCTGGCCGACAAGCTCCAGTACAAGGGCATGATGTTCTCCGACGTGCCGAACCTGGCCTTCACCTTCGGCTACACCAACGCCTCCTGGACGCTGAAGGCGGACCTCGTCGCGCGGTATGTCTGCCGGTTGCTCAACGTCATGGCCAAGCGCCGCAAGGCGATCGCGACGCCGCGCAACACCGATCCGACCCTGACGCCGGAGCCTTTCGCCAATTTCACCTCCGGCTATATCCAGCGCGCCGCCGATCGGCTGCCCAAGCAGGGCTCGAAGAAACCGTGGAAGCTCAACCAGAATTACGCGCTCGACATCATGGCGCTCCGCTTCGGCTCGGTCGACGATGCGATGGAGTTCGCCGATCCGGCACCGATCGCGGAGAGGCGGGCGGCGTAAGGCTTGCGATGTTCGTTCGATCGAACTAGTCAGGCCGAGTGTCACAGGGCCGCCTTCTCGACATCGCCATCCGCGAGTTCGGCGCGAAGGGTCTGGAGGGCGCGAGCACGCGCGGCATCGCGGCAGCGGCCGGCACCGCCATGTCATCGATCACCTATCATTACGGCGGCAAGGACGGGCTGTATCTCGCCGCCGCCGATCACATCGCCCAGCACATGGCCGAGGAGATGGCGGACGCGCTGGCCGCCGAGGCGGGCGTGGGGGAGGACGATGCCGAGGGCGCGCGCGCGGCGCTGCACCGGCTGATCGGCCGACTGGTCGAGAAGATGGCGGGTGACGATACGGCCGATTCCTCGCTCTTCATCCTGCGCGAGCAATACTCGCCCGGCGAGGCGTTCGAGCGCATCTGGGCCGGCATGATGGGGCAGTTGATGAAGCGGCTGGCCGATCTGGTCTGCGTCGCCACCGGCGCACCGGGCCTGGCGGCGCGGATCGCCACGGTGACGCTGATGGGCCAGGCGATGGCGGTGCGCGCCAGCCGCGCCGCGGTGCTGCGCCTGCTCGAGGTTGAGGAACTGGACGCGCCGACGCTGCACACGCTCAAGGCGCGCATCACCAGCAACATGGACGCCATTCTCGACCGCATGGTCGCCGAGGAGCAGCAATGAGCGACCGGGACGACAAGGACCAGGAAGACGGCCGGCAGCAGGAGGCCGGTGAGGCCGAGGCCCAGCAGTCCGGCGAGGGCGGCCAGCCCGCCAAGCAGGACGAGGGCGGCGATGACAAGGACGATGCGCCGAAGAAGCCGCCGCTCTACAAGCGGCCGCTGTTCTGGCTCATCCTGATCCCGCTCGTGCTGGCGCTCGTCATCGGCGGCACTCTCTATTACCTGCACGCGCGGCAGTATGAATCGACCGACGACGCGTTCGTCGACGCGCATATCGTCCGCATCTCGGCGCAGAATGCCGGCCAGATCGTGCAGATCGCCAACCTCGACAATCGCCATGTCGACGCGGGCCGGCTGCTGGCGGTGATCGAGCCGTCCGGGCCCGAGGCGCAGCTCGCGCAGGCGCAGGCGAACGTCGAGCAGGCGCGCGCGCAATATCAGCAGTCGGTGGCACAGATCGGCTCCGCCGTCGCGTCGCGCCGCCAGGCCGAGGCGCAGGCGCGCGGGCCGCTGGCCGACGCGGTGAAGGCGCAGCAGGACCTCGCCCGCTATCAGGCGCTGCTCCGGCTCGATCCCAACGCGGTCGCCGCGCAGCAGCTCGATCAGGCGCGCGCCACCGCGCGCTCGACGGCGGCGGACGCGCGCGCGGCACGACGTCAGGTCGATTCGGCCCAGGCGCAGGTGACGGTCGCACAGCGCGCGGCGCGTGCCGCGCAGGCCGGGATCGGCGCCCGCGAGGCGCAGGTGAAGCAGGCGGGCGTCACGCTCGGCGACCTGCGGCTGACCGCACCCGTCTCCGGCCAGATCGTCAACCGGCAGGTCAATCTCGGCTCCTATGTCGCGCCCGGCACGCAGCTGATGGCGCTGGTGCCCGACGAGATGTGGGTGACGGCCAACTTCAAGGAGACGCAGCTGACGCTGATGAAGATCGGTCAGCCGGTGGAGATCAAGGTCGACGCCTATCCGGGCGTGACCTTCCGCGGCCATGTCGACTCGGTCCAGCGCGGCGCGGGCCAGGCCTTCGCACTGCTGCCGCCGCAGAACGCGACCGGCAATTACGTCAAGGTGGTGCAGCGCGTGCCGGTGCGGATCGTGTTCGATCACGACCGCGACCGGAACGATCCGGACCCGCGTCGCTACCCGATCGGCCCCGGCATGTCGGTGATTCCGACCGTCAAGGTGCGCTGATGGCCTCGGCCGCGTCCGCGAGCGACGGCTGGACGCCGAGCCGGTCGGCGGCGGGAAGCTACAATCCGTGGCTGATCGTCGCGATCATCTCGATCCCGACCTTCATGGAGGTGCTCGACACCTCGATCGCCAACGTCGCGCTGCAATATATCGCCGGCGGCCTGTCGATCTCGTCCGACGAGGCGACCTGGACGCTGACCAGCTACCTGGTCGCCAACGCGATCGTGATCCCGATCAGCGGCTGGCTGTCCGACACGATCGGGCGCAAGCGCTATTTCACGATCTCGATCATCCTGTTCACCGTCGCCTCCTTCGTGTGCGGGATCGCGCCCAACCTGCAGGTGCTGGTGCTCGCGCGCATCGCGCAGGGCATCGGCGGGGGCGGGCTCGCGCCCGTCGAACAGTCCATGCTCGCCGATACCTTTCCCCCCCGCCAGCGCGCGATGGCCTTCGCCGCGTTCGCGATCGTGGTCGTGGTGGGGCCGGTGCTCGGGCCGACGCTGGGCGGGTGGATCACCGAGCACTCCAGCTGGCATTGGGTGTTCCTGATCAACGTGCCGGTCGGCATCGCCGCGGTGTTCCTGGTCCAGTTGTTCGTCGACGAGCCCGATCAGGTCAAGAAGGACCGCGACGCCAAGACGAAGCGCGGCGTCCGCGTCGACTGGGTCGGCATCCTGCTCATCGCGGCGGGGCTCGGTTGCCTGGAGATCACCGCCGACCGCGGCGAGCGCGAGGAATGGTTCGCGAGCCCGATGATCGTGACCACCGCGATCGTGTGCGTCGTCGCGCTGATCGCGCTCGTGATCTGGGAATTGGGGCAGCGCGATCCCGTGGTGAACGTGCGATTGTTCAAGAACCGCAACTTCTCGATGACGCTGATCGTGATGATGATCACCGGCCTGGTGCTGTTCGGCACGACCCAGCTGATCCCGCAGATGCTCCAGCAGGTGCTCGGCTACAGCGCGCTCGATGCGGGGCTGGCGATGACGGTGGGCGGTATCGCGACGCTGCTGGCGGTGCCGATCGCCGGCGTGCTGAGCAGCAGGATGGATGTGCGCATCCTGCTGGTCAGCGCCTTCTGCGTGCAGATCGCGTCCTTGTGGTACATGTGTCACCTCAACGCCGAGATCACCTTCTGGCAGGCGTCGACGGCGCGGCTGATCTCGGCGGCGGGGCTGCCGTTCCTGTTCGTGCCGATCAACGCGGTCGCCTATGAGGGGCTGAAGCAGAGCGACACGGCGCAGGCGTCCAGCCTGCTCAACGTCTTCCGCAACCTGGGCGGGACGCTGGGCATCTCGACCGCGCAGACGCTGCTCGCGCACCAGCAGCAGATCCACCAATCAAGGCTGGTCGAATTCGCGCAGCCGCTCAATCCCGCCTACAACGACTGGCTGGCAAGCGCGCAAGGCGTGCTCGGACCGGGCGGTAGCGGCGCGTCCGCTCCGCTCGGCGCGCTCTACCAGACGATCGGGCAGCAGGCGTCGATGCAGGCATTCCTCAGCGTGTTTTGGGTGCTCATGTGGCTGGTGATCATCGTGACGCCGTTCGTGTTCCTGATGCGCAAGAGCTCTGGCGGCGGCGCGCCCGAGGGAGCGCATTGATGCGCCGCCCCGCACTTCTGGCGACGGCGCTGCTGCTGGCGGGCTGCACCGTCGGGCCGAACTATCGCCCGCCCGAGGCGGCGACGCCGCCTGCCTATGTCGATCCGCAGCCAGCCGTCAGCGGTTCGGTCGATCTGGCGCGGCCGTGGGCGACGTTCGGCGATCCCTTGCTGACCGGCCTCATCGAGCGGGCGTTGAGGGACAATCCCGACGTGCGGATCGCCGCCTCGCGGGTGCGGCAGGCGCGGTTGCAGGAGATCATCGCCCGTGCCGGCGGCAAGCCGATGCTCAACGCCGATGCAAACGGGACCTATATCCACTTCAGCAAGAATGCCGGGCTGGCGACGCTGGCGCAGCAGTTCGGCGGCGGCGGCGGGGGATCGGGCGGTGGAGCGGCCGGCGGGTCCGGGTCGAGCGGCGGAATCGCGCTGCCCGGGGACAGCGTCACGACCTATGCGCTCGGGTTCGATGCAAGCTGGGAGCTGGACGTGTTCGGCGGTAATCGCCGCGCCGTGCAGGGGGCGGTGGCGCGCACCGAGGCCGCGATCTGGAACGGGCGCGACGCGGCGACGATGATCGCGGCGGAGGTCGCACAGGGCTATTGGGCGCTCCGCCTCGACCAGGCGCAGCTGGCGATCGTCACCGACGAGCTGGCGCGGCAGCGGCGTTCGCTCGGCATCGCGGAGGAGCAGGCGAAAGTCGGGCTGGTGCCCAATGCCGATCTGACCCAGCAACGCGCGACGGTCGCCACCACCGAAGCGCGGGCCGAGCCGATCCGCGCCGACCTGGAGGTGCGCGCCCATGCGCTCGCGATCCTGCTCAACCAGGCGCCGGCGGCGCTGGTGCCCGAGCTGCGCGCGCCCGCGCCGGCACTCCTGCCCGCGCCGGTGATCCCCGCCGGGCTGCCCTCCGACCTGCTCCGCCGACGGCCAGACGTGCGCGCCGCGGAGCGCAATCTGGCGGCGGCGACGGCGGACATCGGCGTCGCGGTGGCCGATCTCTACCCGCGGTTCAGCCTGACCGGCATGGAGCAGCTGATCTCGACGGCGCTCGGCAACCTGTTCTCTGGCGACAGCCTGCAGCTGACCGGATCGGGGGCGGTGCAGTTCCCGATCATCGACTGGGGGCGCCGCCGCGCGACGGTGAAGCTGCGCCGCGAGGACCGCGAGCAGGCCTATGTCAGCTATCAGGCGACGGTGCTCCAGGCACTGAAGGATGTGGAGGACGCGCTGGCGCAGCTCGACGCCGAGCGGCGGCGCAACGTGACGCTCCAGCGCGCGGTGAACGACGCGCTGGGCACCGCCAACGCGCGCGAGGCGCAATACCGCACCGGCTTCGTCGCCCAGAACACGCTGCTGGACGCGCAGGCCCAGGTGCTCTCCGCCCGCGAGCAGCTCGCCGGCAGCGATGCGCAGCTACGCCAGATGACCGTCGCGCTGATGAAGGCGCTGGGCGGCGGCTGGGAGGATGGCGCCGCCGGGCCGAGGTGATTGCGACGAACACAAAAAAGGCGGCCCGAAAGCCGCCTTTATGAAATTCGGCCCGGAACGCCGACGTAGCACTGAAATATCAGCAGCTTACCGACCCCGGGCCGAGTGCCTGATTACCAGGGCTTCGAGCTCTCGCCGTAAATCAGCGCGATCAAAAACGTCAGCATGGTCGGGGTCTCCCTTGCGAGCGGCCCAAGTGGAGGCCGCGAGACATGGTTAACAGAACGTAAATATCAACGCAATCCGCCAATCTGCCGCAAAGCGCTTTAACCGCAATTTCAGTTATGACGGGTAGCGCGGCTCCGGCCATGCGGAATGACGGGGAACAGGGCAGGACCGGCTCAGCAGCCGAACGAGGTGTGCCCGCCGCCCCGCGCGGTGAACGGCTGCAGGCGCTGGCGCTGGTCCAGATCGTCGAGTTCGGCGCCTTGCGTCGCCGCCATGGACCCGATGTCGCCGACGCGTTGGTGCTGGAGGCCGCCGAACGCATCGCTGCGGCTTTGCCCGACGCCACGGTAGCCGCCATCGGGCGCAACCTCATCGAACTCGGCCTCGTCGCAGCCGACATCGCGGAGCTGGAAGACCGGCTTGCCCCCCTGCGCACTCCGTTCGACAGTGGCACGATCGGTAGGTCCTGCCGGCTGACCTTGACGCTCGGCGTCGCTGCCGCGCCGCTGAGCTCAGCAGATGCGGTGGAACTCGTCGAGGCCGCCGAACGCGCCTTGGCCGCGGCCCGACGTGGGAAGCCGGAGGTGATGCCCGCGCCGGAAATCATCCTCCATGCGACCGACGAGTCGGTGCTCCGCGACGAGCTCCGGCAGGCGATCGTCCGCGACGAGCTGTTCGTACAGTATCAGCCCAAACTGCATCTGCGTCGCAGGGCCATCACCAGCGTCGAGGCGCTGATCCGCTGGACGCACCCGCGCCGCGGGCTGGTACTGCCGAGCGATTTCATTCCGGCCGCCGAGCGATCGGGTGAAATCGGGCCGATGACGCTGTGGACGCTCCGCCGGGTGATCGCCGATCAGCGCGTGCTGGCCCGCAATGGGCATGAACTACCCATCTTCATCAACATCGCCGGCGTCCTTCTGTCGGACTCCGACTTCGTCGACGCGGCAGCCGCCCTGATCGAAGCGAGCGGTGCCAGCATCGGCTTCGAGATCACCGAAACTTCGGTGATTCGCGAGCCCGAAGCGGCGATCCGCAACCTGCAGCGACTGGCCGACCTGGGCGTCGCGATCACGATCGACGATTATGGCGCGGGGCTGTCGAGCCTTGCCTATCTGAAGCAGCTGCCCGCGAGCGAGCTGAAGATCGACAAGCTGTTCGTAACGCAATTGTCCAGCTCGCATCGCGATCCGCTCATCGTCCGGTCGACGATCGATCTCGCGCACGCACTGGAGATGGAGGTGGTGGCGGAGGGCGTGGAGACGTCCACGTCCCTTGCTCTGCTCTCGGTCATGGGGTGCGACCTGGTACAGGGCTTCCTGATCAGTCGCCCGGTCGCGCTGGAGACGTTGCTCGTCTACCTGCGGGAAGAGCGATACAATTCGCTGTTCAATGAGGCGCGCTCGCCGCTGGACCGACTAGCTGCCGTCCGGGCCCAGGCATGATCCTGCCGAACCGGGCAACGGCCTGGTTGATCGCCCTGCTGTGCCTGACCGCCGTTCCTGTCCGCGCCGCCGCACCCGATGCGCAGGCCAGGTTCGACGCGGCGGTGGACGTCGCCAAGAACGACATGCTGTCCAATCCCCGGCAGGTGATCGCCGGCACCGATCGGGATTGGCCGCTGACGGCCGCGCTGTCGGACACGCGCTCGCGCCAAGCCGGCGTCGCGATGCTCCTTTGGCTGCAAAGCGAGGCCTGGTTCCGCCTCGACGACCTGCAACGTGCGGCGCCATTGGCCGAGCGCGCGCTCGCACTGGCGCGTGCCGCCGCCCCGCGCACGAAGCTGGAAGCGGACATCCTGCTGACGCGCGGGAGCATTGCCGGCAAGCGGCTGCAGGCCGCGCAGGCGCTCGCCGACTTCCAGGCTGCGCATCGCCTCTTCCATGCGCTCGGCATCCAGCGCAGCGAGGCGATATCGCTGATCTGCCTCGCAAACTTGTATGTCGACGCCAAAGATTACACCAGAGCCTTGGTCTATTTGGAACAGGCGCTTGAGGCGTATCACACCGACCCGGGTCTCGCCTTCGCCATCTATAATATTCGTGGCCTCGCCTATCAGGAACAAGCGCAATACGGGCGTGCCAATGTCGAGTTTCGTGAGGCGCTTCGCTATGCCCGCGAGGTGAAAAGCCCGGCGGTGCAGGCGCAGTACCTGCGCAACATCGCGCGCAATCACTTGCTGGCGGGGCAACTGGCGCAGGCTGATGCGGTGATCGCGCGCGCGCGCGTGCTGCCGGGCGAGGCACGCGACGACATCAAGCAACTCGACGCGGTCGCCGCGCAGGCCGCGCTGCAGCACGGCCGCATCGTCGAGGCGGGCCAACTGATCGACCGTGCGTTCGAGGGCGTCGATCTGTCCCGGACCGACCTGCCGTTCCGCGAGGCGCATCAGACGGCGGTCGCCGTGTATCGCGCTGAAGGCCGGTCGGACGAGGCGCTGGTGCATCTCGAAGCGCTCAAACGACTGGACGACCAGGCGACCAAGCTGGCGACGCAGACCAACACCGCCCTGATGGCCGCCCGTTTCGACTCGGTCAACCAGGAGGCCCGCATCTCGCGGCTGAAGCTGGAGGATCGGCTGCAACACGCGGAAACCGAGCGGACGCTGTGGCTGGACGCGGCGGGCACGACCGGCACGGTGATCGTGCTGCTGCTGATCGGGCTCGTGACGATCCGGCGCAGCCGCGATCAGGTGCGCGCGGCCAACGCCGACCTGGCGGTTTCCAACGGTGCGCTCGGCAAGGCGCTGGCCGCCAAGACCGAGTTCCTGGCGACGACCAGCCACGAGATCCGCACGCCGCTGAACGGCATCCTGGGCATGACCCAGGTGATGCTCGCCGACCGCACCCTGCCGAGCCCGACGCGCGACCGGCTGACGGTGGTGCAGGGCGCCGGGCTGACCATGCGCGCGCTGGTCGACGATATCCTCGATATCGCCAAGATGGAGACCGGCAACCTCAGCGTCGAGCGGGCGCCGTTCGATCTGCGGGCGGTGCTGGACGACGCATCGCGCATGTGGGCGGAGCAGGCCCGCGGCAAGGGCATCGCGTTCACGATCGACCTGGAGCGATGCCCCGCGCGGGTGGAAGGGGACGCGGCGCGGGTGCGGCAGATCGTGTTCAATCTCCTGTCGAACGCGCTCAAGTTCACGGCCGCCGGCTCCGTCTCGCTGATCGCCGGCGAGGAGGATGGGGGCGTGCGTATCGCAGTCGCGGATACGGGCATCGGCATCGCACCCGATCAGCAGGAGACGGTGTTCGAATCCTTCCGCCAGGCCGACACCAGCACGACCCGTCGGTTCGGCGGCACCGGGCTCGGCTTGTCGATCTGCCGCAGTCTCGCGCAGGCGATGGGCGGCGAGATATCGCTGCGGAGCACGCTCGGGGCGGGGTCCACCTTCGCGGTGACGCTGCCGCTGAGGGCGTTGCCGCCCGCGCCGCTCTGCGAGGCGTCGGCGGGCTGCGAGACGCTGCTGGTGCTCGACCGCAATCCGATCACGCGCGCGATGTTCAAGACGCTCTTCGCTCCGCACGTCACGGCGGTCACGTTCGCCGGGTCGGTCGACGAGGCGGCGCCCTGCCTCGACGCGGGCAACATCTGCGCCATCCTGGCCGACGAGGCGACTGCGCGCGCCGACGCCGATCCGATCGGGTTCGTCGCGGCGCTGGCGGCGCGTTCCGCCGGCGCGCCGATCAGCCTGTTGTGGTCCGCCGCCGCGGCGGAGACGGAGCGCGAGACGCTCCTGAGGCATGGCGCCGGGCAGGTGATCGTCAAGCCGGTTACCGGCGCGAAGCTCGCCGCGCTCATTTTTCGCCAGAAAGGCGACGGCGATTCGACCAGCCCGCTTGTATCCGAGGCGGCTTAGGAAGATAACACGCCTGCAATGATCGTGTCCGTCTCCCGTCCGTCTCGCGCCGTGCTGCGGAGGTGAACATCCTCTTCATCGAGGACGATCCGATGAATCGCCGGGTTGTGAAGGACATGCTGGACGTCGCGGGCGCGACGATGACGGAGGCGGAGGACGCGCCGACCGGGCTGGCGCTCATCGACGCGCACGAGTTCCAGATCGTCCTCGTCGACCTGCGCATGCCCGGCATGGACGGGCTGACCGCGATCGGGCACATCCGCGCGCGTGCCGACGCCAAGGCGCGGCTGCCGGTGATCGTCGTCACCGCCGATGCCGCGCCGGACCTGCGCGAGCGGTGCCTGGAAGCGGGAGCCGACGACGTGCTGTTCAAGCCGGTGGCGATGGACGCGCTGTTCGAGGCGATGGGTCGCATTCTCGCGCGCGACGCCGACGGCGGGCTGATCGTCTAGGGCTTCGGCAACGGGCCGAGTGCCTGGGCCAGCGAGGCGGTGGCGCTGCCGCGCCGTGCGGGGCGGGGCTGCGACGGATCGGGCGCCCAGCCGGTGAGCGAGATGATCGGAAAGCGCTCGCGCACGCGGCCGTCGGGGCCGGCCTGCGCCGCGAAGGCGGCGGCAGCGGCCGCGAACGCGCCGCGCGTCGTCGGCGTGCGCGCGGCGAGCAGGTTGGAGGCCGCCATCCCGCGCAGGTCGTCGACCAGTCGCCCCATGTCCGGATAGCCGACCTCCAGGGCCTCCACGTCCGCGACGGGCAGGGCGAAGCCGGCGCGCACCAGCAGGTCGCCCGCCGCGCGCACGTCGATGCCGGGATGCAGCCGTGCCGCGGGCCGCTCGCGGTCGGCTTGCCGCCACGCCGCGCGCAGCCGCGGCAGCGCGCCCGCTCCCACGAACGCGGCCAGGAACAGCCCGTCCGGCCTGAGCACGCGCCGTGCCAGCGCGAGCGCGCCCGGCAGGTCGTCCACCTGGTCGAGCACGCCGACGCTGACCACCAGGTCGAAGCTCGCGTCGGCGAACGGCAGCCGGTCCTCGTCGCCCTGCACGCCGCCGGCCGCGCGCGCGAAGGCGAAGCCCGCATCCAGCCGGGCGACCTGCGCCCCGGGTGGGGCAGGAAAGCCCGCATCGCAGCAGCCGAGATCGAGCACGTCGGTGAACCGGCGCGTCACCGTCGCCAGCCGGTCGGCGATCCCCTCCAGCATCGCCGCGCGCAGGAAGGCGTGCTCGCCGAAGCGGGGTTGCGCCCGGTCGCGACGCAGCCGGCGCGCGGCACGATCGAAGATGACGGGCGGCTCCATCGGCCGCGGGCTTGTGCGCCGCCGTCCCGCAGGTGACAAGGCAGCGATGCTCGCGGCTACTCTCCGCACCGCCGCGACGCTGGCGCTGCCGCCGCGTTGCCCCGGCTGCGGCGTGCCCGTGGAAGCGGATGGCCGGTTCTGTGCCGGCTGCTGGGGCGAGCTGCGGTTCCTCGCGCCGCCCTGGTGCGCGGCCTGCTGCCTGCCGTTCGACCATCAGCCGCACCCCGGCGCCATGTGCGACGACTGCCTGCGCCGGCCGCCGCGCCATGCGGGGGTTCGGGCAGCGGTGAGCTATGGCCCGATCGCGCGGCGGCTGGCGCTGAAACTGAAATATGGCGGCCGGATGGGGGTGGCGGCGACCATGGCGGCGCTGATGGCGCGGCACGTCCCCGCCGACGCGGAGCTGGTCGTGCCGGTGCCGCTGCACCGCTGGCGGCTCTGGGCGCGCGGCTACAACCAGGCGGCGCTGATCGCGGCGGCGGTGGCGCGGCATGGCGGCGGGACCGTGTTGCGCGGTGGACTGGTCCGCACCCGTCGCACGCCGGTGTTGCGCGCGCTGAGCGGCCGGGCGCGCGCGGACGCGGTCGCGGGCGCCTTCGCCGTGACCGCACCGGCGCGCCCGCGGATCGCGGGACGGCACGTGCTGCTGGTCGACGACGTCCACACCAGCGGCGCCACCGCCGACGCGTGCGCCGCCGCGCTGCTCGACGCGGGCGCGGGCCGCGTCACGGTGCTCTGCTGGGCGCGCGTGCTGCCGGGAAGCGATTGACAGCGGCGGGCGACGATCCCACCTCCGCGCCATGGCGAAGGTCGAGATCTACACCAAGGCGTTCTGCCCCTACTGCTCGCGCGCGATGCGGCTGCTCGGCGACAAGGGCGTCAGCCCGACCGAACACGACATCACCTATGGCGGCCCGCAGCGGCAGGAGATGATCGGCCGCGCCGGCGGCCGCTCCACGGTGCCGCAGATCTTCATCGACGACCGGCATATCGGCGGCTCGGACGATCTGGCCGCGCTGGAGGCGCGGGGAGAGCTGGACAAGCTGCTCGTCGCATGAAGGCGGCGCTGCTGCAGATGACCAGCGGGATCGATCACGCCGCGAACGCGGCCGTGCTGGTCGATGCCGTTGCAAAGGCCGCCGACGCTGGCGCCGCGATGCTGTTCACGCCGGAAATGTCCGGCCTGCTCGACCGCGACCGGGCGCGGGCGGCCGCGTCGATCGTCGCCGAGCCGGACGACCGCGTGCTGGCGGCGGTGCGCGAGGCGGCGGCGCGACATGGCCTGTGGGTCAACCTGGGCAGTCTGGCGGTGCGCCACGGCGACCGGCTGGCAAATCGCGGGTTCGTCATCGACGATGCGGGCGCGATCCGCGCGCGCTACGACAAGCTGCACCTGTTCGACGTCGACCTGCCGCCGTCCAGGGAAGGTGGCGGTGAAAGCTGGCGCGAGTCGGCCGCCTATACCGCAGGCAAGGCGGCGGTGGTGGTGGAGACGCCGATCGGGCGGCTCGGGCTGTCGATCTGCTACGACCTGCGCTTTCCGGACCTGTATCGGGCGCTGAGCGATGCGGGCGCGACGGTGTTGGCGATCCCGGCCGCTTTCACCCGGCCGACCGGCGCGGCGCATTGGGAGGTGCTGCTGCGCGCCCGGGCGATCGAGGCGGGCGCGTTCGTGCTGGCGGCGGCGCAGACGGGGCGGCATGCGGACGGGCGCGAGACGTGGGGCCACTCGCTGGCGATCGACCCGTGGGGCGACGTGTTGCTCGATATGGGCGACGCGGCCGGGCTGGCGATGGTGGAGTTCGACATGGGCCGGCTCGCCGACGTGCGCGCCCGCATCCCCGCGCTGCGCCACCGCCGGCCGGTGCCGGCCGTCACGCGGGCATGATCGTCTTCGACCTGCGCTGCGGGGCAGGGCACGTGTTCGAGGCGTGGTTCGGGAGCAGCGCCGACTGGGAGGCGCAGCGGGATGCGGGCCAGGTCGCCTGTCCACTCTGCGGCGACGAGACCGTCGCGAAGGCCGCGATGGCCCCGGCCGTTCCCGCCAAGGGCAATGCGCGCGGGGATCACGCCCCGGCCGCGATCAAGGCGGCGATCCGGGCCCTGGCGGCCGAGCAGGCGAAGGCCCTCAAGGACTCGACCTGGGTGGGCGACCAGTTCGCCACCCGCGCCCGCGCGATGCATGCGGGCGAGGAGACGCACGCGACCATCCACGGCCAGGCGACGCTCGCCGACGCCAAGGCGCTGGTCGCGGACGGCGTGCCGGTCGCGCCGCTGCCGCTACCCGTGACCCCGCCCAAGCAGCTGAACTGAGCGACCCTCGGGATCGGCCGCGTCGGCCGCATCGCACTGATGTAAAGTTTAGGCCGTTGGTGCCTATGGACCACCCGATCGGGCACTCTGATCGTTGGGAAATTTCGGTCCCGTTCCAGTAATCTGCACCGACTAAGGCGGCAGCATCTCC
>NZ_CAXUEK010000011.1:0-60343 GCF_964250165.1 uncultured Sphingomonas sp. | reverse complement strand
CCGGCTTGACCCAGATCACCCGCGTCAGCAGAACGCCCGCATTGCCGGCGATGACACGGCCGGGCTCGAACATCAGCTCGACGTCCCATCCGGCCGTCGCCCTCGCCACCATCGCGCCGTAATCGGCGGGGCTCGGCAGCGCGTCGCTCGCGCGATACGGCACGCCCAGGCCGCCGCCGAGATCGACCCGGTCGATCGCATGCCCGGCCGCGCGCAGCGCACGCACGAGGCCGCCGATCCGGCCGAACGCCGCTTCCAGCGGGGCAAGGTCGGCGAGCTGGCTGCCGATGTGCAGCGCCACGCCACGCAGGTCCAGCCCGGGCAGTTTCGCCAGCCGGTCGAACATCGCCGCCGCCTGGTCGATCGGCACCCCGAACTTGTTCTGCCCGAGCCCCGTCGAGATCTTGGCGTGCGTGCCAGCATCCACGTCCGGGTTGACGCGCAGCACCGCCGGCGCTTGCCGCCCACGCGCGGTGGCGAGGCGGGCAAGCACCTCGCCCTCCTCCTCCAGTTCCAGGTTGAACTGACCGATCCCCCGCCCGTCGTCGGCATCCAGCCCGCGCGCCAGCTCGCCCGCCGTCTTGCCGACGCCCGAGAAGACGATGCCGGCCGCCGGCATCCCCGCCGCGAGCGCCCGTGCCAGCTCGCCGCCAGACACCACGTCCGCGCCATAGCCCTCGTTGGCGAGCAGGCGCAGCACCGCAAGGTTCGGATTGGCCTTGATCGCATAGGCGAGATGCACGCGCGGCAGTCCGGCCAGCGCGTCGCGGAACACGCGCGCGTGGCGGCGGAAAGTCGCGGCCGAATAGACGTAGACGGGCGTGCCGACCTCGGCAGCGATGCGCGGCAGCGGCACGTCCTCGGCATGAAGGACGCCCTCGCGGTAGCCGAAATGATCCATCAGGTGGGGGGCAGGTCGAACGCGTCGGAGCGCCGCTCCTCCGAGTTCTTCAGCAGCTCGTCGGAGCGTTGCGGGCGCTGCTGCGGGGTCGGCGTCACCAGCTGGGTCGGCGTCGGCGTGGCGGTCGCGCCATAGGGGGCGACCGGCAACGCGACGTTGGGCGGCGGCTTCAGCCCCACCGCCGAGCCGCAGCCGGCGAGCGCGAGCGGCGCGCAGACCAGAAGGCGCTTCATGGTCGTTCCCCTCGCGCGGCACGAACGGCGGCGCTGACATTGGCGGGGGCGGTGCCCCCGAAGCTGGTGCGGCTCGCGACCGAGGCGTCGACCGACAGCACATCGAACACGCGGCCGTCGATCCGGCCGTCGACATCCTGCAACGCGTCGAGCGGTAGCTCGTCGAGCCGGCAGCCGCGCTCCTCGGCCAGCTTCACCACGCGCCCGGTGACATGATGCGCCTCACGGAACGGCACGCCGCCCACCCGCACCAGCCAGTCGGCCAGATCGGTCGCGGTCGAGTATCCGGCTTGCGCGACGCTGCGCATCCGCGCCGTGTCGAACGACGCGCTGGTCACCATCCCGGTCATCGCCGCAAGGCTCAGCGCCAGCAGGTCGTGCGTCTCGAACACCGGCGGCTTATCGTCCTGCATGTCCTTCGAATAGGCGAGCGGCAGGCCCTTCATCGTGACGAGCAGCGCGACGAGGCAGCCGGTGATCCGCCCGGCATGGCCGCGCACCAGCTCGGCCGCATCCGGATTGCGCTTCTGCGGCATGATCGAGCTGCCGGTCGACCACTGGTCGGACAGGCGAACGAAGCCGAAGGGCTGCGACGCCCATAGCACGAACTCTTCCGCGAGCCGGCTGAGATGCAACGCGCATTGCGATGCGGCCTGCAGATAGTCGAGCGCGAAGTCGCGGTCGCTCACCGCATCAAGCGAATTGCGCGTCGGCCGATCGAAACCGAGCGCCCGCGCCGTCGACTCGCGATCGATGGGAAAGCCCGTCCCCGCCAGCGCCGCGCTGCCCAGCGGACATTCGTTCAGCCGCGCGCGCGCGTCGGCGAACCGGCTCCGGTCGCGCGCGATCATCTCGTGATACGCCATCAGGTGATGCCCGAGCGTCACCGGCTGCGCGACCTGGAGGTGGGTGAAGCCCGGCATCACGCTCGCCGCATGTTCCCCGGCGCGATCAAGCAGCGCGGCCCCGAACGCCGCCAGCGCCGCGTCCGCCTCGTCGATCGCGTCGCGCACCCACAGGCGGAAGTCCGTGGCGACCTGGTCGTTGCGGCTGCGCGCGGTGTGGAGCCGTCCGGCGGCCGGCCCGATCGTAGCGGCCAGTCGCGCCTCGGTCAGCATGTGGATATCTTCCAGCGCGAGGTCGTCGGGCACGCCGTTCGTTTCATAATCGCGCGCGACCTGGATCAGCCCATCGGCAATCGCGACGCAATCCTCTTCGGCGATGATTCCGGTATCCCGCAGCATCTCGACATGCGCGAGCGAGCCGCGGATGTCCTGCCGCCACATTCGCTTGTCGAACGGAATGGAGGCGTTTATCTCGCGCATCACCGCCGCCGGGCCGCCCTCGAAGCGCCCGCCCCACATTTCATTGGAGGATCGGGCGTTGGCGCCTTCCATGTCCTTACGCTCGGGCGTCGTCCTACTCCTCGTGGCCGCGGCTGGCTGCACTAGGCAAAGCCCCGCCCCGGAGCAAGCGAACGGCACCGCCGCCGCGCCGGCCGCGCCCGCCCCGATCGCCGGCGCGGTGGATCGCAGTCACAAGGGTGACGCGCCCCCCGCCGCCACGCTGACCGGGCTGGACGGCAAGCCGGCTACGCTGCCCACGGGCAAGCCGCTGCTGGTCAATCTATGGGCGACCTGGTGCGCCCCCTGCCTGGCGGAGCTGCCCGCGCTCGACCGCGCCGCCGGGCTGCGCGCGGACCGGCTGACGGTGGTGGCGGTCGACCAGGGCGACGATGCCGCCAAGGTGCAGGCGTTCCTGAAGGGCAAACCCCTCGCTCATGTCCGCCCCCTGCTCGACCGCGAGATGACCGCCAGCCTCAAGCTCGCCGCCAACCTGCCGACCACGATCCTCTATGACGCGACCGGCAAGGAGATCTGGCGCGTCACTGGCGGGCGCGACTGGACTTCGGCCGAGTCGCTCAAGCTGCTGGACGAGGATCGTTGAGCGCAACCGGCAAGCTGTCTGGCCCGCCGGCTGCGCGCTGCCGCTAGCGCGACACGACCACCAGTTCGGTACGACGGTTCTCCGCCTGGCCCGCGGCCGTCGCGTTGGTATCCGCCGGATCGCTCGCCCCACCCGAGACCGTGGCGATCCGTCCCGCGTCGATCCCCTGCGCGACCAGCGCCGACTTCACCGCCTCGGCGCGGTCCTGACCCAGCTTCACGTTCGCCGCATCCGAGCCGCGCGCGTCGGCATAGCCGGCAATGCGGATCTTCGCGGTCCCATATTGCTTCAGCACCGTTGCGACCTGGTTGACCTCCGCCTGATCGACCGCACGGACGGCGCTCCGCGCCGTGTCGAAGTGCAGTTTCTCGAACTGGAAGGTCCGCGGCGTCGCATCGGTCCCGCCCAGATAGGCGCCGAGACCGGACAAGGCCATCGATTGCGGCGCACCCGCGGTCTGCGCGACCGTGGCGGGCCCAGTGGTGGTCGCGGTGCCGTCACCGACCACCGCCGCCTCGTTGTGGTGCACGCAGCTGCGGAACAACAGCAGGAGCAGCAGCAGGCCGACGATGCCGACGATCCAGGGCAGGTAGAAATTGCCCCGGGGCTTGGCGCCCGGCACGGCGCGGTTCAGCACCGGTGGCAGCGCGCTTTCCGCCTCCGTCCCCGCCGCCGTCGTCGTCGCACCCGCCAAGCCCAGCGCCGCTGCGCTCGCGTTCAGGTGAACATGCGCGTCCACCCGCGCCACCGCCGTCAGCGGGATATAATGGTGTTCGCCATCAGCGGAATGCGAGCGCGTCAGCTTGATGCGATCGCCCTCGACATGGTCCACCGTGCCCACGTTCACGCCCGCTGCGTCGCGGACCTCCATATGCTCGCGGATGTCGGATGCCTGCGCCACGCTGCCTCTCCCTATTCATGATGATGGCCCGCAACGCGGCGCGACGGCGCGCTGTTCCGACCGTAAGATCAGGAGGAGGTTGGATGCCCGACAAGGATTCGAACCTTGATTGACGGAGTCAGAGTCCGCTCTCTTACCGTTAGAGGATCGGGCAATCAGGCGGGCGGCTCTAGGCCGCCACCTGGAGAGGGTCAAGTCTCGCGCTTGCCCCGTCCCGGTCCGCGCGCTACCGGCGCGCTCAAGCACCGAGCGGGCTTCTCCCGCGCCGGCAGAACAGAAGAAAGTACACCCACGGCCATGGGGGACCTGTCCACCCGCGGGCCGCACCGGCGGGACGATCCCGCCCCGCCGGCGGCTCTCCGGCCCGAGCGGGGCCGCTGGTCCGACGCGCAGGCGTTCGCCGCGCTCGACCTCGGCACCAACAACTGCCGCCTGCTCATCGCGCGGCCGCAGGGCGGCCATTTCGCGGTGGTCGACGCCTTTTCGCGGATCGTCCGGCTCGGCGAGGGGCTGGCCGCCAGCAACCGGCTGAGCGACGCCGCGATCGAGCGGACGCTCGCGGCGCTCACGATCTGCGCCGACAAGCTGTGCCGCCGCAAGGTGACGCTCGCCCGCTCGGTCGCGACCGAAGCCTGCCGCCGCGCCGTCAACGGGCCCGAGTTCATCGCCCGCGCGCATGCCGAGACCGGCATCCATCTCGACATCATCTCGGCCGAGGAAGAGGCGCGGCTGGCGGTGCTCGGCTGCCATGCGCTCATCGAACCGGGCGACGACCCGGCGCTGGTGTTCGACATCGGCGGCGGCTCGACCGAGCTGGTGCTGGTCGACACCGCCGGGCCGAGCCCGCGCGTCCTAGACTGGCATTCCGCGCCATGGGGCGTCGTGTCGCTCACCGAGAGCGCCGGCGGCGGTCCGGAGGTGCAGCATGGCGGGCGCGACGCGCGGCTGGCCGCGTACGCCCGCATGCGCGCCACGGTCGCCGCGAGCATGGCGTCGTTTGCCGTGCGGCTGCCGACCGGGGTCGCCAGCCCACGGCTGCTCGGCACATCGGGCACGGTGACGACGCTCGGCTCGGTGCATCTCGGGCTCAGCCGCTACGACCGGTCAGCGGTCGACGGGCTGATCGTGCCGGCCGCGGCGATGCGGCGGATCAGCAGCGGCCTGGCGGAAATGGCGATCGACGAGCGCGCCAAGCTCGCCTGCATCGGCCACGAGCGCGCCGATCTGGTCGTTGCCGGTTGCGCGATCCTGGAGACGATCCTGGACCTGTGGCCGGCCGAACGCCTCGGCATCGCCGACCGTGGGATTCGGGAGGGCATCCTCAAGCGCCTGATGGGCGCGCCGCGGCTGTGAAACCTCCGGGGCACCAGCGGGTCAAGACCGCGCGTCGGCGCACGGCCGCTTCCACCCGCTGGCTGGAGCGGCAGCTCAACGACCCCTATGTCCGCCGCGCCAAGGCGGAGGGCTATCGCAGCCGCGCCGCCTACAAGCTGATCGAGCTGGACGAGCGGTTCGGCTTTCTCAAGGGCGCGCGCCGGGTCGTCGATCTCGGCCTCGCACCCGGCGGCTGGAGCCAGGTCATTAAGCGGCGGCTGCCCAGCGCGGCCGTCGTCGGCATCGACCTGCTGCCCGTCGACCCGATCGACGGAGTCGCGATCCTGCAGCTGGACTTCATGGCCGATGCCGCCCCCGACCTGCTGCGCGAGGCGCTGGGCGGCCCCGCCGATCTGGTGCTGTCGGACATGGCGGCGAACACCGTCGGCCACGCGCAGACCGACGCGCTGCGGACGATGGCGCTGGTCGAGGCGGCGGCGGCCTTCGCGGTGGAGGTGCTCCGCCCCGGCGGGGCGTTCGTCGCCAAGGCGTTCGCGGGCGGCGCGGACCACCAGCTCGTCGCCGAGCTCAAGCGCGCGTTCACGACCGTGAAGCACGCCAAGCCGCCGGCGAGCCGGAAGGGCTCGGTGGAGTGGTTCGTGGTGGCTCAGGGCTTCAAGGCAGGCGCGGCCACGCCCGCGCCGGTGGGCGAGGCGTGAGCCAAGCGCAGCCGAAGCCCCGGCCGGCGGCGCTACAGCGCCGTTCGACGACGCGGCTTCGCCGCGGCGGGGATGGGGGTTAACGGCCTGAAGCCTCGCGTTCGACCAGAGCTTATCGAACGGACAAAAGCCGGGTCGCCGCGGCGGAGCCGCGCCGTCGGTCGACGCGCGCGAGGGGCAAGCTCGCACGGTCGCCGGCCGCGAATAGCGCTGATCCGCGGCTAACGGCGCTGCCGTTAGCCTTGGGCGCTATTCGTAATCCCCGCCCATGTTCTGGTTGCGCGGCGGCGCCGCCGCCGTCAGCCGCAGCGCCTCGGCCGAGGCCGCCAGGCTGCCGACGGCATCCACCTCGTCCTCGTCGTCGATCTGCACGCGCTGCAGCCCGGCCACGATCGATTCGCTGAGGTGGTCGGGCCGCACCGTCTGCTCCGCGATCTCGCGCAGCGCCACGACCGGATTCTTGTCACGGTCGCGGTCGATGGTCAGCTCCGCGCCGCCGGAAATCTGCCGCGCGCGCTGGGCGGCCGACAGCACCAGATCGAACCGGTTGGGAATCTTGTCGACGCAATCCTCGACAGTGACGCGCGCCATGCCCGTGTCCTTGCAAACAACGATAATCGGAAAGGACCGCAGCTAGGCCGGTGTCCACGCGAAGTCAAGGAAACGCGCTTGCCGCATCCGCCCCCCTGCCCCATCACACGGGCCATGGCCGAGCCTCCGCCGCAGCCCAGCTTCACCGTCGACGGCAACCGACTGACCATGCTCGACACCGGCAAGCGCCGGATCGAGGCGCTGATCGCGCTGATCGACGGCGCCGTGCGGTCGGTCCGGTTGCTCTATTACATCTACGCCGACGACGCGGCGGGCCAGCGCGTCAACGCCGCGCTGATCGGTGCGGCGCAGCGCGGCGTTGCCGTGTCGCTGATCGTGGACGGCTTCGGCGCGTCGCTCCGCGCCGATCGCAGTTTCTTCAAGACGCTGGAGGAGGGTGGCGTCCATCTCTGCCTGTTCTCGCCGCGCTGGGGCCGCCGGTATCTCCTGCGCAATCACCAGAAGCTGGCGCTGGCCGACGGCGAGACCGATGCCGCGAAGATCATCGTCGGCGGCTTCAATATCGAGGATGACTATCTCGGTCACGCGGCCAAGCCGGAGCTGATCTGGCGTGACCTGGGGCTGCTGGTCGAGGGATCGGCGGCGGCGCGCCTCACCGGCTATTTCGATGCACTGCAGGGCTGGGTGCGGACGCCCAACGCCAAGCTGCGGCACCTCAATCGCGCCGTGACCGGCTGGAGCGAAGCGGCGGGGCCGGTGCGCTGGCTGATCGGCGGGCCGACGCGGCGGCTGTCGCCCTGGGCGCAATGCCTGCGCGCCGACATGCGCGCCGCGCGCCGGATCGACATTATCGCCGGCTATTTCGCGCCGAGCCCCACCATCCTGCGCCGGCTCGACCGGGCGGGCCGCCGCCGCGCCGACGTGCGCATCGTCACCGCCGCGCTCTCCGATCATCAGAATGCGGTGGCGGCGGCGCGCTTCACCTATCACGACCTGCTGCGCAAGGGCGTGCGCATTTTCGAATACCGGCCCTCCAAGCTGCACACCAAGCTGTTCCTGGTCGACCGGTCCGTCCATATCGGCTCGGCCAATTTCGACATGCGCAGCCTGTTCATCAACCTGGAGCTGATGCTCCGGGTGGAGGACGAGGCGTTCGCCGGTCATGTGCGGGACTATGTCGACGGCGAGGTGGCGAAGTCGGAGCAGATCACGCGCGCGCTCTACAAGCAGCGCACCGGCTGGGGCCAGCGCATGCGCCAGTTCATCGCCTATGTGCTGCTGGCGGTCGTCGATCCGCGGGTGAGCCGGGGGTTGAACCTCGAGTAGCGCAGGCGCGGCCGCGACCGCGCTCGGTCGACGCCACGCCGGCGGCGCGCTTAACCTGGCCGCCTGCTCCCGTCAGTCCTTGTAACCCCAATATAGCTGCGCGGGCGGCACGTTCCACCATTCCATGGCGTGGTCGATGCGAGCAAAATGCGGGTCCAGGAAATCCTTCACCTTGGGCGAGAACTGATACACGAGGAACGCTCCGCCCGGCCGCAGCACGTCGCGCGTCGCCGCCGCGATCGCCGGCCCAACGCCGGGCGGCAGGGTGGAAAAGGGCAGGCCCGACAGGACATAGTCGGCGGCCTCGTGCCCATGATCGGCAACGATCTGCCTGACGTCGGCGGCCGAGCCGTTGACTGCCGCGAAGCGCGAATCGGGAATCGTGCCGCGGAGATAGCGGATGAAATCCGGATTGGTGTCGATCGCAATCAGCTTAGCGTCCGGCGTCATCCGGTCCAGGATCGGGCGGCAGAACGTGCCGACGCCCGGGCCGTATTCGACGAACAGCTTGCACGCCGCCCAGTCCACCGGCCCGAGCATCTTGCGGATCAGCCGGTCGGACGAGGGGATGATCGAGCCGACCATCACCGGGTGCTTGATGAAACCCTGGAAGAACATGCCGATCGGCGAGGGCACGCCGGCGGGGCGGGAGCGGGCACGCCGGGCGGCGGTGGTCGAGCTGGGCATGGCGGCTCCGTAACGGTGTGGGCGCGGGTGGCCGTCGCAATTCCGGCGACGGTAATCAAGCCGCTTAAACCTTTTCGCGGCCGCCGGGTTGCGCCGCGCCGCCGCACGTCTATCCGCAGCGCCATGGCAGAAGACCGCACGGGCCAGGTCGCCGTCATCTTCACCTCGCGGCGCAACGGCCGCGATCCTGCCGGCTATGACGCCGCGTCGGCCGCGATGAACAGCCTCGCCGCCGACCAGCCCGGCTTTCGCGGCGTCGAGGCAACGCGCGGCAATGACGGCTTCGGCATCACCGTCAGCTACTGGGCGGACGCAGCGGCGGCGCTCGCCTGGCGCGACCATCCCGACCACCGCGCCACCCGCGATGCCGGGCGCGCTCGGTGGTATGAAAGCTACACGGTCACCGTCGCGCGCGTCGAACGCGGCTATCGCTGGGCGGCGACGTCAGCACCCTAGCTGTCCCTGCGTTCGCTTTCGCTGCTCGCGTCCTCGGCCTCCGGCTGCACGCCGGCGAGGATGTTGCCGGCGCCGGACGAGTCACCGCCGCCCTGGGCTTTCCCGGCGCTGTTTTCGGTGTCGGTCTTGGGATCGTTGCCGTTGCCAGATTGATCGGTCACGATGATTCTCCAGCCCGCCGAACTGCGAACGGATGACCAACGTTGCCGGCGACCGAACGGGTCCGACCGCTGCGCCCGATGCCACCGAAGACGTCGGCTGGTGTTCCCAACGCCGGAGCGGACCGACCCGCCGTCATTTCGAGCTAATCCGCCCTGCCGCCCCGCGGCGTCAGCTGGCCCGGGCTGATGAAGCCCAGCGGCTGGATGGCGTGCGCATCCTGCTTCAGGCGGGAAGCCATCAGCTGATAGTCGCGTTCGGTCTCCTCGGTAACGCTCGCGCGCGCCTCCCCCAGCGCGGTGTCGAACGCGGCCATGTCCACGGTGCGCGCATCCGAAGCGCGGCGGAGCGCGACCAGCCCGGCGCGGCGCACCACGTCCGCCAAGTCCGCGCCGGTGAACCGCTCCGTGCGGCGCGCGACCGCATCGAGATCGACGTCGCCCGCCAGCGGCATCTTCGCCGTCTGGATGCCCAGGATGCGCCGCCGCCCAGTCGCGTCAGGCACGCCGACATAGATCAGCTCGTCGAACCGCCCCGGCCGCAGCAGCGCGGGATCGACCAGATTGGGGCGGTTGGTCGCGCCGATCACCACCACCGACTGCAGCTCCTCCAGCCCGTCCATCTCGGCCAGGATGGTGTTGACCACGCGCTCGGTCACCTGCGGCTCGCCCATCCCGCCGCCTCGCGCCGGGACGAGGCTGTCCAGCTCGTCGATGAAGATCACCGTCGGCGCCACCTGGCGCGCGCGCTGGAACAGCCGGGCGATCTGCTGCTCGCTTTCGCCATACCATTTGGAGAGCAGGTCGCTCGATTTGGTGGCGATGAAGTTCGCCTCCGCCTCGCGCGCGACCGCCTTGGCGAGCAGCGTCTTGCCGGTGCCGGGCGGGCCGTAGAGCAGGAAGCCCTTGGCCGGGCGGATGCCCAGCCGGCGGAAGGCGTCGGGGTCCTTGAGCGGCAGCTCGACGCCCTCCTTCAGCCGGGCCTGGGCGTCGTCGAGCCCACCGACATCCTCCCAGCGCACCCGCGGCGCTTCCACCATCACCTCGCGCATGGCGGAGGGCTGGACGCGCTTGAGCGCTTCCAGAAAGTCCTCGCGCGTGACCGACAGCGTGTCGAGCACCTCGGCCGGGACAGTGCGCTCCTCCAGGTTGAGCCGCGGCATGATGCGCCGGACTGCCTCGATCGCCGCCTCGCGCGCCAGCGCCGCCAGGTCGGCACCGACGAAACCGTAGGTGGTGTGCGCCAGCTCGTTCAGGTCCACCTTGTCGCCCAGCGGCATGCCGCGGGTGTGGATGCCCAGGATCTCGCGCCGTCCGCGCTCGTCGGGCACGCCGACGACGATCTCGCGGTCGAACCGGCCCGGCCGGCGCAGCGCCTCGTCGATCGCCTCGGGCCGGTTGGTGGCGGCGATCACCACCAGATTGGCGCGCGATTCCAGCCCGTCCATGAGCGTCAGCAGCTGCGCGACCAGCCGCTTCTCCGCCTCGCCCGTCACCTGGCCACGCTTGGGCGCGATCGAATCGATCTCGTCGATGAAGACGATCGAGGGAGCGTTCTTCGCCGCTTCCTCGAATACCTGGCGCAGCCGCCCTTCCGATTCGCCATAAGCCGAGCCCATGATCTCGGGGCCGTTGATCAGAAAAAACTGCGCGTCCGATTCGTTCGCCACCGCGCGCGCCAGCCGCGTCTTGCCGGTGCCGGGCGGGCCGTAGAGCAGCAGTCCCTTGGGCGGGTCGACGCCCAGCCGCTGGAACAGCTCGGGATAGCGCAGCGGCAGCTCCACCATCTCGCGCAGCTGGTCGATCGTCGCCGCCATTCCGCCGATATCGTCATAGGTCACGTCGGCGCGACGCGCGGCCTCGGGCTCCTCATATTCGGGGCGCAGCTCGATCTCGGTATTCTCGTCGATATGGACGATGCCCTTGGGCGCCGCCGCCACGACCAGCAGCCTGATCTCCTGCAACGCATAGGCCGGCGCGTTCATGAACTGCTGCACGCCCGGCGGCATGTTGGCGACGCGCTGGTGCCCGGCGGTCGCGACGATATTGCCCTGGCAGAGCGGGCGGTCATAGAAGGTGCGGCGCAGCGCGTTGGTGGAGCCCTGCAGCCGCAGGTTCTGCTGGGCCGGCGCGAATACGACGCGGGTCGCGGGCTTCGATTCGGCTTTCCTGATCTCGACGAAATCGCCCGAACCGACACCCGCATTGGCGCGCTGGAGGCCGTCGATGCGCAGCAGGTCCAGCGCTTCGTCCTCGGGATAAGGCAGCACCGCGCGCGCCGGGGTGGTCTGCTTGCCGTCGATGGCGATCACGTCGCCTTCGGTCAGCGCCAGCGCGGCCAGCACGGCGCGGGGCACGTGCGCGAGCCCGCGCCCCGAATCCTCCGGGCGGCTGTTCGCCACCTGGATGCGGCGCGTCTGCGGGTTTTCGGCGTCGGCCATGGGCCCTCCTGACAAGAGGTCCCAAGCGCGGGAGCGACGGCGGCGGTTCCTGGCGCGCAAAAAAAGGGCCGGCGCCCGAAGGAGCCGACCCCATGAAAGTTTTTAGGAGAGGATGCCTGAAAGGCAGGGCTTGTGTGCACTGCGGCATGATCTGTTGCAAATGCGAAATGAGTCCCCACGATTGCAAAAGCTGCATCCGGCTGACACCGTGACATGGGAGGAGGAGGATCATGCGCAGACTGCCGCCCCTGGGGGCGATCGAGGCGTTCGTACAGGTCGCCCGGTTGGGTTCGGTGAAGGCCGCGGCCGACGAACTGTCGCTGAGCGCGCCGGCGCTCAGCCGCCGCGTCCAGGCGCTGGAGCGGTTCATCGGCAAGCCGCTGTTCGAACGCCGCCACCAGGCGATGGCGCTGAACGGCGACGGCGAGCGGCTGCTCGGGCTGCTCGCGCCGGTGATGGACCAGCTGTCGGACGCGGTGGAGGCGATGACCAGCGGCGCCGAGCTGCTGCGCCTGCGGCTGGGCGTGCTGCCCCTCTACGCCTCGCAGCGGCTGTTCCCTTACCTGGGCGACCTGCGGCGCAAACATCCCGAGCTGCACCTGGACATCGACACCGCCGGCCATGGCGTCGCGCGGCTGGGCGACAGCCTGGACGTGGCGATCACGCTGGCGCGCGACGTCGATCCGACGCTCCATGCCGAGCGGCTGGATCGCAACAGCGTCTACGTGATCGGCGCCACGGCGCTGGCGGAGGGACCCAATCCGCTCACCCGGCCGGAGCAGCTGAGCCGCGTCACCGCGCTGGTCCACCGCGAGATGGCCGAGGCGTTCGATGCGTGGCGCATCGCGGCGGGGGTGCGCGACGTCGAGCCGCTGGCGATCGACTATTTCGATTCGGGCCCGCTCATGCTGGAGGCGGCGGCACAGGGACTGGGCGTCGCCTTCATGCACGAAAGCCACTTCGTCGACGCCGCCGATCCGCGGCTGGCGCGGCTCTTCGATATCGAGGTGGAGAGTCCCTACAGCTATTGGTTCGTCTGCCGGCCACGCGCGTTGCAGCAGAAGCCGGTGCGGCTGTTCCGCGAATGGCTGGTCGAGACGCTGGGGACGGAGAACTGACCCGGCCGCCGCCGGGCCAGCGCCGCTGGCCCGGTGCGGTGCGGCTTCAGCTCGCGCGCATCGTCACGATCTTGCCCGGCTGACGTGGCGGCTCACCCTTGGGCAGTGCGTCCACCAGCTCCATGCCCGACGTCACCTCGCCCCACACCGTGTACTGCTTGTCAAGGAAACGCGCGTCGTCGAAGCAGATGAAGAACTGCGCGTTGGCCGAATTGGGGTTGGACGTCCGCGCCATCGAGCAGACGCCGCGCACATGCGGCTCGGCCGAGAACTCCGCGGGCAGATCGGGCTTGTCCGACCCGCCCGAGCCGGTGCCGGTCGGATCGCCGCCCTGGGCCATGAAACCGGCGATGACGCGGTGGAACACCACGCCGTCGTAGAAGCCGTCATTCGCCAACTCGGCGATACGCTGGACATGCTGGGGCGCCAGATCGGGTCGCAGCCGGATCGTCACATCGCCGCCATCCAGCGTCATGGTGAGAGTGGAAAAGTCGGCCATGCGGGTGCGCTCCTGAAGGGGGGTCGCGCGGCCCTAGTCATGCCGCGCCCGGCTGGCAAACGCCGGCGGGGCGGAGTAGGGCCCGCGGGCGCGCAACGAGGGAGGCCGTGATGAGCGAGACCGAGCTTCCCGACGACACTACGCTGGCCGGCGACGAGCTGGACGAGGACGATCGGCTGAAGCCCGGCTTCGTCCGCGCGGTGCTCGATGCGGTCGAGGCCGGCGACGCCGCGGGCGCGCGCGCGCTGGTCGCGCCGCTCCACCCTGCCGACATCGCCGACCTGTTCGAGCTGACCCCCGCCGACGAACGCGATGCGTTGGCGGCCGCCCTGTCCGACCTGCTCGACGCCGACGTGTTCGCGGAGATGAACGATTATGTCCGCGAGGACCTGATCGACGAGCTCTCCGCCACCCAGGTCGCCGACATCGCGTCGGAGCTCGATACCGACGATGCGGTCGCGATCATCGAGGACATGGAGCCGGAGGACCAGCGCGAGGTGCTGCGCGCGCTCGATCCCGACGACCGAGCCGCGATCGAGAAGGCGCTCAGCTACCCCGAGGAATCCGCCGGCCGGCTGATGCAGCGCGAGCTGATCGCCGTGCCCGAGCATTGGACCGTAGGCGACACGATCGATTATCTGCGGGGGCATGACGAGTTGACCGCCGACTTCTGGGAGGTGTTCGTCGTCGACGGGCGGCACATGCCGGTCGGCACTTGCGCGCTCTCCTGGATCCTGCGCACCCCGCGCGACGTCGCCGTCGCCGACGTGATGAAGCGCGATCAGACGCTGATCCCGGTCGACATGGATCAGGAAGAGGTCGCGCTCCGCTTCCAGAAATACGCACTGATCTCGGCCGCGGTGGTCGATCGGAGCGGCCGGCTGGTCGGCATGATCACCGTCGACGACATGGTCCACATCATCCAGCAGGAAGCCGGCGAGGACGTGCTGCGCCTGTCGGGTGCAGGCGAAGGCGACATCAACGAACCGATCGCGCTCACCGTCCGGTCGCGCGTGGCCTGGCTGGTCGTGAACCTCGGCGCCACCATCATGTCGGCGTCGGTGGTGGGCCTGTTCCAGGGCGAGATCGCCCGCTTCGCGCTGCTGGCCGTGCTGATGCCGATCGTGTCGGCACTCGGTGGCAATGCCGGCACGCAGACGCTGGCCGTCGTCGTGCGCGCGCTGGCCACCAATCAGCTGACCAGCTCCAATACCGTATGGATGCTCCTGCGCGAGTTCCGGATCGCGGTGTGCAACGGCACCGCCTTGGGGCTGGTGGGCGCGCTCGGGAGCTTCGCGATCTTCCGCAACGTCGAGCTGTCCGGGGTGTTCGCGCTCGCGATGATCATCAACAGCCTGGTGGCGGGCCTGGTCGGCGTGCTGGTGCCCGTCGCGCTCGACAAGGCGCGGATCGATCCGGCCATATCGTCGGCGGTGTTCGTCACGACCATGACGGACGTCATGGGCTTCTTCTCGTTCCTGGGGCTGGCGACCTTGTGGGGGCTGGGCCGCTGACCCAGATCGGGGTGGATGCTCCACCTCACCAAGGTCGCGTTCGGCGCCACCAGCGTCGATCATCTCGCCGAGCGCCTGCGCGCGCGGGCGGAGGAGGGGCCGCTGTTCCTGACCACCCGCTACCTGCCCAAGCGGCATGAGGAAGTGGCGGGCCGCGGCTCGCTCTACTGGATCATCAAGCACCATCTGGTCGGCCGCTCGGCGATCGAGCGCTTCGGCGAGGCCGAGGGCGGGCGTGTCGCCATTCATCTTCACCCCGCGCTGGTGCTGGTGGAAGCGCGGCCGCGGCGGGCGCACCAGGGGTGGCGCTATCTGGAGGCGGCGGACGCGCCCGCGGACGTGCGCGGCGACCGCACCGGCGTGACGGCGATGCCGCCGGCGCTGATGGGTCGGCTGGCGGCGCTGGCGCTGATTTAGCATGCACCGCGGCCGGCGTGCATTCCGCCCGACCGACGGCGCGGCTTTGCCGCGGCGCGCCTATCTGGCCGGGGCTGCCGTCCCGCAGCTCACCGGCCCGCCGGCGACCGACTGCACCGTGCATCTGGGGCTGCCCGCGATCGTGACGCGGCCGAGGCCGACATTGGTGATGGTGGCCGTATAGCGCGCGCGCCCGGTCGCCTCGCCCGGGCCGTCGAGCCGCACCGACAGCTCGGCCGCGTCGAGCCCGTCGGCCTTGATGCTGCCCGCGCCATTGCCGACCAGCCGCACCCGCGCGGCGCGCCCGGCGACGGTGATCCGGCCGGCGCCGATCGAGGTCGCGACGAGCTCCGTCGCCTCCGCGCCGGCGACCGCGATCTCGCCGGTGCCGGCAACCAACAGATCGATCCGATCGCCCTTCATCCCCGCGACCGTCACCGCGCCCGCGCCGACGACGCTGACCGCTGTCAGCGCGGGCGTCGACAGGGTGACGGCGACCGGCTGGCCGGCATTGGCGGGCGCACCGGTGTTGCGGGCAAGCGGGCGGCGCACCGTGACCGTGTCACCGTTCTGCCGCACCTCCACCGCATCGGGCGCATCGCTGTCCTCCGCCACGGTGCCACCGGGCGAGCCGCCGCCCCCGACCGTCACCCGCACGCCGCCTTCGACGCGCAGCCGCGTGAAGGACCACAGGAACAGCCGCCGCTCCGCCGCCGGGGCGGGCGCCGAGACCGTCAGGACGAGCAGGACAAGCAGCGGGCGATGCATGAGGCGAGCTTCGCATCGCCCCCCGACGCTGGCAAGGCGACGCTCAGCCGCCGCAGCGGATCGAGCCCGACCCCATCTTGCTGGTCTGGCACTTGGCGTTCGACCCGAGATCGACGTCGCCCGATCCCATGATCGAGACCTTGGCCGGACCGTTCACGTCGGCGCGGACGCTGCCCGAGCCGGCGACCGACACATCGGCCGTGCTCGCCTTCAGCCCGCCCGCATCGACGTCGCCCGAGCCGGCGATGTTGACCGACAGCGACCTGGCGGTCCCGGCGAGCTTCAGGCTGCCCGAGCCGGCAAGATCGAAGCGCGCCTCGTCCACGGTGAGCCTGCCGACGTTGAGGTTGCCCGAGCCGGCCCCCTCGCCCTTGAAGCTCCGGCCCTGCACCTGATCCACGGTGATGTCGCCCGAGCCGGCGATCGCGGTCGCGGTCAGTCGCGGCAGCGTGACGGAGATGCGAGCATGCCTTCCGCCCCAGTTCCAGCCCGAGCTGCGCTGGCGCCCGATGCGCAACGCGTTGCCGACCTTCTCGATCTTGAGGTGATCGAGCACCTCGGAGTCGCCGTCGGCCCGCACCGAGAAGCCCGGGCCGACGCGGACGTCGACATTGTCCGCGCCACGCAGGTCCACTTCGGTGAAGTCCACAACCGCATAGGTGCGGGTGTCGCCCGTGCCCTGCGCGGCGACGCCCGGCTGACCGTCGTCGTCGCCCCCGACATGGACGCTGCACGCCGCCAGCGGCATCATGAGGGCGGCAAGAAGGAATTGAGCCACTGCGCGTCTCCTAAGCTGTGCTGTGTGCATAACACACCGGGCTGGCGGTGCAAACAGAAAGGGCGGCCCGGCGGGACCGCCCTTTGACCGGTAGCCGTAGAACCCGCTGCTTCGCACCCGCCGGGTGCGCGTCATGCGGCAGCGTCGCGGCCCGTAGGCGCGCTACGCCGGCACCTTGTCCTTGTTGTAGATCGCCGCCGCGGCGCGGAGGATCTCCAGGATCTTCTCCTGCGCCTTGGGCTCGTCGAGCTCCTCCATGGCGGCGAGCTCACGCGCAAGGCGGCTGCACGCGGCCTCGAAGATCTGCCGCTCCGAATAGCTCTGCTCGGGCTGATCCTCCGCGCGGAACAGGTCGCGCGTCACCTCGGCGATGGACACCAGGTCGCCCGAGTTGATCTTCGCCTCATATTCCTGCGCCCGGCGCGACCACATGGTGCGCTTGACCTTGGGCTTGCCCTTGAGCGTGTCCATCGCCTCGCGCATCGTCTTGTCGCTCGACAGCTTGCGCATCCCGACCGACTCGGCCTTGTTGGTGGGAACGCGCAGCGTCATCCGCTCCTTCTCGAAGCGCAGGACGTACAGCTCCAGCGAGGCGCCGGCGATCTCCTGCTTCTGCAGCTCGATCACGCGGCCGACGCCGTGCTTGGGATAGACGACGTAATCGCCGACGTCGAAGATGAGCGCCTTGGCGGCCATGGGCGACCTTTCCTCTCAGCGCGCCCGGATCACGGCCACCTCCGGCGTCAAGCCGCGGCCGCTTCAGGGTGCAATGTGGACACGAACGGGCGGGATCGCCCTTCCCGATCCGTGTAACATGCTTGAAAGAAAATTACCAGCCATGGGTCAGTGCGGCTGACCGGCCGCCGTCAATCCCCGGTCCCGCCTTCGGGCGAGAAATACTTGTCGTACTTGCCGGTTTCGCCCTTGTGCTCGTCGGCGTCCGCCGGTGTCTGGTCGGCCTTGCGCGTGACGTTGGGCCATTGCGAGGAGAAGGTGGAGTTTAGCTCCAGCCATTGCTCCAGCCCGCTCTCGGTGTCGGGCAGGATCGCCTCCGCCGGGCATTCCGGTTCGCACACGCCGCAGTCGATGCATTCGGAAGGGTTGATGACGAGCATCGTCTCACCCTCGTAGAAACAGTCCACGGGACAGACTTCGACACAGTCCATGTATTTGCAGCGGATACAGGCGTCGGTGACGACGTAAGTCATGGCGGCTCCCTCGCTGCGTCAACGCGGCGCTGCTAGGCCGCGTTCCGGCGGGCCGTCAATCGCCAGCGCCTTGTTGCGAGACGTTATCAGCGCCGAGCTCCTGGTAGCAGGCCTGGGCCTCGGGGGACGGGCCGCGGCGGGTGGGGAGCGATGCGACCCTCACATTGCGCACGCGGTTGTTGGCGTAAAAGACGAGGATGTTGCCGGGGCGGACGGCGACATGCGCGCGATCGACGCGACGGCCGTCGATCCGGAGCATGCCGGTGGCGGCGATCGCCTGGGCCGCGCTGCGCGTCTTGACCAGCCGCGCCCACCACAGGAAGCGGTCCAGGCGCATGGCGGGCCGACGATCACCCACCTCGTCAGCCATGGCCCGCCCAGCGCGCCAGCGCGGCAAAGGCGTTGTCGGCCGGCGGCGGCGCGGCGGGGCGGGCGGGCGGGCGGCCGCGCCACGTCCAGGCGCTGTCCTGCCCTTCCGGAGGGTCCGCCGGACGGAAGCCGAGCTCCGCCATCAGCCGGGCGACCGTACCGGGCTGGAGGCCCATCGAGGTCGCCAGCGCGGCGTCGGGGACGAACGGCCGACGGCCGGCACGGGCATCGTGCGCGGCGCGGGCAAGCCGCTCGACGAGATCGAGCCGCACCGCCTGCGCGCCGAGCGGGCGGAAGCCGGCCGCCAGCACCGCGCCGGGGCTCCCGCGCGGCAGCACGGTCGCGGCGGGCGGGGGCGCGGGGGGCGCCGCGCCGCGCAACGCGAGCAGCAGCCGCCGCCATTCGCCCGCGGCGGGACGGAGCAGCGCGGCCGCGAACAGATCGAGCGCGCCGATCGTCACGCCAGCCGCGCGCAGCCGCTTGCGCTCGGGCGGAGCGAGCGCGTCGAGCGCCTCGCGCAGCGGCTGCCGCGGCGTCATGCCGCCAGCCGCCTCTACCCCGCCGGCGATGGCGCGCAGCGCGGAGGTAGCGTCACGATCGCGGGCGAGGTCGGCGAGACGGGCGAGCGCGGGCACCTGCGCGACGAGGCGGGCAGCCAGCCAGCGCTCCAGCCGCGCCTGCACCGCGACCCGCGCCGCCTTGTCCAGCGTGCCGAGCGCGGGATCGAGCTTCACGAGCGGCCGGGCGAGGGACGGGCCGGCGATAAGCTGGGCGACGGGGTGGCCCTGCCAGACAAGATCGGCACCTTCTCTTTCCACACCTCCCCGGCGAAAGCCGGGGCCCAGCTGCGCGAGTTTGGGTGACGGCGGACTGGCCGCCGTTTCCGCAATGTTCGCGCCGGGCCCCCGGCCTTCGCCGGGGAAGCGCGTGACCAGCGACAGCGCCTCATCCTCCGCCTCGGCCAGCGCCTTGGCGCGGCGGGCACGCTCCCCGCCCAGCCGCTTCTCCGCTGCTGCCAGCAGCAGGCGCTTGTCCGCCGCGCGCGCGTCCGCCGCGACCGTGAAGCGGAAGCCGTCGAGGCGGCCGATCGGGTGATCCTCGACCAACACCTCCCCCTCCGGCCCGATCACCACCGGCAGCGCCGACGCGTCGGCGCCGATCTGGCGGATCAGCGCGGTGGTGCGCTTGTCGACGAACCGCTGGGTGAGGCCGGCGTGCAGCGCGTCCGACAGTCGCTCCTCGATCGCGCGCGTGCGCTCGGCCCAATGCGCGGGCTCGGCGAGCCAATCAGGGCGCTGGGCGATGTAGGCATAGGTGCGGATGCCCGCGAGCCGGCCGGCCAGCGTCTCGACATCGCCGCCGAGTTGATCGAGCCGCGCGATCTCGTCCGCGAACCACTGGTGCGGCACATGGCCGTTCGCCTCGCCGAGCCAGCCGAACAGCCGTCCGACGACGCGTGCGTGCGGATCGACCCCCAGCTTGCGGAAATCGGGCAGCTGGCACGCCGCCCACAGCCGCGCGACCGCGGCGGGCGTGCGCGCCCGGTCGCGCAACGCCGCATCCTCGGCCAGCCGCTTGAGCACGGCGAGATCGACCGCCTGCGGGGCGGCGCGCAGCACTCGATGCTCCGGCCGGCGCTCCAGTGCGGCGATCAGCGCGTCCAGCCCCGACGTGTCGGGCGCGCCGTCGCGCCAGTAGAGCGTATCGAGGCGCGGAAAGCGGTGCTCCTCGATCGCCAGCACCTCCTCGGGCAGGAAGGCGCCCGGCCCCTCCTCGGTGATCGCGCCGAAGGTGCCGTCGCGCTGGTGGCGGCCGGCGCGGCCGGCGATCTGCGCCATCTCGGCGACGGTCAGCCGCCGCTGGCGATGCCCGTCGAACTTGTGGAGCGAGGCGAAGGCGACATGACTCACGTCCATGTTCAGCCCCATGCCGATCGCATCGGTGGCGACGAGATAATCCACCTCCCCCGCCTGGAACATCGCCACCTGCGCGTTGCGCGTGCGTGGGGACAGCGCCCCCATCACCACCGCGGCGCCGCCGCGCAGCCGCCTGAGCATCTCCGCGACGGCATACACCTCCTCGGCGCTGAACGCGACGATCGCCGAGCGGCGCGGCAGGCGGCTGATCTTCCTGGCGCCGGCATAGGTCAGGCTGGAGAAACGCGGGCGGCCGACGATCTCCGCGTCCGGCACGAGCGCCTGCACCATCGGGCGCAGCGCCTCCGAGCCCAGGATCATCGTCTCCTCGCGGCCGCGCGCGTACAGCAGCCGGTCGGTGAAGACGTGCCCGCGCTCCGCATCCGCGCCCAGCTGCGCCTCGTCGAGCGCGACGAACGCCGCGTCGCGCATCTGGTTGGCGCTCCCGCCCGGCCGGGCTTCGCGCAGCGGCATCGATTCGGCGGTGCAGAGGAACCAGCGCGCGCCCGGCGGCACGATCTTCTCCTCGCCGGTGACGAGCGCGACCTCCTTGGGCCCCTTCAGCCTGACGACCCGGTCATAGACCTCGCGCGCCAGGAGCCGCAGCGGAAAGCCGATGATGCCGCTGGCGTGCGCGCACATGCGCTCGATCGCCAGGTGCGTCTTGCCCGTGTTGGTGGGCCCGAGCACCGCGGTGACGCGTGGGGTCATGCGCGCAACATCGGGGCTGCAGCGCACGGACGCAACCATCGTCGTGCCGCGTCGCCCGCTCGGTTCGGCGCAGGCGGCGGCGCGGTTGAATTGACCTTAACCCTTTGCGGGCACACGCCCCGCGCCGGGCCGGGGGATCGGCGGACCAGCCGAGGACGGCGTCGAGTGTTTCTGCGCAACGAAACGGGATTGGAGCTGGCCGGGGGAACGGTCGCGCGCCCGTTCGGTCGCGGTCTCCTGGCCGCGCCGCCCGCGCCGACGCGCTGGGAGCGGTTGCGCGACGGGGCGGCCCGGCTCGACTGGACGCCGGACCTCGGCTGCGATCTCGGCTCGCGGACCTGGTGGCGGGGGCTGGCGACCTGCGCGCTGCTGTGCGCGGGCACCTGGACGCTGCGGCCGGACATCGGCCCGCTGCTCGGCGAGGCACCGGCGCCCCTGACCGGCGCGACGCTGGACGAGGCGCGCGCACAGGCGATCGCGCCGCTCGCCTGGGGCGGCGGCACCGGCCGGCGGATGGCCGCCAACGACCTGGTCCAGCCGCTCGCCGACACCCCCGAGCGCCCGCAGATCGAGCTGGCGGCGACATTGGGCGAGGGCGACCGCTTCGGCCATGTCCTGGAGCGCGCCGGCGTCGGCAAACCCGACGCGGACCGCGCCGCGGATCTGGTGCGCGAGGCGGTCGCGCTGGGCGACATCGCGCCGGGCACGCGCATCGCGCTGACGCTCGGCCGCCGCCCGAACAAGATGGTCGCGCGCCCGCTGGAGAAGCTTGACATGCGCGCGCGCTTCGATCTCGCCGTCTCGCTGACGCGCGCAGGGGCCGGCCTGAACGCGGGAATGGTGCTGACCCGCCATCCCATCGCGATCGACAACACCCCGCTGCGCATCCAGGGCCTGGTCGGCTCCAGCCTCTATCGCTCCGCGCGCGCGGCGGGCGTGCCGGGCAAGATCGTCGAAACCTATATCCGCGCGCTCGCCACCAAGCTGTCGATCGGCCGCGACGTGACGGCGGCCGACCGGTTCGACATGGTGATCGCCCGCGAGCGCGCCGCCACCGGCGAGACGCGGCTCGGCGACCTGCAGCTCGCCGCGATCGACCAGGGCCGCCGCACCCTCCAGCTGGTGCGCTGGGCGGGCGACGGCGGCGACGAATGGTGGGACGCGAACGGCCAGAACGAGCGCCGCGGCTTCATGGGCATGCCCGTCCAGGGGCACGTCACCTCCACCTTCGGCTGGCGGATGCACCCGATCCTGCACTTCGAGCGGCTGCACAAGGGGCTCGACATCGGCGCGCCCTGGGGATCGCCCATCTATGCGGTGCTCGACGGCGTCGTCCAGGCGGCGGGCCGCGCGGGCGGCTACGGCAACTTCCTCAAGCTCCAGCATGGCGGCGGGCTGGCCAGCGGCTATGGCCATATGAGCCGCTTCGCCGTGCGCGCCGGCGAGCATGTGCGTCAGGGCCAGGTGATCGGCTATGTGGGCTCGACCGGCCTCTCGACCGGCCCGCATCTGCATTGGGAGGTCTGGCGCAACGGCCAGGCGATCAACCCGCAGTCCATCTCCTTCACCTCGATCGCCCGGCTGTCCGGCGACGAGCTGCGGCGATTCAAGCACAAGGTGCAGGAACTGCTGGCGGTCAAGGCGGGCTGACCGGCGCCGAGCTGGATCGCTCTCCCGAGCTCCGCCGCCTCAGCGATAGAAGATGTGGTTGCCGATCGCCGCGACGCGGACGTTGCCGGCGCGGCCGGCGCGCGCGGCATGGAAGAACAGGGCGTTGGGCGCGGGCGCGCTCCACATGTCGGTGAGCGCGACCTTCGCGACGGCGATCGCCGTCCGATACGCGACGCGGCCCTCGTCGATCGCCGGGATGGCGCCACCGCGGACGAAGGAGAACTGGCCGCGCTGCTTCACGACACCGCACACGTCGGCGGGATAGCGGCCGGAGCGGGTGCGGTTGAGGATCACCTGGGCGACAGCGAGCTGGCCGGCGAGCGGCTCGCCCTTGGACTCGAAATAGACCGCGCCCGCCAGGCAGCGGAGGTGCTCGTCGTCCGCCGCGCCGTCCTGGGCGGCGACCGCATCCGCCAGACTGGCGAACCGGGCGCGGGGCTGAACCGTCGCGCCGGTGTCCACGAGGACGGCGGGCACGGGCTGCGCGATCGTGGGCAGGGCTGGCGTCCCCACGACGGCGGACAGCGCCGTCGGCGTCAGGTTCCGCTCGATCTCGTCGGCATAGGCAGAGCCCGCCCCCACGAAACCGACAAGCGACAGCGCGATCGCCGCCAGATGGGCGGCGCGACGAAGGAACGACATTCGGTAAACTATACTGTGCAGGTGGACCGCGGGCCGGACCGGCTCAAACGCGGTCCCCCGGACGTCCCCCCGACTGCGTCACCACGACCGATCGCACCCGTCGCAGCACAACGCTGATGGAGATGATCGTCCGGTCGGCCGCGGCAGACGGGGAGTCAATCGACGTCGAGCGATTCAGCGGCGAGCCGTTCCGAGTCCGCGCCGTCCAGTTCAATCACCCACAGATCGGGGTCGCGACTCCGCCGGCGGGCGATGTAGCTGTCCGGATCGTCGGCCGGAGTCGCGTCGATCAGCCCCGGTCGGCCATCCGGCCCGATGCCGCGCTCCAGCAGCCGGACGGGCCCGCCGCGCGCGCGGGCGACGACCAGCACCGCGCCCGCCTGCGGATCGCCCTTCGCCAGCACCACGCCGAAGCCGCCCGCGTCGTTGGTCCGGCGCAGCATCGCCGCCACCACCAGCTGGGTGGGCAGGCGCTCGTTCACCTGACAACGCTCACAGCCGGTAGCCGGGCAGGCCGGCGAGCGGAATGCGCGAGCGCATGAAGGTGCCGGTGCCGCGCGCCGCCTCCTCCCCCGCCGCGTCGACCAGCCGCGCGTCGGCGACGAACACGCGTCGCCGGCCGCTGATCCAGCGCCCCTCCGCCACCACCGGCCCCGCCGCGAGCGGGCGCGTCAGCAGCAGGTTGAACTGGGTGGTGAGCAGGAAACGATCGGTGACGAGGCTGTTGGCGGCATAGAAGGCGGCGTCGTCGAGCATCTTGAAATAAGCCGTGCCGTGCGCGGCGCCGGCGGCATGGAAGTGGCGTTCGTCGATCGTGAAACGGATGCGGGCAACGCCGGGCGCGGGGATCTCCAGCCGGCTCTCGAACAGCCGATTGACGGGCGCGGCGGCGTAGAGCGACTCGAGCGCGCGGAAATGGGCGGACTCGGCGTCGTTCATGCCGCATCCCGCGCGCGGTCTTCGGTGAACAGCGCGTAGAGCGCGTCGGGCGAGGCGGCGCCGCGCAGCTTGGCGAGGAACGCCTCGTCGCGCAGCCGGCGCGAGACGCGGGCCAGCGCCTTGAGGTGATCCGCGCCCGCCGCGACGGGCGAGAGCTGCGCCCACACCAGGTCCACCGGCAGCCCGTCCACCGCGTCGAACGCGATCGGCCGCGCGAGGCGGGCGAACACGCCGGTGACCTGCTCGACGCCCGCCAGCCTGGCGTGCGGAATGGCGACGCCGCCGCCGAAGCCGGTCGAGCCGAGCTTCTCGCGCGCGGTCAGCCCCGCGCCGATCGCCTTGGCGTCGCCACCGGTCTGGCGCGCGAGCGCGGCGGCGAGCTGCGTGAACAGCGTCTTCTTCGACGCGGGCGCCGGCTGGAACAGCACCGCATCGGGGCGCAGGAGATCGCTGAGGTCGGCCATGGGCGGCCGCGCTAGTAGCGGCGCCGGCGCGCGCGCGGAAGTCAGCCCGGCGACCGCTGCGGCTCGACCCAGCCGATGGTGCCGTCGCCGCGGCGATAGACCATGTTGTAGGCGCCGGTGCCCGAGTTGCGGAACAGGAGCGCGGCGGTGTTGCGCAGATCGAGCATCATCACCGCGTCCGATACGCTGGCGTCGGGCACGTCGACGCGGGTCTCGGCGACGATCGGCGGCGCGTCGCCGGCCTCGTCCTCCCCCGTCTGCTCCTGGAACAGCGTGTAACCGGCATTGTCGTAGCCGGTCGCCTCCGCGGCCGCGGCGGTCTCGCCGGCGTGGCGATCCTTGATCCGGCGCATGTAGCGGCGCAGCTGCTTCTCGATCTTGTCGGCGGTGCCGTCGAACGCGAGGCGCGGGTCGTGCGCGTCGTGGCGACCCTTCAGCACCAGGCCCTGCATGACATGCGCGACGATGTCGCAGGTGAAGCCCGCATCGTGCGGGCCCTTCCCGAAGGTGACCTGCGCGGAGATGGCGCGGGCGAAATACTTGTCGGCGATGCCTTGCATCCGGTCCTGGACATGGGTGGCGAGCGCGTCGCCGGTAGCGACCTGATGTCCTGAAACGCGAATGTCCATGTAACACACCTCGTCGATGATGGCGGGGAGAGAGCCCGCGGGGCGATCAGCCCGCCGCTTCCCAGAGCGGCGAACTGACGGTCTGGAGAAACGCGCGATGGCGCGCCATTTCTCCCTCCGACGCCGCGAAGACGCGCGGCGGCCGGATGCGCCGTGGCTCGGCCGCGACGGCCGGAGCGGCGCCCAGCTGGGCCTGCGCGACAAGGCCGAGGCCGATCTGGCGCCCGCCGCGCAGCTCGACATAGACTTGCGCGAGCAGCTGCGCGTCGAGCAATGCGCCGTGCAGCACGCGGTGCGAGCGGTCGATCCCGTAGCGCGTGCAGAGCGCGTCGAGCGAATGCTTGGCGCCGGGATGGCGCGTGCGCGCCAGGGCCAGCGTGTCGATCATGCGCGACAGGCAGACGGGATCGCGCCCGCAGCGCTGCAGCTCGCCGTTCAGGAAGGCGAAGTCGAACCCGGCATTGTGCGCGACCAGCGGCGCGTCGGCGATGAACTCGACGAGATCGTGGACGGCGGCCGCGAACACCGGGTGCTTGGCGAGGAAGGTGACGGACAGGCCGTGAACGCGCTCGGCCTCGGACGGCATGTCGCGCTCGGGATGATAATAAGCGTGAAAGGTGCGGCCGGTCTCGACGCGGTTGACGAGCTCGACGCAGCCGATCTCGACGAGCCGGTCGCCGCTGTGGAAACTCAGCCCCGTCGTCTCGGTGTCGAACACGATCTCGCGCACGGCGCCGCTATGAATCCCGGGCGCCGAGGAGGCAAGCCACCACCGCCGCGACGGCGGCGCGCGTCTGGCTGAGCGGGACATCGGTGGGAATGACGACATCGGCGCGGGCGCGCTTGTCGGCATCGGGCAGCTGGCGGGCGAGGATCGCGTCGAGCTTGGCCTCGCTCATGCCCGCCCGCCCGAGCACGCGCGCGCGCTGCACGGCGGCGGCGGCGGACACCACCGCGACCTTGTCGACCGCGCGATCCCCACCGGTCTCGAACAGCAGCGGCACGTCGAAGACGACGAGCGCGGCATCCGCGTGCTCGGCGAGAAAGGCGGCGCGCTCCTCGCCCACGGCGGGGTGGACGATCGCCTCCAATCGCCTGATCGCATCGGGATCGGCGAGCACCGCCTCCGACAACGCGGTGCGATCGACGCCCTGGGCGCCGGTGGTGCTGGGAAACGCCCGCTCGATCGCGGCGACGACGCGGCCGGCGGGCCCCTGCAGGCGGTGGACGGCGGCGTCGGCGTCGAACACGGGCACGCCCAGCTCGGCGAACATCGCGGCAACCGTGGACTTGCCCATGCCGATGGAGCCGGTAAGGCCGAGCGTGATCATCGCAGCAACAGCGCCCGCAGCTCCTCGTCGCGGTCGCGCGGCGGCGCCGTCCCGAAGAAAATCTCGAATGCCAGCGCTGCCTGGGCCACGAGCATCGCCAGCCCGTCCACCGTTTCCAGCCCGCGCGCTTCGGCGGCGGCGAGCAGCGGCGTCGCCAGCGGCGCGTAGACCAGGTCGTAGACCACCGCATCGTCCGGCATGGCGTCGAGAACGGGCGCAAAGGGCGGCTGCCCGGTCATGCCGAGCGACGAGGCGTTGACCAGCAGCGCCGCGGGCGGGAGCGGCGCGTCGAGCGGCAGCGCGCGGCCCTTCAGCCCGAAGCGCGCCAGGAGTCCCGCGGCTTTCAGCGGGGTGCGGTTGAGCAGCGTCACCGGGCCGACCTCAAGCCGTGCCAGCGCGAACAGCACCGCCCGCGCCGCGCCGCCCGCACCGACCACCGTCACCGCCTCGCCGGCCAGATCCAGCCCGGCGATCGGCGCGTAGAAACCGCCGGCATCGGTGTTGGTGCCGATCAGCGCGCCGTCCTCGGCCCGCACCACCGTATTGACCGCGCCGATGCCGCCGCGCAGCCCGCCGCGGTCCTCGACCAGGTCCAGCGCGGCGAGCTTGTGCGGCATGGTGACGTTGCAGCCGCGCCAGGCGGGATCGGCCCGCCGTTCGGCAAAGAAGGCGGCCAGGCCGTCGCTGGTGACGCGCGTGCGGCGATATTCGGCGTCGAGCCCAAGCGCCTCGAACCAGAAGCCGTGGATCAGCGGCGATTTGGACTGGACGATCGGGTCGCCGATCACCTCGGCATAGGGACGGCTCATCGGAAGTTGAGGCTAAGTTGAGGCCAATTGCGCATCACGCCGGCATCGCGCCCCGATCGCGCAGATAGCCGAGCACCGGCAGCAGCGGCAGGCCGAGCACGGTGAAGTGGCTCCCCTCGATCCGGTGAAACAGCTGCACGCCCCGGCCTTCGATGCGGAACACGCCGACGCACGCCGCGACGGCCGGCCATTCGGCGTCGAGATAGCGGTCGATGAAGCTGTAGGACAGCGTCCTGACGTGGAGCCGCACGGCCTCGACATGCCGCCAGACGGGGCGGCCATGCTCCGCGATCACCGCCGCGCTCCAGAGCCGGTGCTCGCCGCCGCTCATCCGCCCGAGATGCTCGGCCGCCTGCTCGCGCGAGTCCGGCTTGTCGAGCAGCGTGCCGTCGGCGAGCGCGACGACCGAGTCGCTGCCCAGCACCAGCGCCTCCGGGCGGCGGCCCGACACCTTGAGCGCCTTGAGTTCGGCGAGCGCATCGGCGAGGTCGCGCGCGGGCAGGCGAGCGAGCGACGCCTTGGCGGCAGCCTCGTCGACGCCGGCCGGTTCGGCGGTGAACGGCACGCCCGCCGCGGCCAGCATGGCCTGGCGCGAGGCGGACTGCGAGGCGAGGATCAGCTCTGTCACCCGCCGCCCTGCCGCTGCTGGCAGAGCGAGATGATCGCCGCCGCGGTCTCCTCGATCGAGCGGCGCGTCACGTCGATGACCGGCCACGCATTGTCCGCGAACATGCGCCGCGCATATGCGAGCTCGCGCGTCACCGCCTCCTCATCGACATAGGGCGTGTCCGGCTGCTGGTGCAGCGACAGCAGCCGGTTGCGGCGGACGGCGATCAGCCGATCGGCGCTGGTGGTGAGACCGACAACGAGCGGCCGGCGCAGCCCGAACAGCGCCGGCGGCGGCGGGCTCTCGACGACAATCGGGATGTTGGCGACCTTGTAGCCGCGATTGGCGAGATAGATGGAGGTCGGCGTCTTGGACGAGCGCGACACGCCCGCCAGCACGATGTCCGCCTCCTCCCAATTGTCATGGCCGATCCCGTCGTCATGCGCGATGGTGAACTGGATCGCCTCGACGCGGGCGAAATAGGCGGCGTCCAGCGCGTGCTGGCGGCCGGGGCGCGCCTTGGCGGCCTGGCCGAGCATGGCGGACAGCGCGTCGTTCACCGGATCGAGCGGCGCAACCAGCGGCAGCCCGAGGTCGCGGCACCGGGCCTCCAGGATGCGGCGGGTGGTCGCGTTGACGAGCGTGAAGATCACCAGGCCGGGATTGTGCGCGATCTCCTCCAGGATGCGCTCGAGATGGCTCTCGGTGCGCACCATCGGCCAGAAATGCCGGACGGTCTCGACATCGTCATATTGGGCGAGCGCCGCCTTGGCGATGTTCTCCAGCGTCTCGCCGGTCGAGTCCGACAGCAGGTGGAGGTGGAGGCGCACCGGCGCGCTCACCGGCACGAAGCTGTGGACAACATGGGGACGGCGGGTAGCGCAACCCGCCCGAGCCGCCAAGCGCAGGCGGCGGCGTGGACAACGGGGCAGGCATCCACACGTCCGCCCACAGGCGCGCGATCCGCGCACAGGCTGTGGAAAACGGGCGGAACGGCCGCGAACCCGCGGAAAGGCGTGGCGCCGCTCGCGCCAGGCTGTTGGCAATTCCGGGATCGCTGCTAAGCCCCGCGATCCACGTGCCAACCTCATCCACATCCTCTTCAGATTCTTCTTCCTTGATAGAAGGATCGACGAAACCGCTGCTCGCGACGCTGAACGGCGAGCGACAGGCGGTGCCGCCGGTGTGGCTGATGCGCCAGGCCGGACGCTACCTGCCCGAGTATCGCGCGCTCCGGGCGGAGAAGGGCGGCTTCCTGGCGCTGGCAACCGACCCGGCAGCGGCGACGACGGTGACGCTGCAGCCGATCCGGCGGTTCGGTTTCGACGGCGCGATCCTGTTCTCCGATATCCTGATGGTGCCCTGGGCGATGGGCCAGGACCTGACGTTCGGGCCGGGCGAGGGGCCGCGGCTCAGCCCGGCGCTGATCGACACGGCGCTGACGGCACTCCAGCCGCAGCGGCAGCGGCTGGAGCCTGTGTATGAGACGGTCCGGCGCGTGCGGGCCTCCTTGCCGCCGGAAACGACGTTCCTGGGCTTTGCCGGCTCCCCCTGGACCGTGGCGACCTACATGGTCGCGGGCCAGGGCTCCAAGGACCAGGAGGCGACCCGGAGCTTCGCCTATCGCGACCCCTCGGCCTTTGCGGCGCTGATCGATGCCATCGTGGCATGGACGGTGGATTATCTGTCGGCGCAGGCGCTCGCCGGTGTGGAGGCGGTCCAGCTCTTCGACAGCTGGGCGGGCAGCCTGAGTCCCGCGCAGTTCGAGCGCTGGGTGATCGCGCCGAACGCCGCGATCGTCACGGCGTTGCGCGAACGTCGTCCCGGTCTGCCGGTCATCGGCTTTCCCAAGGGCGCGGGCGCGAAGCTGCCGGCCTATGCGCGCGAGACCGGCGTCGACGCGATCGGGCTGGACGAGACGGTGGACCCCGCCTGGGCCGACCAGGCGCTGCCGCCGGGGCTGCCGGTGCAGGGCAATCTCGATCCGCTGGCGCTGCTCGCGGGCGGGGCGGCGCTGGACGCGGGCGTCGATCGGGTGCTCGCCGCCTTTCGCGAGCGGCCGCACGTGTTCAACCTGGGGCATGGCATCGGCCAGCATACGCCGGTAGCGCATGTCGAGCGGCTGTTGGCGCGAGTGAGGAGACGGGGATGACCGGCTGGCTGGGCGGCGCCTACCTTTGGGTACTCGCCGCGCACATCATCGTGGTGGTGTTCTGGATGGCAGGGCTGTTCATGCTGCCGCGCTACCTGGTCTACCACCAGGAGACGCTCGGCACGCCCGAGGCGGCGAACTGGGTGGAGCGCGAGGCGCGCCTCCGCCGGATCATTCTCACGCCGGCGATGATCGCGGTGTGGCTGCTCGGGCTGGGTCTCGCGGCGCATGACGGGCTGTTCGGCGGCGTGGGCGGGCTCGGATGGCTCCATACCAAGCTCGCGCTGGTGGTGCTCCTGACCGGCTATCATGGCTGGGCGGTCGGCTATTCGAAGCGGCTGGCGCGCGGCGAGGCGCGGCTTTCCGGCCGAGCGTTGCGGCTGTCGAACGAGGTGCCCGCGGTCGCCGTCGTCCTGATCGTCGGGCTGGCGGTGGTGAAGCCGTTCTGACCCCGGCTTGACGGGACGACGGCTCAGGCTTACCTCGGTGTCAAGTCGCGGTCGGCGTCCTGCCGGCCCTTGCGCTTTTTCCAGCTTCGTGACCTGTCCCAGCGCCACACCTGCGCCCGTCCGAGCCGCCTTTTCCCGGAATAAGATGATGCATCTGAAAGATTTGAAGAAGAAGACCCCCGCCGAGCTGGTCAGCATGGCCGAGGAGCTCGGCGTCGAGAGCGCCTCGACCCTGCGCAAGCAGGACCTGCTGTTCGCGATCCTCAAGGTCCAGGCCGACAATGGCGACCAGATCATGGGCGAAGGCACGATCGAGGTGCTGCAGGACGGCTTCGGCTTCCTGCGCAGTCCGCAGGCCAATTATCTTGCCGGGCCCGACGACATCTATGTGTCGCCCAATCAGGTCCGCAAGCACGGCCTGCGCACCGGCGACACGGTCGAGGGCGAGATCCGCGGGCCCAAGGACGGCGAGCGCTATTTTGCGCTGACGCGGCTGACGGCGGTCAATTTCGATGACCCGGACGCGGTGCGCCATCGCGTCAACTTCGACAATCTGACGCCACTCTATCCCGAGCGGAAGCTGACGCTCGACAGCTTCGATCCCACGGTGAAGGACAAGTCGGCGCGCGTCATCGACATCGTCTCGCCGCAGGGCAAGGGGCAGCGCACGCTGATCGTCGCGCCGCCGCGCGTCGGCAAGACCGTGATGCTCCAGAACATCGCCCGGGCGATCTCGGAAAACCATCCCGAGGTGTTCCTGCTCGTGCTGCTGATCGACGAGCGGCCGGAGGAAGTCACCGACATGCAGCGCTCGGTGAAGGGCGAGGTGATCTCCTCCACCTTCGACGAGCCGGCGCAGCGCCACGTCCAGGTCGCCGAGATGGTGATCGAAAAGGCCAAGCGGCTGGTCGAGCACAAGAAGGATGTCGTGATCCTGCTCGACTCGATCACCCGGCTGGGGCGCGCCTACAACACGGTGGTGCCGTCGTCCGGCAAGGTGCTGACCGGCGGCGTCGACGCCAACGCGCTGCAACGGCCCAAGCGCTTCTTCGGTGCTGCACGCAACATCGAGGAGGGCGGATCGCTGTCGATCATCGCCACCGCGCTGATCGATACCGGCAGCCGCATGGACGAGGTGATCTTCGAGGAGTTCAAGGGCACCGGCAATTCCGAGATCGTGCTCGACCGCAAGGTGGCCGACAAGCGCATCTTCCCGGCGCTGGACGTGGGCAAGAGCGGCACGCGCAAGGACGAGCTGCTGGTCGACAAGGCCAAGCTGTCCAAGATGTGGGTGCTGCGCCGCATCCTGATGCAGATGGGCACCACCGACGCGATGGAGTTCCTGCTCGACAAGATGAAGGACTCGAAGTCCAACGAGCAGTTTTTCGAGAGTATGAATCAGTGACCGAGCGCGGCCTGCCGCATGTTGCGGCAGGACTCGCGCCGGTCCGGCCGGCGTAGCGAAGCTACGACCGACGACGCGGCTTCGCCGCGGCGAACCCGTCCTTCGTGCGCCACGGCGCGGCGAAGCCGCGTCGTCGGTCCTCGCTTGGGCGAGGCCGGCCGGGCGCGCTGCCGCTGGTCGCTTTAGCTTCGCTAAAGCATTACGCAGCGCGCCATGCCCGATTTCAGCCTAGCCGACGTCTTCACCACCGCCGGCCTCGCCGCGCTCGGGCAGGTGCTGATGATCGACCTGATGCTGGCAGGCGACAATGTCGTCGTGCTGGGGACGCTGACCGCCGCGCTGGAGCCGCGCGCGCGGCGCCGCGTGCTGGCGCTGGGCGTCGGCGTGGCGCTCGTCTGCCTCGTCACCTTCGCCTTCTTCGCGACGCGGCTGCTGCAGGTGCCGGGACTGTTGTTCGCGGGCGGGCTGCTGCTGGTGTGGGTGGCGTGGCGGCTCTACCGTGAACTGCGGCGCGGCGGGATCGCCGCCGCCGACATGCAGGCTGCGGATTCGCGCCCGGCGCAGAGTGTCGTGCGCGTGGCGGCCCAGGTGGCGGTCGCCGATCTGTCGATGAGCCTCGACAACGTCCTCGCGGTGGCCGGCGCGGCCCGCGAGCATCCGACCGTGCTGTTCTTCGGCCTGGGCTTCTCGGTGACGGTGATGGCGGTCGCCGCCAATCTGATCGCGGCGTTGATCCAGCGCCACCAATGGATCGCCTATGTGGGGTTGGTGGTGATCCTCTACGTCGCCGGATCGATGCTCTACGAAGGGGTGGTCGATCCGGAGAGCGGTATCGAGCGATTCTGGCGCAGCTAGTCGCGAGGATTGCATCAGGCGGCATCGGGCAGGCATAGATGCGGCAAAGCGAGGGCAGGCCATGAACGTGACGGTGACGATCGATATGACGCCCGAAGAGGCTCGCCGCGCCGTGGGGCTGCCCGATCTGACGCCGATCCACGAGCGGTATGTCGCGATGCTGATGGACACCATGCAGGGCAAGGCGATCCAGCCCGAGATCATCGACACGCTGTTCAAGAGCTGGTCGCCGATGAACGAGGCGGGGCTGGCGCTGTGGCGGCGGCTGCTCGACGGCGGGGCGAAGAGCACCGGCTGATCCTTGGACACGATCGTCGCGCTGTCGAGCGGACGCCCGCCCGCGGCGATCGGCGTGGTGCGGATCAGCGGGCCGGCGGCGTTGGCCGCGGCCGCCCGGCTCGCCGGACCGCTGCCGCCGCCGCGCCGCGCCGGGCTGCGCGCGCTGCGTGACCGGACCGGCGCGTTGCTGGATCGGGCGCTGGTGCTGACCTTTCCGGGGCCGGACAGCGCGACGGGCGATGACCTGGTCGAGCTGCACTGCCACGGCGGCCGCGCGGTGATCGCCGCGGTCGAGGCAGCGCTGCTGGAGCAGGACGAGGTGCGCGCGGCGCAGCCCGGCGAGTTCACGCGGCGCGCGTTGACGAACGGGCGCATCGATCTCGCCGAGGCGGAGGGACTGGCCGACCTGTTGGAGGCGGAGACCGAGGCGCAGCGCCGCGTCGCGCTGGCGGCGAGTGAAGGCGCGGTCAGCCGGGCCGTTCGCGGCTGGCTCGACCGCCTGGCCGATATCGCGGCGCGCGTGGAGGCAAGCCTCGATTTTGCGGAGGAGGATGACCTCGGGTCCGAGGCGGCATTGCTCGCCGGCGTCCGCGCCGACGCCGACCTGCTGCGACAGGAAATCGAGGCCGTGCTGTCGCGGCCCCCGGTCGAGCGCGTCCGGGACGGTGTGCGCGTGGTGATCGGTGGGCCGCCGAACAGCGGCAAGTCCACGTTGCTCAATCTGCTGACCGAGCGGGACGCGGCGATCGTCTCACCTGTTGCGGGAACGACGCGCGATCGCGTCGAGGCGCCGATCCAGCGATCCGGGGTCGCCTATCTGCTGACCGATACGGCCGGGCTGACCGATGCGGTCGATCCGGTGGAGCGGATCGGTGTCGGTCTGGCGGAAGCGGCGATGGAAGCCGCCGACCTGTTGATCTGGCTGGGCGATGAGCCGCCGCCGCGGGACGATGCGCTGTGGGTCCACGCTCGCGCCGACCTGCCGGGACGGGAGGTGATGCCGGCCGGGCCGACGCTCGCGATCCGGCAGGACCGGGCATATAGCATCGCGGCCTTGTGGGATGCGGTAGCGCAGCGGGTAGAAGAGTTGTTGCCGACGGCGGACGCGCTGCCGCTGCGGCGCGAACAGCGTGAAGCCTGCGCGAACGCCGGCGCGCTGCTCTCCCTCCCGGCCGACCCCCTGCTGGCGGCGGAGCAGTTGAGAATAGCGGCGGGCGCGCTCGGGACAGTGCTGGGGACGAACGCGACGGAAGCGATGCTCGAAGCGCTTTTCAGCCGTTTTTGTCTCGGCAAATAGATGTTCCACGTGGAACGATTTTGACGGGCGGTACGCGCGCGCGTAATCGTGGTGGGTGATCGACGTCCTGGTGATTGGTGGCGGGCACGCCGGTGTCGAGGCTGCTTGTGCGGCCGCGCGGCGTGGCGCGACCACGACGCTGCTGACCTTCAGCCGACGGCAGATCGGCGCGATGTCGTGCAATCCGGCGATCGGGGGATTGGGCAAGGGTCACATCGTCCGTGAGGTCGATGCGTTCGACGGCGTCATGGCGCGCGCGGCCGATGCCGCCGCGATCCATCACCGTATGCTGAACCGCAGCAAAGGCGCCGCCGTGCGCGGGCCACGGGTACAGGCCGATCGGCGGCGCTATGCGGCGGCTGTCGGCGACGTGATCGCATCGCAGGAACGGGTTGCCGTTCTTGAAGGCGAGGCGGTCGGCTTGCTGATCGAGCAAGGCCGGGTGGGTGGAGTCCTGCTGGCCGATGGCGCGCGGGTTCGTGCCAGGGCCGTGATCCTTGCGACCGGCACGTTTCTCGGCGGTCGGATCTATCGTGGTGACGAGCGCAGCGAAGGCGGGCGGGTCGAGGAGCGCGCGGCGACCAAGCTGGCGGCGCAGCTCCGCGACCTCGCTCTTCCCATCGCGCGGCTGAAGACCGGGACGCCGCCGCGGCTCGACGGACGGACGATCGACTGGGCGCGCTTGCCCGAGCAGCCGAGCGATGCCGAGCGCTGGACGATGTCGCCGATGACGCGCGACGTCGGCCTGCCACAGATCAGCTGCGCGATCACCCGGACCACCGAGGCGACGCATGATCTGATCCGCGCCAATGCGCATCGCTCGCCGCTGTTCACCGGCGCCATCGAGGCGAGCGGGCCGCGCTATTGCCCGTCGATCGAGGACAAGGTGCGACGGTTCGGCGATCGCGACGGCCACCAGCTGTTTCTGGAGCCGGAGGGGCTGGACGATCCGCTCGTCTACCCCAACGGCCTGTCGACGTCGCTGCCGGCCGAGGTGCAACGGGAAATGCTGGCGACGATCCCCGGGCTGGAGCGCGCGCGGATCGCCGTGGCGGGGTACGCGATCGAATACGATCACATCGATCCGCGGGTACTGGACCGGCGTCTGGCATTGTCGCCTTTGCCGGGTTTGTTCTGCGCTGGCCAGATCAACGGCACGACCGGCTATGAGGAAGCGGCCGGCCAGGGCCTGGTGGCAGGGCTGAACGCCGCGGCTGATGCGCTGGACATCGCGCCCGTGCTGCTGGACCGGACGTCGAGCTATATCGGCGTGATGATCGACGATCTGACATTGCAGGGCGTGACCGAGCCGTACCGGATGCTCACCGCGCGGGCCGAGTTCCGGCTGTCGCTCCGCTCGGACAATGCCGAGACCCGGCTGGGGATGATGGCGAGAGAGGCAGATTGCCTTTCGCCGGAGCGATTGCGGCATCAAACCGCGCGTGAGGACAGCAGGCGGACCGTCGAGGATCGGCTGGCGGTCAAGTTCACCGCGTCGGAGCTCGCCGACCGGGGGATAGCCGTAAGCCGGGACGGCGCGCGTCGCAGCGCGTACCAGTGGCTGCGGAGCGAGGGTGTGACGTTGACCGACATCGCACCGGCGGCGGGAGCCGGCATACCGGCGAGCATCGTCGACGAGGTGGTCGAGGACGCGCGCTACGCGCCGTATCTCGAACGCCAGCGTCAGGAGGCGGCGCGGGTGCGTGGCGAAGAGGAGGTGGCGCTGCCGGCCGACCTGCGCTTTGGCGATGTTCCGGGACTCTCGGCGGAGATGATCGACCGACTCACCACTGCCCGCCCGACCTCGCTCGCGGCGGCGGGACGTGTGCGCGGCGTGACGCCGGCGGCGTTATCGGCGGTGTGGCTGCATGCGCGTCGCCTGGCGGCATGACGGAGGACGAGGCGAAGGACTGGATTGCCGATAGATTCGGCGCATCGGCGGTGGACGGGGTCGGCGCGATCGTTACGCGGGTGATCGCCGAAAACCAGCGGCAAAACCTGGTCTCGCCTTCGACGATCGGCTCGATCTGGAACCGTCACGCGGCCGACTCGGCGCAATTGGCGCTGCTCGGCGAACCGGCGGGTCTGTGGATCGATATCGGCCCCGGCGGCGGCTTTCCGGGGATGATCGTCGCGATGGTCCGGGCGGCCCCGATGCTGTTGATCGAACCACGGCGCAAAAGGGCCGAGTTCCTGGTCGAGATGGCCCGCGACCTTCACCTGACCCACGTTCACGTCATGGCGTCACGGGTGGAAGTCGTGCGCGAGATGGCGACGATCATCTCGGCGCGCGCGGTCGCTTCGGTCGAAAAGCTTTTTGACGCGGGTCAGGCTTGTGCCATGCAGGAGACACGCTGGCTCCTGCCGAGAGGACGGATCGAGCAGGCCGATCTTCTCGCGATCGAGCGTGACTGGCAGGGGACGTTCCACGTGAAACAAAGCGTCACGGACCGGACCTCGTCTATCCTCGTTGCAGAGGGCGTATGTCGGCGATGATCTGCGTCGCGGTAGCCAATCAGAAGGGCGGCGTCGGCAAGACCACCAGCGCCATCAATCTCGGCACGGCGCTGGCCGCCACCGGCTCGCGCGTCCTGCTGATCGATCTGGACCCGCAAGGGAACGCGTCCACCGGGCTGGGCATCCCTCACAGCGCGCGGACGCACACATCCTATGACGTGCTGGTCGGCGACACACCCGTCCAGGCCGCCGTCGTGCCGACGCGGGTGCCTCGGCTCGACGTCGTTCCCGCCACGGTCGATCTGTCGGGCGCGGAGATCGAGCTGGTCGAGTTCGAGCAGCGGACGCATCGTCTCGACCAGGCCCTGCAGCGGACGCCGCCCAGATGGGACATCGTGCTGATCGATTGTCCGCCGTCGCTGGGGCTGCTGACGATCAATGCGATGGTGGCCGCGGATCGGCTGCTCGTGCCGCTGCAATGCGAGTTCTTCGCGCTGGAGGGACTGTCGCAACTGCTGAGCACGGTGGAGCGCATCCGCGCGCGGTTCAATCCCGGCCTGTCGATCCTTGGAGTCGCGCTCACCATGTATGATCGGCGCAACCGGTTGACGGAGCAGGTGGCGACCGATGTGCGTGCGGTGCTGGGCAAGGTAGTGTTCGACACGGTGATCCCGCGCAACGTGCGGTTGTCCGAGGCGCCGAGCCATGGGTTACCGGCGCTCGTCTACGATCATCGCTGCAGCGGCTCCGAGGCCTATATCGCGCTGGCCCGTGAGCTGATCGCCCGGTTGCCGGCCGCGGCAGTGGCGGCATGAGCGATCGCCGACCGCGCGTGACGGGTCTGGGACGCGGGCTCAACGCCCTGCTCGGGGAGATGGGGCGCGAGACGCCGGTCGGTGCCGACGGGCCGGGCGCGACGGGGATGCGGATGCTGCCGGTCGCCTCGCTCACGCCATATCCGGGGCAGCCACGCCGCCGGTTCGACGACGCGCAGCTGGAGGAGCTGGCCGGCTCCATCGCCGCACGCGGCATGATCCAGCCGATCGTGGTGCGGCCGCACGGGCACGATTACCAGATCATCGCCGGCGAGCGGCGCTGGCGCGCGGCGCAACGGGCGCACCTGCACGAGGTGCCGGTGATCGTGCGCACGCTCGACGACTCCCAGGTGCTGGAGATCGCGCTGGTCGAGAACATCCAGCGCCAGGACCTGAACGCGATCGAGGAAGCACAGGCCTATCAGCGGCTGGCGCAGGATTTCGGGCACACCCAGGAGGCGCTGGCCGGCATCGTCCACAAATCGCGCAGCCATATCGCCAACCTGCTGCGCCTGCTGGAGCTGCCCGAGCCGGTGCAGGCGCGCGTCGTCGACGGCTCGCTGTCGATGGGTCACGCGCGCGCGCTGCTCGGCGCGCGCGATGTCGAGAGCCTCGCCGAGCAGGTCGCCGCGCGCGGCCTGTCGGTGCGGGAGACCGAGAAGCTGGCGCGCGAAGCGAAGCGGACCGGGACGGCGGCGGCTCGCGAGCGGCAGGGGCCCGACGCGGACATCGCGGCACTGGAGCGGCAGCTGGCGGACCTGCTCGGTGTGCCCGTGCGCGTGAACCACGGCGCGAGCGGCGGCACGCTGACGCTCGGCTATTCGACGCTGGATCAGCTGGACATGCTCTGCCAGCGCTTGACCGGCGAGGTGATCTAACGGCGCCGGGTCGGCGCGGCCGCGAGGGTTACGGCGGCGTGCTCGGCGATGACGGGACCGGCATTCGCGGCAGCCATGACGGCGCGCTCGGCCTGCCGAAGGCGATCGAGCGCGTCCGCCAGCATCGCCGGCGTCCAGCGCCGCAGCGCCTGGCCGGTGCTCGCTTCCTCGCGGAAATGGACGCGGCCGCGCTTCATCACCGCGTCCGCCGCCTGACCGCGCGCTACGTCGGCGCGCATCTCGGCCAGGGCAATCAATCTGCGGTTGATCGCCCGCAGCCAGGGAATCGCCGACGCACCGCCGTCGTCGAGCCGCAGCAGTGCCGCCCCGAGCGCGCCCGGCTCGCCGGCGACGAGCGCCTCGACCGCCCCGGCCAGCTCCGCCTCGCCGAGATCGGCGCCGATCGCATCGAGGTCCGCCGTACCCGCATCGCGCGGCCGCTCGGGCGCGGCGTCGAGGAACAGCGCCAGCTTGTCGACCTCGCGCGCGATCACCGCCCGATCGCCGCCGCCGGCGTCGGCGAGCCGCTGCGCGACGCCGCGTGCCGCTCGCAGGCCGTGGCTCGCGAGCATCGCGGCGACCAGCCGCTCCATCTGCTCCTCGCTCGGCGTGTAGCAGGCGATCGACAGCGCGCGGGGATGATCGATCGCCAGCTTGACGATCTTCGCCGTCGCGCGGACGGTCGGGGCGACGGCGATCACCGGCGCATCGGCATGCGGCGCGTCGAGGAGCAGGGTCAGCGCCTCCAGGCTCTCTTCGCCGATCGGCTGGGCGCGGATCAGCCGCGCGTCGCCGAACAGCGACGCCGAGGCCGCTTCGTCCGCGAGCCGTCCCGGCTCCCTGCGCAAGGTGGCGCCCTCCAGATCGATGCGTTCGGAGCCGAGCAGCGCGGCGGCGAGCTGCCTGGCGAGCTCCGCCGCGCCCGCTTCGTCGGCACCGTGGAAGAGGTAGAGCCGCACATCCGGGCGCAGCTTCGGCAGCTGGCCGTTGGGCGCCTTCACGGCTGCGCGGCGGCGCGGCGCGCGTAGACGGCGACGCGGGCGACGATCTGGTCGGCGACGATGTCGGCCAGTCGCTCCTGCGCGGTATTCTCGGCGGCGATGGTGGCATATTCCGAGCCGACCACGTCGATGCCCGCATCGGAGCCAGCGGTCGCGTCGAGCACCACCGTCCCGCTCCCCGCGTCGACCAGCTGATAGCGGGCGCGCAGGATGCGGCGCTCGCGCACGACCGAATCGTCGCCGCGGACGCCCAGCCCGGCGATCTGGTCGTCGAGTTTGACGTCCAGCCGATAGCGCGGGGTCTGCCCGTCCGCCGCGAAGCGTTGACGCAAGGCGTTCGCGATCAGCCAGCCGCCGCGACCCTCGATCGGCGCGACCTCGACGCCCGCCAGCGCCGCCGCGACCGGGCCGGACCCGCCGCCGGCATAGAGCGGGTGCAGCCCGCAGCCCGGCAGCATCAGCGCGAGGAGGAGCGCGGCGCGCCTCACGCGACCAGGTTCACCAGCCGGTCGGGCACCACCACCACCTTGCGCGGGCTCCGGCCTTCGAGCAGGCGCGCCACCTTGTCGCTGGCGAGCGCCGCTGCCTCCAGCGCCTCGCGCGGCTCGCCGCGGGGCCGGGTGAGCGTGTCGCGCAGCTTGCCGTTGACCTGGATGGCGATCGTCACCTCATCCTCGACCAGCAGCGCCGCATCCACCTTCGGCCAGGGCGCATCGGCGATCAGCCCGGTGGCGCCCGACGCCGCCCAGGCCTCCTCGGCGAGGTGCGGCGCCATCGGCGCGACGAGGAGCATCAGCGCGCGGGTCGCCGCGTCGCGCGAGACGGACGGGGTCGCGCGCTCGATCGCGTTGACCAGCTCGTAAAGCTTGGCCACCGCCTTGTTGAAGGCGAGCGCTTCGATATCGGCCGCCACGCCGGCGATCGTCTGGTGGAGCTTGCGGTCGAGCGCGCCGTCGCTGCCGCCGGGATCATCGGTCGCTTCGGCCGCGCACAGCCGCCAGAGCCGCTGGACGAACCGCCACGCGCCCTCGATGCCGTTCTCCGACCATTCCAGGTCGCGCTCGGGCGGGCTGTCCGAAAGGAGGAACCAGCGCACCGCGTCCGCGCCGTACTGATCGACGATCGGCTCGGGATCGACGGTGTTCTTCTTCGACTTGGACATCTTCTCGGTACGGCCGACCGTCACCGGCCGGCCGGTGTCGCGGTCGACGACGCCCTCGTCGCGGCGCTCGATCTGCTCGGGGGAGAGCCAGATCGGCGCGAGTCCGTCAGCGGCAGGCGGGAAGGAATAGGTCTCGTGCGTCACCATGCCCTGGGTGAACAGGCCCGCGAAGGGCTCGGCGATGTCCAGCTTGCCGAGATGCTGCAGCGCGCGGGTCCAGAAGCGGGCGTAGAGCAGGTGCAGGATCGCATGCTCGACGCCGCCGATATACTGGCCGACCGGCAGCCAGCGCTCGGCGGTCGCGCGGTCGAACGGCCGGTCCTGCGGCTGGCTGGCGAAGCGGATGAAATACCAGGAGGAATCGGCGAAGGTGTCGAGCGTGTCGGTCTCGCGCGTCGCCGCGCCGCCGCATTGCGGGCAGGCGACGTGCTTCCAGGTCGGGTGCCGATCGAGCGGGTTGCCGGGGGTGGCGAAGTCCACATCTTCGGGCAGCACGACGGGCAGCTGCTCGCGCGGCACGGGCACGACACCGCATGCGGCGCAGTGGATCACCGGAATCGGCGTGCCCCAGTAACGCTGGCGCGAGACCCCCCAGTCGCGCAGGCGGAACACCGTAGCGGCCTCGCCCCAGCCGCCGTCCTCGGCGCGGGCGATCACCGTGCGCTTGGCGTCGGCGATGTCCATGCCGTCCAGGAAATGCGAGTTCACCAGTGAACCCGGGCCGGTATAGGCCGTGTCGCCGGCGAAGACGGGCGCGTCCTCGTCGCCGTCCGACACGACGCGCTTGACGGGCAGGCCGTATTTGCGCGCGAAATCGAGGTCGCGCTGGTCGTGCGCGGGCACGCCGAACACCGCACCCGTGCCATATTCCATCAGCACGAAATTGGCGATGTAGACGGGCAGCCGCCAATCGGGGTCGAGCGGATGCTGCGCCGTCAGCCCGGTGTCGAAGCCCAGCTTCTCCTGCGTCTCCAGCTCGGCCGCGGTGGTGCCGCCCTCCTTGCAGCGGGCGATGAACGCCGCCGCTTCGGGCGAGCGCGCGGCCAGCGCCTGCGCCACCGGGTGATCGGCGGCGACCGCGACGAAGCTGGCGCCGAAGATGGTGTCGGGGCGGGTGGTGAAGACCTCGACCCGCCCATCGTCAGACAGCGCGAAGCGGAAGCGCAGGCCTTCGCTCCTGCCGATCCAGTTCTCCTGCATCAGCCGGACCTTGTCGGGCCAGTCCTTGAGCTCGCCCAGGCCGGCGAGCAGCTCGTCGGCGAACGCGGTGATCTTCAGGAACCACTGCGACAGGTTGCGCTTCTCCACGACCGCGCCCGAGCGCCAGCCGCGGCCGTCGATCACCTGCTCGTTGGCGAGCACGGTGCGGTCGACCGGGTCCCAGTTGACCGGCGACTCCTTGCGATAGACCAGCCCGGCCTGAAAGAAATCGAGGAACAGCGCCTGTTCGTGGCCGTAATATTCCGGCTCGCAGGTGGCGAACTCGCGGCTCCAGTCGATCGCGAAGCCGAAACGGCGGAGCTGCGCGCGCATCGTCGCGATGTTCTGGCGAGTCCAGGCGCCGGGATGGACGCCGCGCTCGATCGCCGCATTCTCGGCCGGCATGCCGAACGCGTCCCACCCCATCGGGTGCAGCACCTCGCGCCCCTGCATCCGCCAGAAGCGCGCGAGCACGTCCCCCATGACGTAGTTGCGGCCATGGCCGACATGGATGCGCCCCGACGGATAGGGAAACATCTCGAGCACATAGCCCCGCGGCTTGGGCGAATCGTCGTCCGCGACGAACGTCCGCCGCTCGTCCCACACCCGCTGCCAGTGCGCGTCGGCCTTCAGCGCATTGAAGCGCGGCGGCTGGGCCATGCGCCGCTAGCCGGCGACGGCGGCGCGGCGCAGGTCGCGGGCGCGGGTGAGGATGATGTCCTCCAGCTTCTGCGTCGTCGCCGCCTGGACGGGCGCGGACACCCACTGCCCGCCCTGGCTGACCTGACGCAGCGCGGCGACGCGCACCGCATCGGCGCGCAGATCCTGGTCGAGGATCGAGACGGTGACCTTCATCCGCTCGGTCGGGACCTGCGGGTTCACATACCAGTCGGTGACGATGACGCCGCCGTTGGAGTCGGTCTGCACCAGCGGCATGAACGACAGCGTGTCGAGCGTCGCGCGCCACAGATAGGAATTGACGCCGATCGTCGTCACCTTGGAGGCGGCGAGGTCCGCCTTGGGCCGGCTGCCGCCGCCGCTGCACGCCGCGAGCGGCAGGAGCGCGAGCGCCAGAACGAGGGTAGGCGACGAGCGGAACATCGGCTGAGGTCTTCCTGTGATGACCTGGCGGCTCTACAGGCGCGCTGGCGGGCTCGCAAGTTCGCGCCGTCTGTGCGGATTCTGCCACAGTTCACAAGATTTCGCGAAGGTCCATACCCGGCGCGCGCCGAAGCGTTATATGGCGGCAAGAACAGTCGAGTCCGACGGGAAACGGATGTGGTCGCCAAGGGCATCATGATTGCGATCGGGGCCGGGGCGCTTGCCGCCGCCGGCGCGCTCGCCATGCCTGCGACCGGTCCGCTGGCGCCGGGCAAGGTCGCGCGGCATGCGCCTGCGGCCGCTCCGGCCCTGGCCTTCACGCCGGCGGCCGCCGATCCGCGCCTGGCGGCGGTGTTCGCGCGGGGCGGGCTGGATACGGTCGGCTTCCGGTTCACGCCCGCCGAGGCGCATCGCGACAATCGCGCCGTGACGGTGGTGGCGCGGGCGCGGACCGGCAAGGCCGACACCCGCCTGGCGGCCGAGCCGCTGGTCGGCATCGCCCCGATCGCCTACAATCTCGGCGTCGGCGTGGGCTGGCGGCGGTTCGGCATCACCGGCGATGTCGGCAAGGTCGATCTGGCCGGTCAGCCCGGCGGGCGCGAGGCGGCCGATGTGACGGTCAGCTATTCGGGCAGCCGCGTGACGGGCCGCGTCAAGGGCGTGGTCGACCGCGCGCTGGCCGATGTGCCCGCGGCGCTCACGACGGCCGATCACAGCTATGCGCTCGACGTCGGCGGCTCCTATCGCCTGACCCGCAACATGGATCTCACCGCGGGCGTCCGCTACCGCACCGATCGCGACCGGCTGGTCCGGCTGGACGACGACCGGCGCGACAGCCAGGCGGTGTATGTGGGGACGGCTTTCCGGTTCTGATGAGCGCGGCGAAGCCGCGCTCATCAGAACATCGACGGAAAGCCCGGCCGGCGTAGCGCAGCGATGACCGACGACGCGGCTTCGCGGCGGGCCACCCTCAAGCATTACCTTCTTGATGGTGGGTATCAGATCGGACCGGTTGCGCCTGGATCCGGCTTCCGCCGGGGATGCAGATCAAGAGTGGCCGATCAGCCCTCGTTCCACGCGTCGATTCCCGCCCACCCGTCGAACCCGAACCGCCTGATCCGGCGCCAGCGTCGCCCGTCCATCCCGCCCAGCGCGATCACCGTCCGCCCGAGCCCGCGCGCGATCCGGGCCGCCCTGGCCGGGCCGAGCGCCGCCGCACCGGGATGCGAGCGCGTCGGATAGACCGGCGAGACGAACACCAGCGCCGCGCCCGCGCGGACGGCGGCGATCGCCTGCCGTCGGTCGTGCGCCGGCCAGCTCCGTAGCCCGCCCCCGCGCCCCGGCCCGTGCACGCCGGCCGCGCCGGGCAGCCGCGCGCGGGCGCTCAGCACCATCAGCCGCCGCGCCGCGCCGAGCCGGCGCACCGCCACGAACAGCCGCAGCCGCTCGCGTCGCGGCGTGGCATAGTGACGAAAGACCACGCCCGACCCCGGCGGCAGGCGGCGCGCGGCCGCGATCGGGTCGGCGCGTTCGTCGGTCATCAGCCAGACGGAAGGGTGGCGCGCGCGCATCGCCGGCCTATAGCGCCGCCCATGCCCCCCGACACCCGCCTGACCGACATCCGCGACCGCATCGCGCGCGCCGCGCGGCTCGCCGGGCGCGAACCGAGCGCGGTGACGCTGGTGGCGGTCAGCAAGACGCACCCCGCCGACGCGATCGCGCCGCTGCTCGCGGCCGGCCAGCGCGACTTCGGCGAGAACCGGGTGCAGGAGGCGGCGGCGAAATGGCCGGCCCTGCGCGAGCGCTGGCCCGACGCCCGGCTGCACCTGATCGGGCAGCTCCAGTCGAACAAGGCCGCGGACGCGGTGGCGATGGCCGACACGATCCACGTCGTCGACCGGCCGTCGCTGGTCGCGGCGCTGGCACGGGCGATGGATCAGGCGGGCCGGCGGCCGGACTGCTTCCTCCAGGTCAATATCGGCGACGAGGCGCAGAAGGGCGGCTGCGCGATCGCCGAACTGCCGGCGCTGCTGGCGGCGGTGCGCGCGGCCGCGCTGCCGCTGGCGGGGCTGATGTGTCTGCCGCCCGCGGGCGTCGAAGCGGCGCCGTATTTCGCGCTGCTGGCGAAGCTGGCGCGCGATCACGGGGTGACGGGTCTCAGCATGGGCATGTCCGACGATTTCGAGACCGCGGTGATGCTGGGCGCGACGCATGTGCGGGTCGGCTCGGCGCTGTTCGGGGCGCGCGCGTGAACCACGACGCGCTCCTGTTCGATTTCGACGGCGTGCTGATCGAGAGCGAATATGCCGGCAACCGCCAGATCGCCGACTATCTGACCGGCATCGGCCATCCGACCACGCCCGAGCAGTCGATGGCGCACTTCATGGGGCTGGCGGGCGCGGATTTCCTCGCCGCGGTCGAGCGCTGGATCGGCCGCCCGCTGCCCGACAGCTTCCATACCGCGCGCCAGGTCGAGGACGAGCGCGCCATGGCCGAGGGGATCGGCGCGGTGGCGGGCGCGGTCGCCTTCGTCCGCGCGCTGCCGCCGGCGTTGCCCAGGGCGGTGGTGTCGTCGAGCAACACGCGGTGGATCCGCCGGCACCTCGACCATATCGGCCTCGCCGGCGCGTTCGGCGACCACCTCTATTCGGGCCGCGAGCATGTCGCGCGCGGCAAGCCCGCGCCCGACCTCTATCTGTTCGCGGCGGCGCGGCTCGGCGTCGCGATCGAGCGGTGCGCGATCATCGAGGACTCGCCGGTCGGCGCGACCGGGGCGGTGGCGTCGGGCGGCCATGTCATCGGGCTGTGCGCCGGCTCGCACTGCGCCGCCGATCATGGCGCGCGGCTCAAGGCGCTGGGCGTCGACGCGGTGGCGGCGGACTTCGACGAGGTGCGCGCGCTCCTAGCGCTTTGAGCGTAGCCGCGCCGCGATGCCCGCCACCGCGTCATAGGGCAGCGCCGCCGCCTCGCGCAGCGCCATGCGCCAGTGCAGCCGGCGCGGGCCGCGCCGCGGCAGCGGCACCGGCCGGGCGCGGACGCCGAACAGCCCGAACAGCATCCGTACGCGCGGCTGGTGATAGGCGTCGGTGCAGGCCAGGCAGTCCGCATAGCCCTGCGCATGGAAGACGGCCGCGGCGGCGCGCACGCTCTGCAGCGTGTCGCGGCTCTCCTCGTCCAGCTGCAGGCGCTCGGCCGAGACCGCGCCGGCGAGCAGCGCCGCCATCACCGCCGCTTCTGATGGCCCGAACCGCCCTATCCCGCCGGTGAGGAACAGGTCGACGCTCGGATCGGCCTGGGCGACCGCGGCCGCATAGCCGACGCGCCGCGCCAACGTCGCGCTCGCGCTGCCGTCCGGCCGCACCGCCGCGCCGAACACGACGACGAGGCGCCTAGCGGGCGACGCGGTAGTGATAGGGATAGACATCGACGAAGCCGAGCGAGCGATAGAGCGAACGCGCCACGGTGTTCGCGGCCAGCACCTGCAGCATCGCCTCGCCGCAGCGCTGCTCACGCGCCCAGCCGAGCAGCCCCGCGACGAGCCGTCGACCGAGCCCGCGACCCCGGGCGTGCGGCGCGACAACGATGTCGGAAAGCTGCGCCCGGCCGCCGCCGATGCTGGCATAACCGGACGCGACCGTCTGGCCGTCTTCATCGATCGCCGCCAGGGCCAGCGGGCCGGGAATGGCGGCCAGCAGCTTCGCCTGCACCGCCGCCGCGGCGGGCGATCGGCCGCTCAGCGGCTCTACCCGCGCCAGCCAGTCGGCGTCGGCGCGGGCGGCCAGCCTGACGCCGGGCTCGACCGGATGCGACGAAACCGGGGCGACCATGGTCAGCGAATGGTCGATCGCCGCGAATCCCCGCGCGTCCAGCATGGCGTCGGCATGGCTGTCCGCCAGCGGCGTCAGCCGGAAGCGGCAGGGCAGGGCATGGGCGGCGTAAAGCCGCTCCGCCGCCGCCATGGCAGGCAGCACGGACGCATTCGCCACCAGCGGATTGGCGGAGTTGACCCGCTTGGTCTCGCCGCCGCTGACGCGCAACGTCCAGTCGCCGACCCGCTCTTCCCGCAACGCCGGCAGCGCCGCGCGGCCGCTTGCCTCCAGGATGGCGACGCGCGCCAGGTCCATCACAGCTGGTGGCCCGTGCGATCGCGCTTGGTGGCGAGATAGCGGGCGTTGTGCGGGTTGGGCGGCAGGTGGTGCGGCACGCGCTCCGGGACGGCGATGCCGGCCGCTTCGAGCCCCGCCACCTTGGCCGGATTGTTGGTGAGCAGGCGCACCTGCCGCTGGCCGAGCAGACCGAGCATCCGCGCCGCGACACGGAAGTCGCGCGCGTCCACCGCGAAGCCGAGCCGGATGTTGGCATCGACGGTGTCGAAGCCCTGATCCTGCAGCTGATAGGCGCGCAGCTTGTTGACGAGGCCGATGCCGCGCCCCTCCTGACGCAGATAGAGCAGGATGCCCCAGCCGCTCGCCGCGATGGCGCGGATCGCCGCATGCAGCTGCGGCCCGCAATCGCATTTGAGGCTGCCGAGCACGTCGCCGGTCAGGCATTCGCTGTGGATCCGCACCAGCGGCGGCTTGCCCGTAGGCTGCCCGATCAGCAGTGCGACATGCTCGTCGGCGCTCTCCGGCGAGCGGAAGGCGACGATCTCCGCATCCTCGGCGCCCTCCACCGGCAGCCGCGCGCGGGTGGCGATGGTGAGGCGGCCGGCATCCTCGTGCGCGTCGATGTCGACGGCGGTGATCGCCACCTCCGGCGCGGCGGCGCCGCCGACGAAGAAGGCGGGGAGCAGCCCCGCGATGCGCGCCAGCCGCAGCGCCGCCGCCGCGCCGGGGAGCGGCGTGATGGTACGATACGGCCCCTTGAGCGGCGTCGCGAGGTCGAGCTGCGGGTCGGCCAGCGCCGTCGCGCCCGCCAGGTCGAGCCAGGGCGCGCGCTCGACCAGCACGGGCTGGTCGGGATCGGCGGCGGCGAGCTGGTTCGCGAGCTTCAGCGTCGCCGCGCGTCCGGCGGAGATCAGCACCGCCGCTTCGCCGGCGGGGTCGAACGCGGCGAGCCGGCCGGCGTCGGCGGTCTCGACCGCCAGCAGCGGCGTCCCCTCGACCGCGATCGGCCAGCCGCGCCGGAGCGCGTCGATGGCGCGGGCGGCCGCGCGCGCGTCCATCACCAGGCGAACTCGGTCATGATCGGGACGTGGTCGCTCGGCTTGAGCCAGCTGCGGCACTCCTCGAACACGTGATGCGCGCGGGCGGTGGCGGCGACGTCGGCGGTCGCCCATTGGTGATCGAGCCGCCGGCCCCGGTCCGACGCCGCCCAGTCCTTCGCGCGGTAGCTCCACCAGGTGTAGAGCCGCGCCGGCGGCGGGCTGAAATGGCGGCCGAGATCGACCCAGCTGTTCGATGCCTGGAGGCGGCCGAGTGCCGCCACCTCGACGGGCGTGTGGCTGACGACGCCGAGCAGCTGCTTGTGGCTCCAGACGTCCGCTTCGAGGGGGGCGATGTTGAAGTCGCCGACCAGCAGCGTCGGCTGGTCCAGCGCCGCGGACCAGCGCGTCATGCGTTCGATGAAATCGAGCTTCTGGCCGAACTTCGGGTTGAGCTCGCGATCGGGGACGTCACCGCCGGCCGGGACGTAGACGTTCTCCAGCCGCACGCCGTTCGCCAGCCGCACCCCGACATGGCGCGCCTCACGGTTGGCCTGCCAGTCGAGGCGGTCATCCGCCGCCACGGGCACGCGGCTGATGATCGCGACGCCATGATGCATCCGCTGGCCGTGGATGATGACATGCGGATAGCCGAGCGCCTCGAACGGCGCGACCGGGAAGTCGGCGTCGATCACCTTGGTCTCCTGGAGGCACAGGATGTCGGGTGCGGCCTCGCGGAGGAAGCGCGCCACGATGTCGAGCCGGAAGCGAACCGAATTGATGTTCCAGGAGACGATCTTCACGGGGGCGATGTAGGAAGTTTTCGCGTTGCGGTCACGTCGCGGCGAAGCCGCGCCGTCGGTCGTCAGCGGGCTGACGCCGGCCGTGCTTGCGCGTCTTGCGGCCAGCTGCGCTGGTCGCATGCGCGCTACGCAGAAAGGCCCTCGCTCCGGGGGCGGGAGCGAGGGCCGACCTAGCGTTCGTCACGCAGGCGGGAAAGGACAGGCCGGGCAACAGGGGGAAAATCCCGGACCGCACCGTTTCCGCCACGACCCCTTAGATAAGCTATCCTGTCATTTGTATGAACGCGACATCACCCCCGGCCGGAAACGCCTTTCCGCGGGTCGTTCCAGCGAAATGTCTCGTCACCGATGGCGCCGCCAAAGCGTTGATTCGCAAGCTGAACCGTGGTGCGATTGTTCTGGCTGTCGATCGCCACCCAGCCCTGCAGCGCCAGCCCCGCCGGTCCGCCGCCGGTGCGCGCGAAGTACAGCGTGATGCGACCATATTCCGGGTGCTTGGGATCGTTCGCTGCCAGCACGAGCTGCTGCGCGGTGCTCCCCGGGGCGACATGCGCATAGCGACCGAGGTTGCGCGACGGATCGAGCAGCACGCCCAGCGGCGAGTTCTTCACCGGCCAGCGCTGCACCTGCCTGACCGAATAGTCGATGAAGGTCAGCGCGCCGCCGTCCGCGACGATCAGCAGCGGCACCCCCTTCTGATACTGGAAGCGGATGCGGCCGGGCTGCTTCATCGACATGGTGCCGGTCAGGATCCGGCCGTTGCGATCCGTCTGGGTGAAATCGGCGACCATGGTCGTCAGCCCGCGCAGGTGCTGCTGCACCAGCGCCAGCTCGCCGGTCGGCTGCGAGGCGGGCGCGGCCGCGACGACCGCGAGCGGCGCGACGGCGGCGAGGATGGCAAGCTTCAAGGAATGATCTCCTGTGTGGCCGCCTCCCTGACGCGGCGGCGTTGAATGCGCTCTGAACCATAGCGTCTTTCCGTTTGCCACGCGCTGAGGCAGGATCGTGGGAGCCGGCAGGGAGACGTGACGCTTGAGACGTTGGGGATCGTTGTTCGTCTCTTTGGCGGGACTTGCGGCCGCGCCGGCCGTTGCCGGCTCCTGCCAGGTCGGGCGCATCGCCGAGCTGCCGGTCACCATGCAGGGCCTGCGGCCGATCGTCGCCGCCGAGATCAACGGGCATGACGCGCCCTTCATCCTGGACAGCGGTGCGTTCTTCAGCACCATCTCCCCCGGCGTCGCCAAGGCGCTGGAGCTGACGCTGGAGCCTCTCCCCGGCTTCCATCTGCGCGGGATCGGGGGCTCGAGCGAGGCGGCGGCGACCAGGGTCGCCCGCTTCACGCTCGCCGGCATCGTCATCCCCAACGTGCAGTTCGTGGTCGGCGGCAGCGACGTCGGGCAGACCGGGCTGCTCGGGCAGAACGTGCTGGGGCTGGCGGACGTCGAGTACGATCTGCCCGGCGGCGCGGTGCGGCTGTTCCGGCCCAAGGGCTGCGAGCGCTTCGGGATGGCCTATTGGACGGAAGGCAAGCCGGCCTTCACCGTCGACGTGCAATCGCTCGATACCGCGGGACGGCACACGGTGGCGCAGGTCGAGCTGGACGGCGCCAAGCTGCAGGCGACGTTCGACACCGGCGCGCCGACCACGGTCGTGTCCCTGCGTGCGGCGGCCCGCGCCGGCGTGAGGCCGGGCGGCCCCGGCGTCGCGCCGGCGGGCTGGTCGAGCGGGCTCGGCAGCCGCGTGACGCAGGGCTGGCGCGCCCATTTCGACCTGCTCAGGATCGGCTCGGAGGAGCTCCACAACGTCCGGCTGCACATCGCCGACCTGCCGCCGGAGATCGATATGCTGATCGGCGCCGACTATTTCGTCTCGCACCGCGTCTACGTGTCGAACGCGCAGCATCGGCTGTACTTCACCTATACCGGCGGCCGGCTCTTCGACACGGGCGCGCGTATCGATGCGAACGGGCCGGTCGCCGCGGCGGGCGGGCGTGGCGATGCGGCGCCCACCGATGCGGCAGGGTTCAGTGCGCGCGGTGCGATGTATCGGACGCAGCGCGACCTGCCGCACGCGCTCGCCGACGTTTCGCGGGCGATCGAGCTGGCGCCCGGGGAGGCGAGCTACCCCTATCAGCGCGCGATCATCGATCTCGAGCTGGGGCGGCCGGCGCCGGCGATGGCGGACCTGGACAAGGCCTTGAGCCTCGCGCCGGACGATGCGCGTGCGCGGCTGCTGCGCGCGCAGGTGGCGATGCGGACCGGGCGTCGGGAGCCGGCGCTCGCCGATCTCGACCGGCTGGCGACGGCGCTGCCGCGGACCGACATGGCGCGGCTCGCGGTCGGCCGGCTCTACACGGCGGCCGACGCCTTCCCGCGGGCGATCGCCCAGCTCGATCTGTGGCTGGACACCCACCCGGGCGATGCGCGGCGCGCCGAGGCGCTGAACGAGCGGTGCTGGGCGCGGGCGCTGGCCGGACAGGATCTCGCCAAGGCGCGGGCGGACGGGGCGGCGGCCGTCAGGCTCAACCCCGCCGATCCGAGTTATCGCGACAGCCGCGCGCTGGCGGAATTGCGGCTCGGCGATCTCGATGCGGCGCTGGCCGACTATGACGCGGTCCTCGCGATCAATCCGCGCCAGGCCTGGTCGCTCTACGGCCGCGCCGTGATCGAGCGGCGCAGGGGGCAGACGGACGAGGCGGACAGGGACCTGGCCGCGGCCGCCGCGATCGAGCCCCGCCTGCCCGAACGGGCGAAGCGCTACGGGATCGAGTGATCGCGTTCGCGTCGGTCGGTTCGCACAGTAAGCGTCTCGACGATGGATTCTTATCCGAACTGAAGCACGCAGCGGCCGGTTCGATCCAGCACTACGTCGCACCGTGCAAGCACGTCTATCCCGAGCACGGCTTGGAAGGCGGTGTCATCGGTCAGTTCAAAGCCTGTAAGGTCGTCGAACACGAATGGAAACGATTGGGCTTGAGGGAAGCCCACGCGGAACAGATACCGTTCGGATAGAACAATGCCGCCCGCCGTGATGATTGGCTGCTTGCCTATTGACGGCAGATCGAGCGAACCAGCGATGGCGCGGGATACGCCGCAAGAACTGGCGCCGGTGTCGAGCAATGCCGTCACCGTTTGATTCGTCAGATCGGTCGCGGGCGCCGGCTTGAGAACGAGGACGTTGAGGAGGATGCGGCGGCCCGTGCGCCGCCACTCATAGATCGATCGGCTCGTCCGTCACCTCCTGAATGGAGAACAGGCCATCGCTGTAACTTGCCAGTCCCGCGCGGTAGGCTTCTCCGGCAGCGTCGTAATAGCCGATGATCGCACGGTCGCGCATCAACGCGTATCGGTCTCTGTGCACGGACAGGATCGAGCTCAACTGCCGCTGAAACGCGTCGTAATTTTGGTCGATCTGTTGACGCTGCGCCATTGAAGTCATGGTGCTTCTCCTCAGTGGAGCTGAGCCGGCGATCGGCCCAAGAGCAAGGGACTCAAACGCAATGCGCGGCAAGGCGAATCCGATCCGCGCCCGGCCGAATCAGATCGCGTGCCCCTCCGCGTCGCGCAGGACCTCGCGGCGGCCGACATGGTCGGGGCGGCCGACGATGCCGTCCTTCTCCATCCGTTCGATGAGGCGCGCGGCGGAGTTGTAGCCGATACGGAGCTGGCGCTGGAGCCAGCTGGTCGACGCCTTGCGCGATTCGCACACCAGCTGGATGGCGGCGCGGTATTGCTGGTCTTCGGCGGTGTCCTCGCCGGTCGGCGCGCCTTCCAGCGCGAAGCCTTCGGCCGGCTCCTCGGTCACCGCCGACTCATAGTCGGGCTGTCCCTGCGCGCGCCAGAAATCGGCGACCGCGCGCACCTCGTCGTCCGAGACGAAGGGGCCGTGGACGCGGACGATGCCCTTGCCGCCGGGCATGTAGAGCATGTCGCCGCGGCCGAGCAGCTGCTCGGCGCCCTGCTCGCCCAGGATCGTGCGCGAATCGATCTTGGAGGTGACGTGGAAGGAAATGCGGGTCGGCAGGTTCGCCTTGATGACGCCGGTGATGACGTCGACCGACGGCCGCTGCGTCGCCATGATGAGGTGAATGCCGGCCGCGCGCGCCTTCTGCGCCAGGCGCTGGATGAGGAACTCGACCTCCTTGCCCGCCGTCATCATCAGGTCGGCGAGCTCGTCGACCACCACCACGATCTGCGGCAGCGGCGCATAGTCGAGCTGCTCCTCCTCGTAGAGCGGCTGGCCGGTATCGGGATCGTAGCCGGTCTGGACGCGGCGGCCGAGCCGCTGGCCCTTCGCCTTGGCCGCGCGCACCTTGTCGTTGAAGCCGGCGAGGCTGCGCACGCCGACCGACGACATCTGCCGGTAGCGGTCCTCCATCTGCTCCACCGCCCATTTCAACGCGCGCACCGCCTTGGCGGGGTCCGTCACCACGGGGGACAACAGATGGGGGATGTCGTCATAGACGCTGAGTTCCAGCATCTTGGGATCGATCATGATCATCCGGCACTGGTCGGGCGTCAGCCGGTAGAGCAGCGACATGATCATGCAGTTGAGCCCGACCGACTTGCCCGAGCCGGTGGTGCCCGCGACCAGCAGGTGCGGCATCGGCGCGAGATCGGTCACGACGGGATCGCCGGCGATGTTCTTGCCCAGCACCAGCGGCAAGCTGGCGTTCTGGTCTTCGAAGCTCTGGCTCGCGACCAGTTCGCGCAGGACGACGCCCTCGCGCCTGGCGTTGGGCAGCTCGATGCCGATGACGTTGCGCCCGGCGATGACCGCGACGCGCGCCGACACCGCGCTCATGTTGCGGGCGATGTCGTCGGCGAGCGCGATGACGCGGCTCGCCTTGATGCCCGGCGCGGGCTCCAGCTCGTACATCGTCACGACCGGGCCGGGGCAGACCTTGGTGATCGCGCCTTCGACCTTGAAGTCGCCGAGCACGTTTTCGAGCAGGCGGGCGTTGCGGTCGAGCGCGGCCTTGTCGATCGCGCCCCTGGGCGCCGGCGGCGGCTCGGCGAGCAGCTCGACGGGCGGCAGCGTGTAGCTGTGGCCGAGATCGAGCTTCTCCTGCCGCGGCTTGGGCCTGGCGGCGGACGGCGCCACCTGGCGATCGGCGATGATCGGCGCGGGGCGCGGATCGGGCGTGGCGACCGCGCGCGGCTCGACGGGCCGGCGCGTGAGCGTCAGCGGTTCCTCGTCCGCCGGTGCGGCCAGGCGCGCCGGGCGCGCACCGCGCCGCCAGCGCAGATCGGCCCATTCGATCTCCAGCGCCCGCGCCCAGACGATCACGCCCGCGACGCCGGCGGTGATGCCCAGCGCGACCACGCCCCAGCGTTCGACCGCCTCCTGGCCGCTCAGCGCCAGCAGCTGCCGCGCGCCGCCGGCGACCAGCAGGCCGATTGCGCCACCCCAGCCGCCGGGCAGGCGGAACACCGCCGCGTTCGAGACGAAGGCGAGCGCGACGGCCATCAGCGCGACGCCGATCAGCGCCTGGCGGAGCATGCGGCGCCATGGCCCCGCCGGCAGATCGCGCCACAGCCGCAGCGCCACCACAGGGGCGATCGGCACCAGCAGGGCGACGGCGGGCCCGAACAGCATCAGCAGCAGGTCCGCCGTCCAGGCCCCGGGCGCACCCAACAGATTGTGGACCTGCTCGCCCGCGGCGGTGTCGAGCGCGGCGTCACGGCTGTCGAAGCTGAGCAGCGCCAGCGCGACCGCGAGCGTCAGCGCGAACAGCGCGACCGCAGCCGCCAGCGCGCCCGAACGCACCGCGCCCGCCCGCACCGTCTCGCGCCACAGCACCGGCTGGGCTCGGCTCGCCATGTCATCACCCCCAAAAACCGTTCCAAATCATCGCTTGCGGCGAGTCCGGCGTCAAGACGGCCACGATTGGCACGCGGCGGTGGGCCGGATAGAGGCGCGCTATGGACAAGGACGTCATCATCCTCGGCGGCGGGCTGGTCGGCGCGACGCTGGCACTGGCGCTCGACGCGCATGGGCTGACCGCGACGGTGGTCGACCCGGCCGATCCGGCGGTGACGCTGGCGCCCGGCTTCGACGGTCGTGCCTCCGCGGTGGCAAGCGCGAGCGGGCGGATGCTCGACGCGATCGGGGTCGGCGCGCGCCTGGCGGGCAAGGGCTGTCCGATCGCGGCGATCCGGGTCAGCGACGGGTTGCGACCCGGCGCGCTCGATTTCGTGCCCGACGCGGACGACGGCGCGCTGGGCGTCATGTACGAGAACCGGCTGCTCCGGCGCACCGTGTTCGAGGCGGCGAGCGTGGCGGCGGGCGTCGACCTGCGGATGCGGACCCGCGCCGTGGCGGTCGAGCGCCACGCGGCGGGCGTGACGGCGACGCTCAGCGACGGCACGGCCGTGCGCGCGCCGCTGCTGGTCGCGGCGGAGGGGCGGAACTCGCCGACGCGCGAGGCGGCGGGGATCAAGGTGGCGCGCTGGCGCTACGATCATGCCGCGATCGTCGGCGCGTTCCACCACGAGAAGCCGCACGGCAATGTCGCGTTCGAGATCTTCTACCCGTCCGGCCCGTTCGCGCTGCTGCCGCTGCCCGACGATGACGAGGGCCATCGCTCGGCGATCGTGTGGACGGTGGACGCGGCCGCCGGGCCGGCGATGCTGAAGCTGGGCGATCGCGGGTTCCTGGCGGAGGCGGAGCAGCGGATGGGCGGGCTGCTCGGCGCGCTGTCGGGCGCGAGTCCGCGCGCGACCTACCCGCTCGGCTTCCACCATGCCGCGCGGATCACCGCGGAGCGGCTGGTGCTGGTCGGCGACGCCGCGCACGGCATCCATCCGATCGCGGGGCAGGGGCTGAACCTCGGCTTCCGCGACGTGGCGGCGCTGGTGGAGGTGCTGGTCGAGGGCAAGCGGCTCGGGCTCGATCTCGGTGATGCGCAACTCCTCGCGCGCTATCAGCGCTGGCGCGGGCTGGACACGTTCATGATCGCCTGGGCGACCGATTCACTCACGCGGCTGTTCGGTATCAAGGGGCGCACCGCCAGCGCCGTGCGCCGCTTCGGAATCTCGCTGGTCGATGCCGTCCCCCCGCTGAAGGATCGCTTCATGGCTGAGGCTCGGGGCGAGAGCGGCGCATTGCCCAAGCTGTTGCACGGCAGGACCGTCTGATCGCGTCGTCTGGGTAGCTCTTGGTACTGTCATAGCAGACTGCAGTCGCCCTGCCCTAACGAAGTGTTCGTCGATACAGTTAAGCTTCTCGCAAGGATCTATTCCGAGCTTAATCTTTTCGGTAATTGACTTTTATTATTGAGATTCCCGGGAACTCCTGATTTTTCAACGCGTATGAAGTTCCCGCAGGAAGGGGATAGACGATGCTCAACCGTGGCAAGCGCGAACAACGTGTCGTCATAGTCGACGATTCCCGCACGACCCGCGCGGTCCTGGAGGCGGTCCTGGATGCTTCGACGGCATTCAGGGTCGTCGGCGTCGCCAGCGATGCACCGTCGGCGGCGAAGATGGTCGCCGATCTGAAGCCGGACCTCGTGACGATCGATCTGTGCATGCCCTATATCGACGGGGCGGGCTTGCTGGCGATGCTTGCCGGCCAGAACGACGTCTGCAAGGTCGTGATTTCAGATCATGCGGCGAGCAGCATGGCGATGGTGACCCGCTTGCGGAACGCCGGCGCGGCGACGTGCATCGCGAAGCGCGACATCGCGGCCGACCCGGCCGCCTTCGTCAGGACGATGCAAGGCATCGCCGCGTCGTTCCGGCGGCCCGGCGCCCTTCCCCGCTCGGTGCCGTCGGATCACGAGGGCGCGCTCCGCGCGATGCCCTATCGTGGCCTGCGCCGGGCGTTGCCCTTCGGCTATCCGATCCCGAAGGACGAGGCCGAGCGGCTGGATTACCTCGCGCGCAAGCATCTCGCCAATGCGGAGCGCGAACGCCAGTTCGATCTCATCACCGGTCATGTCGCGCAGCTGTCGACGTTTCCGATGTGTCTCATGACGTTCATCGACCGGGACACGCAGTGGCTGAAATCGGCTTACGGCTTGGCAGGCAGTTCGACGCCGCGCTGCGAGGCGTTCTGCAACTATACCATCGCCCAGGACGACTGCTTCGTGGTGCGCAATGCGGCGAACGACCCGGCCTTCGCCACCAACCCGCTGGTCACGGGCGATCCGCAGATCAGGACCTATGTCGGCCACCCCATCGTCACCCAAGAGGGCATCCATGCTGGTGCGCTGTGCGTCATCGACAAGAAGGTGCGCCTGGTCACCGACACCCTGAAGGCGGAGCTCAAGGGCATGGCGGAGATCGCCGCCGAGACCTTGAACCGTCGTCCGCTGCTCGCCGCCTGATCAAGGCGCCTGGTCAGGGATCAGCGGCCGTGCGGCCTCCATCAGCATGACCGGGACGCCGTCGCGGATCGGGTAGGCGACGCGCGCGGCGTCGGAGATCAGCTCCTGGGCCGCGGCGTCGTAGCGCAGTGGCTGGCGCGTGAGCGGGCAGACGAGCTTGGCGAGGAGCCAGGGGTCGGGCGCCATTTCAGTCCTTCCCCGCCAGCGCGGTGGCGGACTTGATGATGTTCACTGCAACGTCACCCGATCGTCGCCGTCGTGACGGCCGAAGAAGTGGAGGAGCTGGATGATCAGCTCGGCGCGGGTCTCCAGATCCGGCGCTTCGAGGAGCGCCTGCTTGGCGGCGGCGTCGAAGGGGGCGATCTGGGCGATGCCGTTGACGAGGCGCTCGTCGTCGAGCCGGCCGACCTGATCCCAGTCGACCTGATATTCCTGCGCCTCGGCGAAGCGGCGGCTCTCCGCCTCCAGCGACGCGCGCCGGCCGAGCGACAGCGTCTCGTCCTCGCCGACCGGCAGCAGCTCGGCCTCGATCTGGCGGAAGGCCGTGGCGACATCGAGCTCGCGCACGACGCGGAACAGCGCGACGCCTTCGAGGATGAGATTGTAGCGACCGTCGTCGAGCGCCTCCACCTCGGCGATGCGGCCGACGCAGCCGAGATCGAACAGCGGCGGCCTCGCCTCCTCGCGGTCGCGGATCAGGCGCGGCTGGATCATGCCGATGCGCCGGTCGCGCGCCATCGCATCGCCGACCAGCGCCCGGTAGCGCGGCTCGAACACGTGCAGCGGCAGGTGCATGCCCGGGAACAGCAGCGCGCCGGGCAGTGGGAAGATGGACAGCCGCGTGGTGGTGGCGCCGGTCGATGCGGGGGCGGGCGTCATCCGAACAGCGCCGCCGACAGGCGCCGCCGCTGGGCGGACACCCAGGGGTCCATCAGCCCGACCACCTCGAACAGCTTGAGCAGCTGCGCGCGGGCGGCGCCCTCGTTCCAGTCGCGCTCGACGCCGATGATGTGGAGCAGGCCGTCCGCGGCGGCGTCGCGATCGCCCGCCGCCATCTGCGCGTTGGCAAGATCGAAGCGGGCCTGGAGGTCGTCGGGCCGCGCCTCGACCGCCGCGACCAGCGGCGCGAGGTCGTCGACGGGCGGCGCCGCGCGCGCGAGGTCGATCGCGGCGCGCGCGCGGGCGATGCCGGGGTCCTTCGCCAGCTCCTCCGGCAGCGCGGCGATCGCCGCCTCGGCTTCGCCATGTCGGCCGGCCGCGACCAGCGCGCGGATGCGGCCGGACTGCACCGCCGTGTGTTCGGGCACCATCTCGGCCAGCTGATCGAAGATCGAGAGCGCGCGCTCGCCGTCGCCCTCGGCCAGCACGCCCTCGCCCATCGCGATCAGCGGCTCCAGCTCGGCGTCCTGCCCGGCCGCGTCCGATCCGACCGGCAGCTGCTTCAGCAACTGGTCGAGCAGCGTCTTGAGCTGCGATTCGGTGCGGGCGCTCGTCAGGTCGGCGACCAGCTGGCCCCCGAACATCGCGTAGACGGTCGGGATCGTGCGGATCTGGAATTGCTGGGCGATGAACTGGTTCTTGTCGGTGTCGACCTTGGCCAGCACCACGCCCTTGTCGGCATAGGCGGCGGCGACCTTCTCCAGCACCGGCGTCAGCTGCTTGCACGGCCCGCACCATTCCGCCCAGAAATCGATGATGACGAGGCTCGTCATCGACGGCTCGACCACGTCGCGGCGGAACTGCTCGACGGCGTCCTTCTGGGCGGGCGAGAGACCGAGGGTAGAGGCCAAGGGAAGCTCCTGAACGGGGTTAGCCGCTATGTGGGGCGGAACGCACGGCGCGCCAAGGGCGGGTGGATCCGGGCCAAGTCATGCTTGCCCCCGCGCGGTTGCCGAACCGGCCGACGCGACCCAGCTAGGCGGTCCATCACAGGAGCATTCCCATGCAGATCGAAGGCGCCGTGGCGCTCGTCACCGGAGCCAATCGCGGGCTCGGCCGCCGGTTCGCGCAACAGCTCGTCGCGCGCGGCGCGGCGAAGGTCTATGCGGCCGTGCGCGACCCCTCCGCGCTCGATCTGGAGGGTGTCGAGCCGCTGCGGCTCGACATCACCGATCCGGGGTCGGTGCGCGCCGCGGCGGCGCAGGCGGGCGACGTCGCGATCCTGGTCAACAACGCCGGCATCGCGACCGGCGCGAACCTGGTGACGGGCGATCCCGACGCGATCCGGGCGGAGATGGACACGCACTTCTTCGGCACGCTTCACATGGTGCGCGCCTTCGCGCCGGTGCTGGCGGCCAATGGCGGCGGCGCGATCCTCAACGTGCTGTCGGCGCTGTCCTGGTTCAGCTATGACGGCGGCACCGCCTATTGCGCGGCGAAGTCGGCGGAATGGAGCCTGACCAACGGCATCCGGCTGGAACTGGCGAAGCAGGGCACGCTGGTGACGGCGCTGCACCTGGGGCTGACCGACACCGACATGACCAAGGGCATGAGCGGGCCGAAGAACGATCCAGCCGACGTCGCACGCGCCGGGCTCGACGGGATCGCCGCCGGGCTGATCGAGGTGCTGGCCGACGACGCGAGTCGGCGCGTGAAGGCGGCGCTCAGCGGCGACCCTGCGGCGCTGTATCCTGGCGTGGTGCGGGGCTGATGCGCTGCCCCGGGTGACCTGCTCAGCCCGTCACTTGCCCTGTGCGCGCCAGCGCTGGATCGTGCGCTGGATGATGCCTTCCTCCCCGCCGGTGTCGCGCCACAGCTTCGAGAACAGCGGGTCGTCGGACGCCGGGCGCTTCGTCTCCTCCAGCCCGTCGAACGACAGGCGGACGGGGATGGTGACGCCCTCGCCCGAGATGATGCACTCGCGGTTGCGCAGCGCCGGGATCGAATCGAGGAAGCCGCGTGCGCCCTCCGGCATGGCGGCGCGCACGAACGCCTGGTCGCGCTCGTTGTTGAGGCGCATCGCGATGATGGTGCCGCATTGCGACAGCAC
>NZ_CAXUEK010000010.1:0-61015 GCF_964250165.1 uncultured Sphingomonas sp. | reverse complement strand
GCGGGCTGTGCGGCATCGCCGGGCTGGAGCAGCTGCGCCGGCCGGTCGCGGCCCGATCCCCCGCCCCGCGCGCCGGCCGGCCCGCGCTGTTCGCGGCGCTGGCGTCCGTGCGCGACCACCAGCCGCTCAACCGCGCGACCGGCGCGGCGCACGCGGCGGCGGCCTGCGATGCGGGGGGACGGATCGTCGCGGCGTTCGAGGATGTCGGCCGCCACAATGCGCTCGACAAGCTGATCGGTGCGCTCGCGCTGAGCGGCGCGCGGCCGGACTTCATCCTCGTCACCTCGCGCGTCAGTTTCGAGATGGTCGACAAGGCGCTGGTCGCGGGCGTCGCGATGCTGGTCGGGGTGTCAGCGGCGACTACCCTGGCGCTCGATCATGCCCGCGATCACGGGCTGACGCTGGTCGCCCTGGCGCGCGCCGACGCGATGCTGGCGTTGCACGATCCGCACGGGCATTTTGCGCGCGCCTCGCCGGAGTCCGTCGCATGATTCGCGCCCTCGCCTGCCTCCTCGCCGCCCAGCTGCCCGCGCCCGCGCCGACCCCGACGCCCGTTCCGCTCCCCGCGCCCGCCACGGTGCGGGTGGCGCTCGCGACGTCGGCGGGTCGCATCGTCCTGGAGCTGGAGAAGGAGCGCGCGCCGATCACCACTGCCAATTTCCTGCGCTACGTGGATCAGCACCGGCTCGACGGCGTCACCTTCTATCGCACCGTCAAGGTGCAGCCGGATTTCGGCTTCGTCCAGTTCGGCGTCCAGAACGCTCCCCAACGCGTGCTGCCGCCGATCAGGCACGAGCCGACGACGCTGACCGGCGTCCACCACACCGACGGCGCGATCTCGCTGGCGCGGCTGGCGCCGGGCACGGGTGCCGGCGATTTCACGATCAGCGTCGGCGACCAGCGGCCCTCGCTGGATGCCGATCCGTCTCGGCCGGGCGACAATCTCGGCTATGCCGCCTTCGGCCATGTGGTCGAGGGCATGGAGGTGGTGAAACGCATCCTCGACGCGCCGGTCGCGGCAGGCGGCTTCTTCAAGGGCGAACAGATCGCGGCGCCGGTGGTGGTGACGAGCGCGCGGCGGGTTGCATCGACGGAGGTAAGCCCGATGCGGCAGTGAATGCCGCGTCGTCGGTCCTCGGCGGGCCGAGGCCGGCCGGTCTCGCGCATCTCGTCGCCAGCTACGCTGGCGGCGTGCGCGCTTCGACTGGTAGCGAGGGAGGGACTTGAACCCCCGACCTTGGGATTATGATTCCCCTGCTCTAACCAGCTGAGCTACCCCGCCGCGCCAGTCGAAGGGCGCGGCTATAGGTGCGCGGCGCGCGGACGGTCAAGCGAACATGTGGCGGCTGAGCGGCTCCCACGGACCGCCCCGATACCACCATGTCGCCAGCCCCGCGATCTCGACCGCGCGGGGGCGGAAGCCGCGTTGCAGGTCGGACAGCAGCAGCTTGGCGACGGCCGGCGTCACCTTGTTCTGGATCGTGACGTGCGGCCGCCAGCCGCCCGCGTCCTGCGGGGTCAGCAGGCCCGCGAACGCCTCGGCCAGCCGCGCGCGGATCGCCGTCAGCTCGGGCGCCTCGATCCGGAACGCGACGCCGCGGCCGAGCGACATCAGCCCCGCCGCGCGCGCCTGGGGCGGGGGCACGCCGCGCGTCTCCTCCGCCAGCCGGCGCTTCAGCTCGTCGGCAAGCGAGGGCGGCAGGTGATGGAACAGCGTCAGATGCGCATCGAGCTGGTTGCGCTCGGCCGGGAAATGCTCGCGCCTGAGGCCGTCCAGCCACGCCTGGTCGGCCCGCCCGAACAGCGCGGTCACGATGATCGGCGCGGGGGCTGCCGTCGGCACCGGGCCGGTCATCGCAAGACGGGGCACCGGTGAGCGCCGCGCAGGCAGAACGATTCTGTTCGTTCACGTATGGTCGTTTCTGATCCCGGGGTGCCGCGGCCGTCGCTCAAATTTCGATCTGGCTGCCCAGCTCCACCACGCGGTTGGTCGGCAGGCGGAAGAACTCCATCGCCGTCACCGCGTTGCGCAGCATCCAGGCGAACAGCTTCTCGCGCCAGATCATCATGCCCGGTTTCTCGGACGCGATCAGCGTCTGGCGGGACAGGAAGAAGCTGGTCTCCATCATCTTGATCTTGGCGCCGCACGCGTCGAACGCGGTGAGGCACGCCGGCACGTCCGGGTCCTCCATGAAGCCGTAGCGGAGCACCAGCCGGTGGAAACCGGCGCCGAGATCGTCGTGGTGGAAGCGCTGCTCCTCGGGGACGTGCGGCGTGTCCGTCACCTTCACCGTCAGCAGGATGATGCGCTCGTGCAGCACGCGGTTGTGCTTGAGATTGTGGAGCAAAGCGTGCGGCACGCCGTCCGGCGTCGCCGTCATGAACACCGCCGTCCCGCCGACGCGCGTCGTGGAGGTCGCGGCGGAGCGGATGAAGACCTTGATCGGCATGGCCGACTCGCGCATCCGCTCCAGCATCAGGTGCCGACCCTTCGCCCAGGTGGTCAGCAGGATGAAGGCGATGACCCCCACCAGCAGCGGGAACCAGCCGCCGTCGGGCACCTTGGTCAGGTTCGACGCGAAATAGGCCAGATCGAACAGCAGGAAGCCGGCGATCATCGGCACCGCGAGCGCCTTGTTCCACTTCCACAGCGAGATCAGCACCACCGCCAGCAGGCAGGTGTCGATCAGCATCGCGCCCGTCACGGCGATGCCGTAGGCGGCAGCGAGGTTCGACGAGGTGCGGAAGGCGAGCACCAGCAGGATGACCATGATCATCAGCGCGCGGTTGACGATCGGGATGAAGATCTGACCCGCCGCCTGGCTGGAGGTATGGATGATGCTGAGCCGCGGCACGAAGCCGAGCTGAATCGCCTGCTGCGTGACCGAAAAGGCGCCGGAGATCACCGCCTGACTGGCGATCACCGTCGCTGCCGTCGCCAGCAGCACCAGCGGCAGCCGCAGGATGTCGGGCGCGAGCAGGAAGAAAGGATTGTGGATCGCGTGCGCCGCCGCGGCCGGCGAGAGCTGCAGGATCATCGCACCCTGCCCCAGATAGTTGAGCATGAGCGCCGGCAGCACGAAGAACAGCCAGGAGACGCGGATCGGGTTGCGCCCGAAATGCCCCATATCGGCGTACAGCGCCTCCGCGCCGGTCAACGCCAGCACGACGGAGCCCATGGCGAGAAACGCCGCGCCGCCTTCGTCGATGAAGAAGCGGATCGCATAAAGCGGGTTGAGTGCGACGATCACGCCGGGATCGCTGGCGATGTGCACCAGGCCGAGCACCGACAGCACCACGAAATAGACCAGCATGACCGGGCCGAACAGCAGCCCGACCCTGGCCGTGCCGCGGCTCTGGATCATGAACAGGAAGACGAGGATGCCGATCGCGATCGGCGGCGCCAGCGGCGTGAAGCGCGGATTGACGACGGCCAGGCCCTCGACCGCCGAGAGCACCGACATGGCCGGCGTGATCATGCTGTCACCGTAGAACAGCGCGGTCGCGAACACGCCGAGCAGGATGATGCCCTTGGTCCAGCGTTTGCGTGCGGCCTGCCGGTTGATGAGCGCCAGGAGCGCGAGGCTGCCACCCTCGCCCTTGTTGTCGGCGCGCATGATGATGGTGACGTATTTGATCGTCACGACCACCATCATCGACCAGAAGATCAGACTGAGCACGCCGAGGATGTGGAACCGGTCCGGCGTGAGATGATGATGCCCCGCGAACGTCTCGCGGAAGGCATAGATCGGGCTGGTGCCGATATCGCCGAACACGACGCCGACGGCGCCGACCGCGAGCGTGAGCAATCCGCCCTGGTGTCCCGGCCCGACGGACGCATCATGCTCGGGAGCAGCCACGCCCACCATGTTCGTGGAAAGGGGCGGGTCGCCACCCAGGATGTCGGCGGGCATGGTCGCTGCCAGTTAGCACCCCACATGTTGCGTCGCAACGGGGACACGGGCGCGGACCGCAGCTAAGAGCGCACGCACGTCATCAGGAGCAGTCATAATGCGAGTCGGGGTCCCGAAGGAGATCAAGAACCACGAATACCGTGTCGGGCTGACTCCGGCTTCAGCCGCCGAGCTGGTCGCGGCTGGGCATGCGGTGGTGGTGGAGACCGGCGCGGGGGCGGGCATCGACTTCGCCGACGACGATTATCGCGCGGTCGGCGCGACCATCCTGCCCGATGCGCCGGCGGTGTTCGCGGCCGCCGACATGATCGTGAAGGTCAAGGAGCCGCAGGCGAGCGAGATCGCGCTGCTGGAGCCGCGTCACCTGCTGTTCACCTACCTCCATCTCGCCGCCGACAAGCCGCAGGCGGCGGGGCTGATGGCATCGGGCGCGACCTGCATCGCCTATGAGACGGTCACCGCGCCGGGCGGCGGGCTGCCGCTGCTCAAGCCGATGAGCGAGGTGGCGGGGCGCATGTCGGTGCAGGTCGGCGCGCATTACCTGGAAAAGGAACAGGGCGGTCGCGGCGTGCTGCTCGGCGGCGTGCCCGGCGTGGCGCCCGCCAAGGTGGCGATCCTGGGCGGCGGCATCTCGGGCATCAACGCGGCGCAGATGGCGGTCGGCATGCGCGCGGACGTGACCATCTACGACATCAATATGAGCCGGCTGGCCGAGCTCGACATGTTCTTCTCCAGCCAGATCAAGACCGCCTATGCCAGCAAGGCGGCGATCGCGGCGGCGGTGCGCAACGCCCATCTCGTGATCGGCGCGGTGCTGGTCCCGGGCGCCGCGGCCCCGAAGCTGGTGACGCGCGAGATGGTGGGGACGATGAAGCGCGGCGCGGTGATGGTGGACATCGCCATCGACCAGGGCGGCTGCTTCGAGACCAGCCACGCGACCACTCATCAGGATCCGGTGTTCGAGGTCGACGAAGTGATCCATTACTGCGTGGCGAACATGCCGGGCGCGGTCGCCCGCACCTCCACCTTCGCGCTCAACAACGCGACCCTGCCCTTCGCGCTCAAGCTCGCCGGGGAGGGCGCCGAGGCGGCGATGCGGGGCGACCGGCACCTCGCCGCGGGGCTCAACGTCTACCAGGGCAAGATCGCTTACAAGGCAGTCGCGGAAGATCTAGGCCTGCCGTACGAGGCGTGGAACGGATAAGGAACGGGATGCGTTGTCGGCCGGGAAAGGAGCCTCCCATGGCCGAACCCGAAAATCCCAAGACGCACCCCACTTCCAACGCCGTCAAGGACCCGGACGACTGGACCACCGGCGACGAGGCGATGACCGGCGCGCAGGCGAGTTACCTCAAGACGCTGTCGGAAGAGGCGCACGAGGAGTTCGACGACACGCTGACCAAGGCCGACGCGTCGAAGAAGATCGACGAGCTGCAGGAGAAGACGGGTCGGGGGGCGCATGATTAAAAGCCGCTGGTCGCCAACGTTGATCTGGCCGGTGTGAAGCAATGACGATCGCCTTCCCGGCGGAGGCCGAGGCCCAGTATCGCACCAGCAGCTGAGCCCCGGCCTTCGCCGGGGAGGCGGTTAAAACCAACGGCGCGGGACTTGGGCCCGCGTCGATGAACATAGGATCTTACCGATCTGGCGAGGCGTTCGCCGCCGCCAGGTAGCGGTCGAGCAACGCCAGCCGCACCGCGATATCGCGGCGGTAGCTCGCGCCTTCCGGACTGAGCGCAACCGCGCGCGCCCAGAGCGGCCGGGCGGCGGCGAAGTCACCGGCGCGGATATAGGCGAGACCGAGAAAGAAGGGGGGCGCCGGATGCTCCGGCGAGAGCCGCATCGCCTGGCGAAAGGCGAACAGCGCCGGCGGCGAAACCCGGCCGCCGTCATGCGCGGCGAGCGCATCGCCGAGCCCCGTCCACAGCAGCACGCTGTTGGGGACCTTGCGGATGCCGCCCAGGATCGCCTGCACCTGCAGCCGCGGCTCGCCCGCGCGTTGCATCGCGTCGGCGGCGGCGAGATACGCCCAGTCGAGCGTGAACCGACCGAGCATCCGGTCGCGCAGATCGATGAGGCCGAGGTCGACCGGCGCCACGGTCGCCTCGGGCCGGGCCGCCTGGCCAGCGAGTGCCGGTCGTCCCTGCAGCGTATAGCCGATCGCGCCCAGCATCAGCGCCGCGCCGATCAGCGACCAGAGCGGCCGCGCGACGCCGAACCGCGCCAGCGCTGCGAAGGCTGCGAGGCCGATCAGGGCGAGAGCCAGATAGCCCATCAGGTTGAGATCGGAGGCATATGGCGCTGTTAGCGGGTGGCCCCTTCCCCGTCATCCTCGCTTACAGGTGAGGACGGGAGAGCGACGCCGCGCCGGTCGCAGCGGCGCCAAGCGAGCCGGGCTGGCGCGCCGGAAGCCGGAGGTTGCGGCCCTCGCGCTCAGCCGCGCCCAATCAACCTTTTGGCGATCGCGTCCGCGACGGTCGAGGCCGGCTCCCCGGTGCGCGCGCTCTCGTCCCAGATCTCGTCGAGGCGCGCCGGGATGCGGGCGATGCGCGCCTTCACCTCGGCCTCGTCGCCCTGCCCCAGATACTCCAGCCCGACATTGATGATGCCGCCCGCGTTGATGACATAGTCCGGCGCGTAGACAATGCCTTTGGCGTGGAGCCGCCAGCCGTCCTCCGTGGTGGCGAGCTGGTTGTTGGCACCGCCGGCCACCGCCTTCGCCTTCAGCGCGCCGATCGACCGCTCGGTCAGGATCGCGCCGAGCGCATTGGGGCTGACGATGTCAGCCTCGACGCCCAGGATCGCGTCGGCGCTGATCGCGGTGGCGCCGAGTTCGTCGGCCAGGGCGGCCGCCCGGCCCGCATCGACATCGGCCAGCGTCAGCACCGCGCCGTCGGCCGCGAGCAGCCGCGCCAGGCCGCCGCCGACCGATCCGACGCCCTGGATCGCGACCCGCACGCCGCGCATCGCGTCGGTCCCGAGTGCGCGCTTCGCCGCCGCCCTGACGCCCAGATACACGCCGAGCGAGGTATACGGCCCGGGATCACCGCCCGCCGCGCCCTCCGCGACCGGCAGGCCGGAAACATAGCGCGTCTGGCCGGCGATGACCTTCATCCGTGCCTCGGACATGCCGACATCCTCGGCCGTCACGTAGCGCCCGCCCAGCGCCTCCACGGCGCGGCCGAACGCGCGCAGCTGCGCGTCGTCGATCGTCGCACCGGGCCGGTCGGCGAGCACCACGCCCTTGCCGCCGCCGAGCGCCAGTCCGGCCATCGCGTTCTTGAAGCTCATGCCGCGCGACAGGCGCAGCGCGTCCGTGATCGCGCCCTCGCCGCTCGCATAATGCCAGAAGCGCACGCCGCCCGCCGCCGGCCCGAGCGCGGTCGAGTGGATCGCGATCACGGCGCGCAGGCCCGAGGCCGGATCGGTGAAGAGGTGCACGCCCTCGTGGTCGTCGAAATCGGGAAGGCCCCAACCGGCGGTCATCGATTCTCTCGCTGTAGGAAATGGGGCGACCGACGGGACTTGAACCCGCGACCCTCGGTACCACAAACCGATGCTCTAACCAACTGAGCTACGATCGCCGCGATGGATGCTGGCCCTACAGGCGCGACGGATAGCGCGCAAGGCGCAGACGACATGTGTGCAGAGCAGCTGCACACAAGACCGGCAAGCGCGGCCGGCGTCGGCGCGCCGACGACCGACGACGCGGCTTTGCCGCGGCGCTGCCCTGTCGGGGCGCGAGGCCGCTGGCGTCAGAAGCGACCTTCCACCCCGAGCCGATAACCGTCGGCGCCGCCGATGAACCCGGCCGCCTCCAGCTTCGGCACCGTCGCCGGGTCCGGGTTGCGCAGCGCGAACTCGACCCGGTAGCGGCCGTCGCCGGTCACCCGCAGGGTCGCGGCTTCCGTCCCCGCCTGGCTGGTGAGCGGCAGCAGCAGCGCCCCCGCATCGCAGCGCGCGGGGCCGCTCAGCGTCGGCGGCAGCGTCACGCCGCCGGCCGCCCCCGCCAGCGTCGCGCGCACCCGGCCCTCCGCGCGCTCGCACTGACCGTCGCGGAAACGGACGGTCGCCGCGTCGAGATCGAGTGCGGTGACGGGCAGCGGCGCGAACAGCTGGCCGGTCAGCAGGCTCGCGGTCATGCCGTCGATCCCCATCCCGTGACGGCTGACCGTCACCGCGCCGTGCAGCGGCCGCTCGCCGCCGCCGGCCAGCTCCAGCCGCGCGCGGCCCAGCAGCAGCGGCCAGAAGGCGAGCCGCGCGCCGACATCGCCCAGCGCCACTGCGCCGAACCGCGCCTCCACCAGCCGCCCGCCCCACAGGCTGCCCTCCACCTGTCGCGCGGTCAGCCCCGCATCGTCCAGCCCGGTGAGGCCCAGCGCCGCGCGCAGCGGCACGAACAGCAGCAGCGCCGCCGCGAGCAGCGCCCCGAACAGCGCCCGCCGGCCGGTGGCGAGCCGGATCATGCGCCCCGCGCCTTCAGCGTCACCTGCACGCCCACCGTGCGATCGCCATTGTCGGTCAGCGTCGCGCCGTCGACCAGGATACCGGCGAGCTCCAGCCGGGCCAGCCAGCGGAGCAGCGCCGCCGGCTTGGCCGATGCGATGCCGACCCGCACCCGATCGGCGCCTTCCTCGGTCAGGCTGGCGACCGTGAAGCCCGCGTCGGCGGCGCGCGCGCGCACGGCGTCGGCGAAGCGGCCGGTGAGCGGCGGTGGCCGGTCCCGCTCTGCCCCCCGGATCGCGGCGACCTGCGCCTCGGTCGCGCCCAGCCGCTCGACCGCGTCGGCATAGCGGCTGCGTTCGCCCGACAGCGCATCGCCGACCGGGTTGATGACGCCGTACCAGACCAGCGTCAGCGCCAGCAACGCGAGCATGACCAGGATCAGCCGCTTCTCGCGCAAGGCGCGGCCGTCGAACCAGGCGCGGATCGAGCTCACGGGGCCTTCACCGTCATCTCGCCCGTGACCCGGCCGCCCACGGCGGTGAACACGCCCGCGGTGACGGTGAAGCCGGCGCGCTCGATCGCGCGTTTCAGGTCGGTCGGCAGCGATTCGCGCGCGGCGGCGACCGACAGGCGCAGATCGCCGGTCGGCGTGAAATCGAGCGCGGTCACCTCGGTGCCCGGCGTCGCCTGCACCGCCGCGAAGACCGCGGCAGCCATGCCGGTGAAGCCCAGCCCGGGCCCGCGCACCGCGCCCAGCCGCTCGACGAGCTGGCGATCCGCATCGGTGACCGTCTCGCCATGCGGCAGCCCGGTGGCGGCGAGCTCGGCGGCACGGCGCTCCAGCCCGTCGGCGGCGAGCGCGTAGCGGGCGATGCGGACCAGATTGATCGCCAGCGTGACGCCGAGCACGAGCAGCGCCAGCACGGCCAGCCGGCGGATCAGCGCCCAGTCCAGCCCCGCGCGCCGACGCCGCGCGAACGGTCCCTGCCGCAGGTCGAGCGCCGGCGCGGCGACGGCGGCGACGAGCGCGCGATCCACCTCGTCGCGCGCCAGCGTCCGCGGCGCGGCGCCGCCGGTCACCAGCTCGGTCAGCCGCGCCTCGTCGGCGAAGCCGCTCGTCGTGCCGCGCACCACCCCTGCCCCCGCCAGCTCGGCGCGGACATAGCCCTCCGCCGGCCGCGGCAGCAGCAGCGGCTCGGGCACGATCGCATCGGGATCGACCCCCACCGCCGCCAGCGTGGCCAGCCAGCCGCGCATCGCCTCCGCGCCCACCACCGCGATCGGCCGCTCCTCGTCGCCCTCGTCACCGACCGCGACGTGCAGCTCGCCGCCGGGCGCGGCGCTCGCCTCGGCGACCAGGATGCGCGCGGCGGCCACCGCCTGCGCCGGGCTGCGCGCGGGCAGCGTCGCCCAGTGCAGCGTCACCGCGTCCGCGGGCGGCACCGCCACCACCGGCTGGTCGTCCGGCGGCGGCAGGCCATCGCCCTCGGACTGCACGGTGTCGCCATCCACCCGCACCCAGCGGTAACGGGCGTCATGGCCGGGCAGGAACAGGAGCGTGGTCACAGGTCCTCGCCCCATTGCCGCGCCACGAGCCGCGCGGGAAGGGCCGTCGCGTCGATCAATGCGCGTTCGGTCACCACCGTGCGCCCGACCGTCACGTCGATGCGCAGCGTGAACCATCGGGAGAGCACGCCCGCGCCGCCGCCGCCGCTGCTGTTCGCCGCCGTCCAGAAGCCGCCGGCGTCCGCCCACCCCTCCGCCGGGCGCTTGCGCAGGGCGACCTGCGCGGCATCGACCGTCAGCGTCTCCGGGCCGAGCGCGGCCAGCAGCGGCGCCTGTTCGGGCGCGAGCGTATCGATGTTGATCGGCGCAGGCGCGGCGACCGGCAGCGCGCACAGCCAGGGGCGCAGCCGCGCATACAGCTCCGGCGTCATGCCGGCGACCGCGCGCAGCTCGCTCGGGTCCGTCATCAGCGTGCCGGCAGTGCGGTAGGCGGGTTGCTGACCGAGATAGGCTGCGTCCTCCGCGCCGTTCGCCTGCACGTCCTGGTCGGTGTCGATCCAGTCGGACGCACCCGCCGCCACCTGCTCCGCCACCGCGGCAGGCACGCCGAGCAGCCGCATCAGCCGCGCGAAGATGAAGCGCTGCGATCCCTGACTGGCGTAGACGCCGGGCGCCACCTGGGTCACCAGCCCGTTGAGATTGAAGCAGTTGGCCCCGTCCGTCACCCGCGCCACCGCTTCACCGCCCGGCAGCGGCAGGGGGAAGGGATGACCGCTCCAGTCGCCGGCCAGCGTCACGCGCGGCGGGTTGGGGCCAAGCAGCTGATCGACCTTGGCGAGCGCCAGCGCCTCCGCGGCCTCCGCATAGCTGCGCGCCTGTTCGGCCTGCACGGCGTTGCCCGACAGGCGCGTGGCGAGCCGCAGCTTCTCCAGCGACGCCGCGGCCATCACCGCGATCGCGGCGACCAGCAGCAGCACGGTGAGCAGCGCCGCGCCGCGCTCGCGCTCAGCCGGTCGCACGGGTCGCCGCCGACGTGGGCGCCGCGCCCGGCGTGGGCGTGGGGACGGGCAGCGGCGCATAGCCGCTGCCGACCAGGAACAGCTGGCGGTATTCGACGCCCGTGTCGCGCTGCACGCGCAGCTCCAGCGCCTGCGGGAGCGCGATGCCGCCGCCGCCGTCCCACCGCGCGCTCCACGCGCCGCGGAACCGGTAGCGCAGCGCGATCCGGCGGACATGATCGAGCAGCGGCGCGGGCGGCAGCGCCTCGGCGCCGTCCAGCCGCGGCCAGCTGAGCCGCTCCAAGGTTGCGCCGTTCAGGCGATACGCGACCTTCTGCGCACCCGGCCGGGGCTCGGCATCGAGATTGGTCCAGCCGCCGCGCACGAAGCGGAGCAGCGGCTGCGCCTCGCCGCCCGCCTCGCCGACAAAGGCCGGGAGGGGCGCTCCCGCCTCGTCGCGGGTGGCGCGCGCCTGCGCCTGCGCGAGATCGGCGGCGAGGATGGCGAGCGTGCGATCGAGCGCCGCCAGATCGTCCAGCTTCCTGCCGGACGCCGCCTGCGCGCGCACGCTGAACGAGAGCAGCGCGACGCCGGCGCTCGCCAGGATGGCGAAGATCATGAGGGCGACGAGCACCTCGACCAGCGTGAAGCCGGCCTCCGTCCGGTCGATGTCGGCGCGGTTCACGACCGCGGCTCGGGGGTCGCCGGACGGACCATCGTCGCCCGGCCCAGCACCTGGCCGTCCGGCCCCTGCACCGCGACATCGATGCGCACGATCCGCACGTCGCCGGTCGGCGTCACCGCCCGCGTCCAGCGCCAGACGCGACCGCCATTCGCCTCGGCGCCGGCGGTCTGGCCGGCGGCGGGGGCGCGCGCCTGCGTCACGGCGTCGAGCGCGACGTTGCGCGCGACCATGCTGGCGACCAGCGTGCGATCGAGCACCGCCGCGCCGCGGACGCTGGCGCTCTCCAGCCGGATCAGCGCCAGCGCCGCGAGGCTGAACACGGCCAGCGCGACGAGGATCTCCAGGAGCGTGAAGCCGCCTTCCCGCACGTCCCCCGTGCGGGAGGGCGCCCCGGCGAAGGCCGGGGCCCGTGCGGCGTCATTGCGCATCGGCGCGCACGCTCCCGTCGGCGCCGATCCGGACCAGCATCGCCCGATCGCCGAGCGCGAGGCGGATGTCGGCGGGTCGGTCCGGCAGCCCGGTGGGATCGTAGGTGACGCGCACCCGTCCGGCCGGCGCGTCGACCGCAGCGCGCGCGCCTGCCGTCCATCGCTCGACCCGAAACGGCTTGTCGGCTTCGGGCGTCCAGCGGCCGGCGACCCGCCGGTCGAAACCATAGCCGCCGGGCGTCACCCACACGCTCATCGGCTGCGCCGCCACCACCGCCTCGTCGCGCGCCGCCTTGACGCGGGCGGCGAAGCGCAGCGCGTCGTCACGTACCTTGCCGCGCGGGTCCGGCATCGCCCACACCACCGCCGCGGACATCAGCGCGATGATCGTGATCGTCACCATCAGCTCGACGAGCGTGAAGCCGTGTTCGGGCGCGGGCGAGCCGCCCTTATTGCCAGGAGGTGATGTCGGCATCCGGACCCACGCCGCCTTCCTTGCCGTCGCGGCCATAGCTCCACACGTCGAACTCGCCGTGGCGGCCCGGCGAGGCATAGAGATAGGGCCGGCTCCAGGGGTCGTTCTCCAGCTTCTTGATGTAGCCGCCCGGCTGGTAGCGGGCGGCGTCGACGCCCTGCGGTGCGGTGCGGAGCGCCTCGAGCCCCTGCGCAGTGGTCGGATAGCTGTCGAGCTGGAGGCGATAGGTTTCCAGCGCCCCCTCGATCGTCGAGATGTCGGCTTTGGCGCGCACCTGCTTCGCCTTGTCGCCCGACGGCAGCACGTTGATGACGACGATCGTCGCGAGCAGGCCGATGATGACGATCACGACCATCAGCTCCACCAGCGTGAAGCCGTGTTCGGCGCGGCGCTTGTTTTTTACTTCGAGACGCATGAACGACCTCATTGCCCTGCCAGCGTATCGAGCTGAAGGATCGGCAGCAGGATAGATAGCACGATCGTCGCGACGATACCGCCCATCAGCACGATGATCGCCGGTTCCAGCAGCGACAAGGCGGTGGCGGTGAAGCGATCGAACTCGCGCTCCAGATAATCCGCGGCCCGCTCCAGCATCTCGTCCAGCCGCCCCGCGGCCTCGCCCGAGGCGGCGAGATAGGTTAGCAGCGGCGGGAACACGCCGGCGCGACGCATCGCGGCGGACAGCGAGCCGCCCTTGCGGATCGCGTCGGTGATCTCGTCCGACGCGACGCGCAGCCGGCGGTTGTGGATCGTCCCCGCGGTCAGCTGCAGTCCTTCGAGCAGCGGCAGCCGGCTCGCCACCATGGTCGAGAGGGTGCGCGCCATGCGCGCGGCGTGGAGGTCGCGCAGCAGCCGCCCGAGCAGCGGCAGGCGCAGCAGCCGCGTATCCGCCGCGAGCCGCAACGCGGGGTTCTTCAGCGCCTGCCACGACCCCGCTACCACCGCCACGACGATCGCCAGCAGCAGCCACCAATAGCCGACCAGGAAGCTCGACAGGCCGATCACCGCGCGGGTGAGGAAGGGCAGCTGCTGCCCCACCGTATCGAACTGCTCGACCACCTGCGGCACGACGAACATCATCAGCGCCGTCACCACCACCATCGCGACCCCGGCGAGGATGATCGGATAGGCGAGCGCGGTCAGCAGCTTGCCGCGAATCTCCGCCTGTCGTTCCAGCAGCGCCGCGAGCCGGTCGAGGATCGTCGGCAGCGAGCCCGAACTCTCGCCGGCCGACACCATCGCGCGATAGAGCAGCGGGAAGCTCTTCGGCTCGCGCGCCATCGCGTCGGCGAGGCGGCGGCCCTCGACGACGCCCGCATGAACGACGGCGACGATCTGGCGCACGCCCTCCTGCTCGGTCTGGCGGGTGATGGTGCGCAGCGACTCCTCCAGCGGCGAGACGCGGTTGAGCGTCGCGAGCTGGCGGGTGAAGAGCGTCAGCTGCTTGGTGCGCATCCGCGGCCGCCCGAGCTGGAGGCCGAACAGCGCAGGGCGCGCGGCGGGCGGCGGCGCGGACCCGGGCTCGAGACGCACGATGTAGAGCCGCTGCCGGTCGAGCCGGGCGCGCGCGGCGTCGAGGCTGTCGGCGGCGACATGCCCGCGCCGCTCGGCGCCGCGGGTGTCGATGGCGAGATAGTCGAAGTCAGGCATACCTGAATCCTCCCCGGGACGGGGAGGTGGCGCGCGCGAAGCGCGTGACGGAGGGGGCCCCGATCAACGTGGTGAACCCGGTTCGAGGCTCCCTCCACCACTCGCCCAGGGGGGCGAGCGGTCCCCCTCCCCGTCCCGGGGAGGATTGGAGACCGCCTCATCCACCGCATCCCGCCGCGACACCCGCACGGCTTCCTCCGGGGTCGTCACGCCGTCTGCCACCAGCCGGCGCGCCGCGCTCGCCAGCGTGTCGCCGCGCTGGAAGGCGTGGGCGGTGATCGCGGTTTCGTCGGCACCCTCGTTGATGAGGCGGCGGATCGTCTCGTCCACCCGCACTGCCTCGAACACCCCGACGCGGCCCTTGTAGCCGGTGTGGTTGCATCGGTCGCAGCCGACCGGCTCCCATACCCGCGCGTCGGCCGCGATGCCGAGCAGCGGCGCGGGGGTGTCGCCGGCGCGCACCGGACGGCGGCAGGTGGGGCACAGCCGGCGCACCAGCCGCTGCGCGATCACCGCGCGCAGGGTGGAGGCGAGCAGGAACGGCTCGACGCGCATGTCGCGCATCCGCGTGATCGCGCCGACCGCATCGTTGGTGTGGACAGTGGAGAGCACCAGATGGCCGGTCAACGACGCCTGCACCGCGATCTCGGCGGTCTCGCGGTCGCGGATCTCGCCGACCATCACGGTGTCCGGGTCCTGGCGCAGGATGGCGCGCAGCCCGGCGGCAAAGGTCAGCCCGACCTTCGGATTGACCTGCGTCTGCCCGACCCCGTCGACCGCATATTCGACCGGGTCCTCCACCGTCAGGATGTTGCGCGAGCCGTCGTTCAGACCACGCAGCGCCGCGTAGAGCGTCGTCGTCTTGCCCGAACCGGTCGGGCCGGTGACGAGGAGGATGCCGTTGGGCTCCGCCAGTGCCTCGGTCAGCAGCCGCAGCATGGCGGGCGCCATGCCCAGCGCGGGCAGATCGATGCCAGCATTGTCCTTGTCGAGGATGCGCAGCACCACGCGCTCGCCGGCGCGGCTGGGCAAGGTCGAGACGCGCACGTCGAGGAGCTTGCCGCCCAGCGTCAGCCCCATGCGCCCGTCCTGCGGCACGCGCCGCTCGGCGATGTCGAGCCGGGCCATGACCTTGATGCGGCTGACCACCACGGGTGCGACGTGGGGCGGCATCCTGAGCGTCTCGCGCAGCACCCCGTCGATCCGCATGCGGACGATGAGGCCGGTATCGTATGGCTCGATATGGATGTCGGACACGCCGTTGCGCGCGGCGTCCGCGATGATGCCGTTGATGAGGCGGATGGCGGGCGCGTCGTCGGCGGTGTCGAGCAGGTCCTCGGCGGTGGGCAACCCCTCGGCCAGGCTGTCGAGCTCGTCGCCCATGCCGACCGCTGCCATCGCCGTCGCCTGCCCGTCCATGGCATAGGCGTCGGAGAGCAGCCGATCGAAGGCGGGCGGCGCGACCACGGTGATGTCGAAAGGCCGGCCGAGCACCCGGCGCACTTCGATCAGCGCCTTGGGATCGGCCCCGTCGCGCAGCACGACGGTGAGATGCTCGGCTGCGCCGGGATCGACGAGGACGCCGTATTTGCGCGCGAAGGCGTAGGGCAGCGGAACGATGGGGCCCGCCTCTCCCCTCGCGCTTGCGGGAAGGGGCGGAGGCGGCGAGGTGAGCGACAGCACCTGGTGGAGCACCCCCTCCCCCAGCCCTGCCGGAGCGCGGGCGGGGAACAGCTCGGCCCCGCTCACCGCTTCTTGCCCGGCAGCGCCCGCTGGGTCGGCACGCCGACGCGCGGGTCGTCGATGTTGCCGGGCAGCGGCGCGGGCGGGATCGGCGGCGCGGCGCCGAGATAGTCGCGCACCAGCTGATCGACGGTCGGCTCCTCGCCCGGATTCTGCTGCGCATCCTGAAGGCGCAGATAGCCGTAGCGCCGCTCGGCCAGCCGGCGGCCGTCCTCGGCGGTGCGCAGGATGGTGGGGCGGATGAAGATCATCAGGTTGGTCTTGTTGCGGGTCCGCGCCTTGGACTTGAAGAAGTTACCGATCAGTGGAAGGTCGCCCAGCAGCGGGATCTTCTCGATCGTCCGCCGCTCCTCGTCGGAAAGCAGGCCGCCGATGACGCCGATCGCGCCGTCGTCGAGCGTCAGCGTGGTCTCGACCTCGCGCTTGTTGAGGATCAGGTCCGAATTGTCGCTCGCCACCGGCCCGGCGATGGAGCTGACCTGGAGGTGCAGGTTGAGCTTGATCGTGCCCGACGAGTTCACCTGCGGCTTCACGTCCAGCCCGATGCCGACATTCTCGCGCTGGGTGGTGCGGAAGGCGTTGTCGAAATTGGTCGACAGCGCCTGACCGGTGGTGATCGGCACCTCCTGCCCGACCAGGCTGTGCGCCTCCTGATTGTCCAGCGTGACGATGTGCGGGACCTGCAGCAGGTTGGAGGTGGTGTCGCTCTTCACCGCGTTGATGATCGACGCGAAGATGGTGTCGCCGATCTTGCCGCCGAAGCCCGCGATGCCGCCGGACGTGCCCAGGATCGAGCTGATCGCGGATTGCGCGAGCTGGTTGGACACGGTCAGGTCGGAGCCGGTGGTGACCACGCCGTTGCTGACGGTGGTCGTCGTGGTCGCCAGCTGGCGCGCCCCGATTGCGCCCGCGATCTGGAGGATGTTGGGCGCGGAATTGGTGAAGGTAGACGCCGCGAACGCCCCGCCCGACGGGTTGGCGAGCAGGAACTGCGCGCCGAGCCGGTTGACGGTGGCGTCCGAGACCTCGGCGACGATCGCCTCCACCACCACCTGCTCGCGGCGGGTGTCGAGCTGGCGCACGACCTCCGCGAGCTGGCGCTGGATCTCGGCCGGAGCGGCGATGACGATCGCGTTGGCGCCGGTGAAGCGCGTCACCACCGCCGCGGTGCGGCCGCCCTGGGTCGTGAGCGCGGCCTGCCCGGAGCCGCCGCCGCCGGTCGACGCCGGCGTGACGGTCTGGATCGGCGCGGACGCGATCTGGCCGCCGCCGCCGGACGAGTTGCCGGCGCCGGACGACGTGCTGCCGAAATTGGCGCGGCTGAGCGGCGTTCGGCTCGGCTGGTCCGGCGTCTGGCCGACGAGCTGCTGGAGCACCGGCAGCAGCTGCTCGGCGTCCGCATTCTCCAGGAACACCACCTTGATCTCGGTGCCGTTCTTCGCCTGCGTGTCGAGCCGCTGCGCGATCTCGGCAAGCCGCGAGACGGTGGCGGGATCGCCGCGGATCGCGACCGAGTTGGAGCCCTCGACCGCGACGACCGAGACACCCGCGCCGGGCGTCACGCCGCCGCCACCCGCCGTGCCGGCCCCGCTCAGCGACTGCAGCGCGGCGGCGACCTCGCGCGCGCTGGCGTTGCGCAGCGGCACGACGCGGGTGGAGGCGCTGTCCAGATCGACGCGGCGCAGCACCTCGCGGACGCGGCGGACATTGTCGGCGAAGTCGACGATCACCAGGCTGTTGCCCGCCCGGTTGGCGCTGACCGAGCCCTGTTGCGAGACGAGCGGCCGCACCGTGTCCAGCGCCGACTGCGCGTCGACCTGGCGCAGCCGCACGATCTCGGTCACGAAGCTGTTGCGGTTGGCGCCCGCCGACCCGACCCGGCTCGGCTGCTGCGCGGCGTTGTCGATCGGCTGGACGCGAAACGCGCCGTTGCCGGTCGGCACCGCGACGAGGCCGTTCGATCGCAACGTGGAGAGGAATATCTCGAAATATTGAGATTGCGACAGCGGGTGATCGGTCACGACCGTCACCTTGCCCTGCACACGGCTGTCGATGATGAAGGTCCGCCCCGTCACCTTCGCCGCATCGGCGATGAAGGCGCGGATATCGGCATCGCGAACGTTGAGCGTCGTCTGAGCGAGCGCGGCCGACGCGAGCAGCGCGGCGAGCGGCAGGACGAGGAGCTTCCTCATCGGCCGGGCGCGACGGTCAGCGCGAGCGGCACCGTCTGGCCGCCGCGCTCGACGACCAGCGGGATGTTGCCGCCGGCCCGGAAATCGGCGGCGATGCGATCGACGTCGTCGGCGCCCGTTACCGGCCGGCCGGCGATCGAGGTGACCACGTCGCCCTCGCGCAGCCCCGCCTGGCGGAACAGCGCGCCCGAACCCTGCGAGCGGACGACCAGACCCGAGACGCGGCCGCCGTCAATCCGGGGGATGAAGCCGATCTCCTGGCGGATCTGGCCGATGCCGACGCCGCCCGTGGCGGTTCCGGCCGGCGGCGCGACGGGGGCGGGCGCGCCGGGCACGGGCGGGAGGGAAGTGCCGGGCGAAGGCGGCACGCCGGGTATGGCCGAGGGCGCCCCCTTGGATTGGTCGATGAACAGGTCCTCCTCGGCGCCGCCGCGATCAAGCGTGATATGATCGAACGCGACCGCCTTCAGCCGCACGCCGGGCGCGAGCTCCTCACCGACCGCCACGCTTTTCTGCAGGCCGTCCGGCCCCGCGACGATGGCCGAACCGCCGCCCTGGGCCTCGTCCATCCGCGTGCCGAACAGCGTCAGCTGGAGCGAGGTGACGGTGGCGGGCGCGTCCGCGTCGCCCTCCAGCCGGAAGAAGGGATCGAAGGAGGCGAGCGCGTCCGCGGCCACCCCGGCGACGACCGGCGCGGCGGGCCGCCAGTCGCCCAGCGGCCCGACCGGGGTGACCACGGTCCAGACCAGCCGCGCCGTCTGCACCGCCAGGACGGCGAGCAGCAGCAGCTCCAGCCCGGAGTAGAAGGTGACGACCGGCACCCGCCGCAGCAGGCGGCGCGCACGCCCGTCCATGAACAACCGCATGCCCGTCCTTGCCCGTGCCCGCTCGCCACGAGCAAGCCCCTTATCGGGCTCCGCGTCAAGGACCTGACGACGTTCGGCTTCCGGAGCGCGCCGGGCGGTGGCAGAATGGCGTCATGGCTTCACTCCCCTTCCCCGGTGCTGGCGGCTACGCGGACCCGGTGGTCGCGCGCATTGTCGCGCAGCCCGGCGTGCAGCGGCTGCCCAGCCCCAAGCTGACGCTGTTCGTCGTGCGCGGCTTCCTCTCCCCGGAGGAATGTTCGGCGCTGGTCGAGGCGATCGACGCGGTCCGGCGGCCGTCGACCATCGCCGACTCGAACGGCGACGCCGCCTATCGCACCAGCGAGACCGGCGATCTCTCGGCGGCGCTGCCGATCGTGCAGGCGGTGGAGGCGCGGATCGCCGCGCTCACCGGCCTCGATGCCGCGCATGGCGAGCCGCTGCAGGGCCAGCGCTATGCGGTCGGCCAGGAGTTCAAGAACCACACCGACTATTTCGAGCCGACCGGCGTTGATTTCCACGCCTTTTGCGGCGCCAGCGGCAACCGGACCTGGACCGCGATGGCCTATCTCAACATGCCCGAGGCCGGCGGCGCGACGCGCTTCAAGGCGGTGGACAAGATCATTCAGCCCGAAGCCGGCAAGCTGGTGTGCTGGAACAACCGTCGCCCCGACGGCAGCCTCAATCCCGCGACGCTGCACCAGGGCATGAAGGTGCGCGCGGGCGTCAAATACGTCATCACCAAATGGTATCGGGAGCGACCCTGGAGCGGCTGATGCGCGCGCGCCGCACTGCCGATTGTCATCTTTGAGTCACCGAATCGCCGCCGAACCGTCACGCGATCGGAACGCGGCTGTCACAACTCGTCCCTAATCACAACGACGATCGGGGCGTGGGCGGGGGACACCAGCCGCGACCCGGATCAATGGCGTGTCGAGCCGGCGCGCGCACCGCTTCGGGGAGAATATCGATGATTACCTCAGCCTACAGGCAGCGCCTGCTGCTCGGCGGAGCTCTGTGGGCGCTCGCGTCGCCCGCGATCGCGCAGGATGTGCAGAATAGCGGCACGGGCGCGACCAACGCGCCGCAGTCGCAGACCTCCACCACCAACACCGCCCAGCCGAACGCGACCGCGACCTCGCCGGCGGACGATGCCGCCGCGGCCCAGGGCAGGGGGCTGCAGGACATCGTCGTCACCGCGACCAAGCGCGAGACCAATCTCCAGTCCACGCCGATCGCGATCAGCGTGATCAACAGCCAGGCATTGACCGATCGCCATGCGCTGACGCTGTTCAGCCTCGCGGACGGGTCGGTGCCGTCGCTGCGCGTCGCCACCTTCGAGGCGCGCCAGTCGGCGCTGACGATCGGCATCCGCGGCATCGTGCCCTATGACCAGAACCAGACGGCGCGCGACAACGGCGTCAGCGTCTATCTGGACGGCGTCGCGCTCGGCAAGACGCAGGGGCTCAACGCGGCGCTGTTCGACATCGACCGCATCGAGGTGCTGAAAGGGCCGCAGGGCACGCTGTTCGGCCGCAACACCGAGGGCGGCGCGCTGTCGCTGGTGACGAGGGCGCCGTCCGGCGTATTCGATGGCCGCGTCGTCGCGGGCGTCGGCAACTACGGCAGCCGCAACGGCGAGATCCACCTCGACCTGCCCGAATACGCCAATCTGTCGTTCAAGTTCGACGGCGTCTACGAACACCAGGACGCGACGGTGAAGAACCCACTCGCCGGCGCACTGGGCTGGAATTACTACGACCGGATCGGCGGGCGCGCGCAGGTGCGGTGGAAGCCGTTCGACGGCTTCACCTGGGACGTCGCGGTCGACAAGGCGCGCGACGACAACACGCCGCAGTACAGCCAGCTGATCGACTACAACCCGCGCGGCTACACCGTCGGCGCCTATGGCCCGACCAGCGCCACCAACCTGACCCCCCGGCTCTATCTACCCGGCACGTCGACGCCGTGCGGCGGGACGATCAGCACGACCAGCACGACGCCAATCTGCATCGCGCCGCGGGCGCCACTGGTGGGCATCCACCCGAACCGCCAGGACGTCGCCGATGTCGGCGTGCCGCAGCAGCCCAGCGTCGACCTGACGCACGGCATCTCGTCGCAGATCAGGTTCCGCGCCGCGCCATGGGTGGAGTTCCGCTCGATCACCGCCTGGCGCGGCGTGTCGACCGATCAGTGGGACAATTCCGGCGGACCCGAGCGCGTCACCTTCTCGCCTTCCTTCCCCGGCGAAGACATCACGACCAGCAACAGCGGCAAGTTCAGCCGCTACAGCCTGTCGTTCCTACGCCAGCACCAGTTCAGCCAGGAACTGCAGGCGGTCGGCAGTGTCCCGCACCTCGATTACGTGCTCGGCGCCTATTATTATACCGAGTCCGCGCAGGAATATGCGGCGACGCCGTCAAGCAACCTGTGGAACGCGACCGGCACCGCCTACACGATTCTGAGCCCCATCCCGCCGGCGACCACGCTGACGGGCGCCACGGCCCCGATCTCGTCGACCAATCAGGGCTGGCAGCCGGGCTTCACGCCGACCTGCATCAACGGGGCCATTGCGGGCCTGTGTCAATTCGTGACGCGCGACAGCACCGCGCACGATCACAATTATTCGGTGTTCGGCCAAGCCACCTACACGCCCGCCGGTCTTGACCTCGTGCACATCACCGCTGGCGGCCGCTGGACCAAGGACGACCGGCACGGCGCCCTGTTCATCATCAACAACAGAACCGACCTGAACCCGATCGCGGCGGTCGCCAACAGCGTTCGGACACCCTTCCTGTTCCAGAACAGTATCAGCCGTTTCGATCCGCTCGTGACCCTGGCGGTCGACGCGGCGCCGACGGTCCACCTCTACGCCAAATACGCCACCGGCTTCCGCGCGGGCGGTGCCGACGACCGCTCGGACACGTTCCGGGCGTTCGGGCCGGAGTCGGTAAAGTCGTACGAGATCGGCGCCAAGATGGACTTCTTCGACCACATGGCCCGCCTGAACCTCGCCGGCTACATCATGGACCGCAAGAATACGCAGTTCGACTTCGACTATTACGACACCAGCTCGACAAGTCCGACCTTCAACAGCCACCTGGAGGAGGCGATCAATGCCGGCACCAGCCACATCAAGGGCATCGAGGCGGACCTGACGGTGAAGCCGGCGCCGTCGCTGACGCTCGGCGGCTCTTACGCCTACACTCACTGGACCGCCCCACAGGCGGTCAACCCGATCTTCGGCGGCCCGCCCCAGCAGCTCTACATCGTCTATACGCCGACCAACGCCGCGTCGGGCTCGATTGACTGGGCGCTGCCGATCCAGACCGACTTCGCCAAGGTGCGGCTGCACTTGGACGCCAATTATTCGAGCAGCTACTACTCGTTCGAGCTGGAGCCAACCAAGACCGACTCCAGCTTCGTCGTCAACGGCCGTCTCGCGCTGGCCGATATCAAGGTCAACGATAACGATCGCGTGACGCTGTCGGCCTGGGTCCGGAATATGTTCGACGAGCAGTACATCTATCGACGTTCGAACGCGAACTCGTCGCCTGTGCAGAATTACTGCGGGGCCAATGGACTGAACGGCACCACGCCTTGCACGGCGAACGCGCTCATCTCGAACAACTATGGCGGCATCCTGGGCGATTACGCCAACTTCAACCCGCCTCGCACGTTCGGCCTTGAGGTGGCGGCGAAGTTCTAAGATCGACGCGTCCCCCCCGGCCGTGCCGGGGAGGTTCGCTCCCATCGGCGCGGCTATGAGTCAGCGGCGATCCCGTTACACCGCACGCCATGCGGGAAGCTGGCGCCGATGTCGGTCGTCATGTCGGCTTGTCCCGACGTCGACGATCGTTCACGCCTTGCGGCTGATCGTAATTCAGTGGACCCGGCGCCACGGCCGGGTGACGGAGATTTCATGGAGGGTCTCGCGCTGCTGCTCACCCTGCTCGCCGCGCCGGCCGTCGCCGCCCTGCCGAAAAAAGGCGAGCCGCCCTTGACCAAGCTCACCATGCTGTCGGGCGGCGAGCGGCCGGCGGAGCAGCTGGCGGTGCGCTTCGATTCGGCCGATCTGCGCTTCGAGTTGCTGCCCGACATCGAGCGGCTGAACGGCATCGCCACGCTGGTCTTTACCGCGAAGCAGCCGCTGACCCGGCTGCTGATCGACCTCGACAGGAACCTGCCGGTCAGTGCGATTGCGGTGGATGGCGTGGCGCTCCATTCGGGCGAATGGTCCGATCCCGAGGGCCGCCTGTTCATCACCCTGCCTCACCCCGTGCCCGTCGGCCAGCGGGTCACGGCGCAGATAACCTATGGCGGCACCCCGCACGTCGCGGTGCGCGCGCCGTGGGACGACGGCGTGGTCTGGTCGAAAACGCCGGCGGGCCAGACCTGGTTCGCCACCACCGCCGAGGGCTATGGCTGCGATCTGTTCTGGCCCTGCCTCGACTTCCCGACCGGCGAGCCGGGCGTCGTCACGCTCCACATCACCGTGCCCAGGGGCCTGAAGGCACCGTCCAACGGCGTGCTCACCGGCGTCGACCAGCTGCCCGACGGGCGCACCACCTGGAACTGGCGCATCAAGCACCCCAATACCTACGGCGTCGCGCTCAACGTCGGGCCGTATGAGGAGATCAGCGGCACCTACCGCAGCCGCTTCGGCAACGCGATCCCGATGTTCTACTGGTATCTGCCCGGCGAGCGCGACAAGGCCGAGCAGCTGTTCGCCGAGTTCGCGCCGACGCTCGATTTCTTCGAGGGGCTGATCGGCCCCTACCCCTTCGGCGACGAGAAAGTGGGCGTGGTCGAAACGCCGCATCTCGGCATGGAGCACCAGACGATCAACGCGTATGGCAATGCCTATGCCAAGGCGCCGGAGGGCTTCGACTGGCTGTTCCAGCACGAGTTCAGCCACGAATGGTTCGGCAACCAGGTGACGGCGGCCAACTGGGACGATTACTGGATCCACGAGGGCTACGGCACCTACATGCAGCCGCTCTACGGCCGCTGGCGCGAGGGCGAGGCGCGCTATGCGGCGATGATGGCGGGCGAGCGCACGTCGATCCGCAACAAGGTGCCGATGGTGCGCGATCGCGTCTTCTCGGGCGGCGACGTCTACGAGGACGAGCGCGGCGGCCCGGGGCAGGACATCTACTATAAGGGCAGCTGGGCACTGCACACGTTGCGCAACCTGATCGGCGACCAGGCCTTCTTCGACGCCACGCGGCTGCTGGTCTATGGCCGGCGCGATCCCAAGCCGGGCAATTTCGAACCGCGCTACGGCTCCACGCGCGAGTATCAGGGCTTCGTGCGGCAGGTGACGGGCAAGGATTACGACTGGTTCTTCGACGTCTATTTCCGCCAGGCCGCACTGCCCGAGCTGGTGCAGAGCCAGGTGGGCGACCGGCTGACGCTGCGCTGGCGGGTGCCTGCCGGGCTTCCCTTCCCCATGCCGGTCGAGGTACAGGTCGGCGACCGGATCGAGAAACTGCCGATGACGAATGGGACGGACGCTCTCACGGTGCCGGCGGGCGCGCATGTCGTCGTCGATCCCTGGTCGCGCATCCTGAAGCGGAGCGTCGCGATCGAGGACGCCCAGGTCTGGCGCGCCGCGCAGCCAGTGCAGGGTGTCCGTCGGCCGAATTGAGGAACCGCGGGGAGCGCCGCTCGTAGGGGCTGCATGGAACTGGCGGTAAAGCGTGCGGCCGAGATGGCGGCGGTGTTCATGATCGGCGATGGGCTGATGGGCCTGTTGCAGCCAGAGCGGCATGTCGGCCTGTGGCGCTCCGACGTGACCGCGGTCGATCTGCTGGTGCGGCCGTTCGGCGGGCGTCCAGGGCGACGGCGCGCTTATGGTCTGCTCCAGATCGCCGCGGGCATCGCGCTCTCGGCGCAGCTCCGTCGCAAGGCGGACGCCTGACGCTTGGCCGCGTGCCCCGCCGCGGGCATGATGCGCCGATGTTCGCTTTCGATCCGATCGGCCTGCCCGGCATCGCGGCGTTCCTGCTCGGCGCGCTCGGCTTCGTCGTGGCGGTGCTCGCCGCGCGCAGCGGTCGGGCGCGGGATGCCGGCGAGGCCGATGCGAAGCGGTCGCGCGCGTCGCTGACGGGCGTGATCCTGCAGGGGTTCGGAATCGGCGTCGCCGGCTTCGGGCGGCAGCGCGTCGAGCTCGATCCGCTCGGCGCCGAGGCGCTGGCGGAGGCCGCGGCGGTGACGTTGCTGATGGCCGGGTGCGTGGCGCTCTTCGTCTGGGCCGCGCGCACGATGGGCCGCAACTGGAGCATCGTCGCGCGCACCCGCGCCGGCCATGCGCTCGTCGAAGCGGGGCCGTTCGCCTTCGTCCGCCACCCGATCTACGTGGCGATGGCACTGTTCATGGTCGGCCTGGCGATCGCCTTCGGGCACACGCGCCAGCTACTGCTGGCCGGTCCGCTGTTCGCGCTTGGCACCTGGTGGCGGGTGCGGATCGAGGAAGCGCTCCTGCGGCAGCAGTTCGGCGCGGAGTATGACGGCTATGCCGCGCGCGTGAAGCGGTTCGTGCCGGGGCTGTTCTGACCGTCGGCCGGCCGCAGCATCGACCAGAAGCGGGGCCCGCCGCCGGGCACCGTCCACTCGCCCGTCACCTCGAAGCCGAGCCCGCGATAGAAGCCGAGGTTCCGCTCGGTCGGCGTCTCCAGATAAGCGGGCAACCGCCCCGCCGCGCGGGTGAGGCCGCCGCGCACCGCCGCCGCTCCATGGCCGCGACCCTGGTGCGCCGGGTCGCAGCCGGCGACGTGAAGATACCAGAAATCGCCGTTCGGCATGTGCGCGTCGATCGCGTCCGCGACCGCCAGCGCGCGGCGCAGCGCCGGCCCCAGCGCCCATAACAGCGCCGGGCCGTGCCGGATCATGTCCCACCGGCTCGTGTGGATACGGCCGGGCGGGCGCCACAGCGTCGCCGCCGCGCCGTGCGCGGTGAGCAGGCGCATGCCGATCGCGTCGCTGTCGAACAGGATGCGGAACAGCCGCGGCAACCGACGTGCCCGATCGGCGGAGTCGGGGAAGATCCAGCCGAACGCCGGGTCGTCCTGAAAGGCGCGCGCGAGCAGGCCGGTCACCGCCGCCCGATCGGCGCGCCCGACCGTCCGGACCGCCTCAGCCACCAGCGGCGAGCAACGGCAGTTGAGAGTGCTGCACCACCACCCAATCCTCGTGGCCGCGGCGCCGCATGGTGGTCGTGCTCCAGGCCGAATAGCCGGTAATCCCTTCGCGCGAGGCCTCGGCGCGGTAGGCGATGACGATCAGGCCCTCCTCGGGCCGCTGCACCTTCTGCTCGCTGAACCGCACCGTGGACCAGCGCGGCGTCGCCGCCACCGCGGCGATCGCCGCCTCGGCGGTGAGCACGTGCGGCTCGGACGGCAGCACCATCACGCACTCCGTGTCGATCGACGCGCGGTAATGGTCGGCGTCGCCGAGCCACAGGCTTTCCTCGAAAGCCCAGATGCGTTCGTCGTCCACCGGCAAGCTCCCGTTCGTGTCCTTCCCCAATGAGAGGGAGGAGGCAGGGTTCCGTCGCCGACGTCAGAACCAGTAGGTGACGATCGGATGTCCGGCGCGCGGGTGCAGCCCCGGCTCGTGCCGCACCGGACCGAGCGCACTGTAGAAGCGATCGGGCCGGCATGGCAGCGCGCCCGGCCGCGAACAGCGCCTGCCCGACGCCCTGTCCGTGCCGGTCGGCGCGCGACGAAGATCCGCCCGGTCGGGCCGGAGCGCGACGAAGCCGATCACCGCGCCGTCCGCTGCGGCGACCGTCACCCGCCAGCCGTCGGCCAGCTCGTCATCGACCCGCGCGCGCAATGCCGCATGGGTCGGCTCGTCGGCGAGCCGGATGCCGTTCGACAGCCGTCACGCCAGATGCGCGCGATCGCGTCCCGGTCGACGCCCGTCGCCGGCCGGAGCGTCAGGTCAGGCGGCGCTTTCGGTCTTTTTCTCGGCATAGACGCGGATCGGCTCCTTGCGGCCCTCGATCACGTCCTTGTCGATCATCACCTCGTCCACTCCATCCATCCCGGGCAGGTCGAACATGGTGTCGAGCAGCACGTTCTCCAGGATCGAGCGCAGCCCTCGCGCGCCGGTCTTGCGGTCGATGGCCTTGCGCGCGACCGTCACCAGCGCGTCATCCGTGAAGCCGAGCTCAACGTCCTCCATCTCGAACAGCTTCTGATATTGTTTGACCAGCGCGTTCTTGGGCTGGGAAAGGATCTTGACCAGCGCCTCGACGTCCAGGTCCTCCAGCGTCGCGATCACCGGCAGACGGCCGACGAACTCGGGGATCAGCCCGAACTTCAACAGATCTTCAGGCTCGGTCTGGCGGAGCAGCTCGCCCGTCCGGCGCTCCTCGGGCGCGGCGACATAGGCGCCGAAGCCGATCGACTTGCCTTGCAGCCGATCGCCGATGATCTTCTCCAGCCCGCTGAACGCGCCGCCGCAGATGAACAGGATGTTGGTGGTGTCGACCTGCAGGAACTCCTGCTGCGGATGCTTGCGCCCCCCCTGCGGCGGCACGGAGGCGGTGGTGCCCTCCATCAGCTTGAGCAGCGCTTGCTGCACGCCCTCGCCCGACACGTCGCGCGTGATCGAGGGATTTTCGGCCTTGCGGCTGATCTTGTCGATCTCGTCGATGTAGACGATGCCGCGCTGAGCGCGCTCGACATTGTAGTCGGACGCCTGGAGCAGCTTGAGGATGATGTTCTCGACGTCCTCGCCGACATAGCCGGCCTCGGTCAGCGTGGTCGCGTCGGCCATGGTGAACGGCACGTCGAGGATTCTGGCAAGGGTTTGGGCAAGCAGCGTCTTGCCGCAGCCGGTCGGCCCGACCAGCAGGATGTTCGACTTGGCAAGCTCGACGTCCGCGCCCTTCGCGCCGTGGTTGAGCCGCTTGTAGTGGTTGTGGACAGCCACCGACAGCACGCGCTTGGCCTGCTTCTGCCCGATCACGTAATCGTCGAGCACGCTGCAGATCTCCTGCGGGGTCGGCACGCCGCCGTCCTTCTTGGATACCAGCGCGGATTTGGTCTCCTCACGGATGATGTCGTTGCAGAGCTCGACGCACTCGTCGCAGATGAAGACGGTCGGCCCGGCGATGAGCTTGCGTACCTCATGCTGCGACTTGCCGCAGAACGAGCAATAGAGGGTGCTCTTCGAATCGCCGCCAGTCAGCTTGGTCATACAGTGATCACCTTCAATCCGATCATTCGGCCGCTTCGGCATTGCCGCAGCCACTGGTTCCATGCGCAATATGTCGTGGCACAGACCCTTAAACAAGCCACTAGCGGGTAAACGCTCGACCGACGACCGTTGCCAGGTCACCGATCGTCGCGGCACGCTCTTGACGGGCCGCGACGCGGCTGGTCGGTTAAACTCGGTCGTATGCGATGTCCTGGAATGGGGTGGAGAACTGGATTGGGTGCGCCAAAGGGGGGCGTGGCAATGCGCATCATAAGGGGCGAGAGGAAATATTGGCTCGTCGCAGCGCTGGTGCTTGCCGGAGCTGTGGAGCGAATCGCCTTCGCTGCTAGCCGTGCGACCAGCGGCGCCACGGGCGAAGCCATGCGTGTCGCCTCCGCAGTCGGCGCCGGTCGTGGCTTCGCCGACGCTTACCGTCTTGGTCAGGGACCAACGGCACACCTCCTGCCGACAATGCCCCTCCTGGCGGGAGGCATCTATCGCCTGCTGGGGATCGGCTCGCCGGTAGCCGAAGCGATCCTGGCGGTGTGGGCGGTCGGACTCGCCATGGCCACCTATCTCCTTCTGTACCGCGCTTCGGCCGGCTCGGGACACCGCGCTGGGCCCGCGTCGCCGGGCTCGCATTTGGCTGCCTCGCTCCCACTTATATTGCCCAGGAAAGCGTCGACTTTCGCGTATGGGAGGGGGGTCTTGCGGCCTGCCTGGCGGCACTCGTCCTCGACCAGCTACTCGCGATCAGGGCGGCCGCGGCGACGCGTGGGGCATTCGGCCGTCTCGGGGCTCTCGGGGGGGCGCTGTTCTGCGTCAATCCGGCGCTGGGACTCGCAAGCCTCGCCGCGATCGCACTTCTTTGCCTGCAGCATCTGGCATGGCAAAATTTTTGGGTGCCCGCCGTGAGCGGCGGCATGACCATGGCAGCACTGCTCATTCCCTGGTCCATCCGCAACGAGCGGGTGATGCACGCGCCGGTACTACTGCGTAGCAATGCCGGCCTGGAGCTCGCAATCGCTGAATACCCGGGAGCCCTGGCCCCTGCGGATCGCGCGACCGAATTCATGGCGCGATTGGAAGCGGTCCACCCCTCAGTCGGTGCGGGCGCCTATCGCGCCATGATGCAGGCAGGTGGAGAGATTGCCTACGCCAACCAGTTGCGCGACGAAACGCGCGCCTGGATGGCGGCACATCCACTAGATACCCTATATCTTTTCCTGCTCCACATCCGCCAGACGTTGCTGCCCGAAGAATGGCAATTCACGGTTTTCGGCAGGAGCAGCTTTGCCGCGGGCCGTGCCTTTCTGGCCCAGCTGGTGGGGTTTACCGGCACTTTCGCCATCATCCTCGCGATAGTGCGGCGACGACCGCACTGGCTCTATCCAGCCGTGATGATCGGCGCCATGCTGATCCTCAGCGCCCCCTTCCAACCGGTGAAGCGCTATACCTATCTGGTTTATCCCATCTTGGTATTCGCCGCGGCCGACCTGCTCGCCGGCGGCGGCGCGCGCCTTAGCAGGTCGCAAAGCGAAGATAGCCGTTAAGCCGCCTGCGCCAGCTCGTCGGTCGGGGCCGGTCGCTTGTCGAACACCTCGTCGATCAGCCCGAAATCCTTCGCCTCGTGCGCGCTCATGAACTTGTCCCGGTCCATCGCCCGTTCGATCTCCTCGAGCGGCTTGCCGGTGTATTTGGAATAGAGCGTGTTCAGATCGTGGCGCATCCGCAGGATCTCGCGCGCCTGGATCTCGATATCCGCCGCCATGCCCTGCGCCCCGCCGGAGGGTTGGTGGATCATGATGCGGCTGTTGGTCAGCGCCACGCGCATGCCCGGTTCGCCTGCCGACATGAGGAAGCTGCCCATCGACGCCGCCTGACCGATGCAGACCGTGCCGACCCGCGGCCGGATATACTGCATGGTGTCGTGGATCGCCATGCCCGCCGTGACGACGCCGCCCGGCGAGTTGATGTACATGAAGATGTCCTTCTTCGGGTTCTCGGACTCGAGGAATAGCAGCTGCGCGGTGATGAGGCTGGCCATGCCGTCCTCGACCCCGCCGGTGACGAACACGATGCGCTCGCGCAGCAGACGCGAGAAGATATCGAACGAGCGCTCGCCGCGGTTCGATTGTTCGATGACGATCGGCACCAGGCCGTTGACGATATCGAGGTGGTCCATGGGCATGTAAGGGCGTCCTTGCTTAGGGTCGCTACATCGCCTGTCCCGCACGGGCTTTCAAGGCCGGGCCGGCATCGGCGCCGCGCCCGCCGGCGCCTAGCTCTTGCGCCAGGTAAACAGGCTGGACATCGCGTAATTCCACACCACGCTGATCAGGGCACCCGCCGAGGCGGAGACGATCCAGTTCACCGGCCGCTCGAACAGCCAGTCGGCGATACCGATATTCGCCGCGGCGCCGGTCGCGCAGACCAGGTTGAAGCTGACCCAGCCCCAGAACAGCCGCATGCCCCGCAGCCGGCGGTCGCGATAGGTCAGCAGGTTGTTGAGGAAGAAGTTGTTCGAGATCGCGACCACCGTCGCGGCGCCCTGCGCCTCCGCGAAACCGATCCCGAGCCCCTTGAACGCCAGCAGGAGCACGCTGAAATGCACCAGCACGCCGAAGCCGCCGACCAGCATGAAACTGATGAACCGCGCCGGCACCCAGCGCCCGGCCAGCTTGTCGAGCAGCAGCTCCAGATATTCCCACAGCACCAGCGTATCGAGCTTGCTCTCGCCATGCTGGCGGTTGCGAAAGACATAGGGCAGTTCCGCCACGTTGAGCGGGGCGGGCGCGCTGGCGGCGATGTCGAGGAGGATCTTGAAGCCGATCGCGGAAAGCCGCGGCAGCGATCGCATGAAGGCATCGCGCCGGACGGCGAAGAAGCCGCTCATCGGATCGCTGATCGGCGTGCCGGTCAGCCGGTTCGCCATCCAGGTCGCGGTGCGGCTGGCGGCGGCGCGGCCCTTCGACCAGTCACCCAGGCTGCCGCCGTCGGCATAGCGACTGCCGACCACGAGATCGGCCGTACCACCGCGCAGCAGGCGCAGCATCGCGGGGATGATCGTCTCGTCATGCTGGAAGTCGGCGTCCATCACCACAGCGTAAGGCGCGGCGGACGCCATGATCCCTTCCACGCACGCGCTCGACAGGCCGCGACGACCGTAGCGGTGGACGATGCGGATGCGAGGATCGCGCCGCGCGACCTCGCGCACGCGCTCCGCCGTGCCGTCGGGCGAATTGTCGTCGACGAAGATCAGCTCCCAGGCGATCCCCGCAAGCACCCCATCCAAAGCGTCGGCCAGCCGCTCGACATTGGCAATCTCGTTGAAGGTGGGGACGACGACCACGAGCTCGGCGGGCGCGGGCCGGTCCGCGTTGCGCCGCGCCGACACGCGCTCGGATTGCGGCTCCTTCATCATCACCATCGTGTCGGTCATGTCCCATCCCGTCCTGACGCGGGATGGTGAAGATACAGTAGCCGCCGGAGTTCGCGCCGGCCGCGCACCACCGTGTCGAGGATCAGGCCGGCGAACCCGCACAGCACCGCGACGATCCCCAGGCCGGTCGCGAGCACGGCGGTCGGCAGCCGCGGCACCAGGCCGGTGCGGGCATAGGTGATGGCGAGCGGGATGCCGAGCGCGACCGCGAGAAGCGCCAGCGCCGCCCCGATCGCCCCGAAGAACAAGAGCGGCCGCTCGATCCGGTAGAGCGTCATGATCGTGCGCATGATGCGCCAGCCGTCGCGATAGGTGGAGAGCTTGGACGCCGAGCCCTCGGGCCGTTCGAAATAGGGGGTCTCCACCTCCGCCACCGGCATGCGCAACTCCAGCGCATGGACCGAGATGTCGGTCTCGATCTCGAACCCGGTGGAGAGCGCCGGATAGCTCTTCACGAAGCGGCGCGAGAAGACGCGGTAGCCGCTCAGGATGTCGGTGAAGCTGCGCCCGAACAATCGCGCCAACATGCCGGTGAGCAGGGCGTTGCCGAACCGGTGCCCCCGCCGGTAGGCAGCGTCCGCCTCCGTCACCCGCGCGCCGACCACCATGTCGAGCCGCTCGTCGAGGAGGCGCGCGACGAGGGCCGGCGCGGAGGCGGCGTCATAGGTCGCGTCGCCGTCGGCCATCACGTAGATATCGGCGTCGACGTCCGCGAACATGCGCCGCACCACCGCGCCCTTGCCCTGCACGCGCTCGGCCCGCACGATCGCCCCTGCGTCCCGCGCGCGCGCGGCGGTCGCGTCGCGCGAGTTGTTGTCGTAGACATAGATCGACGCGTTCGGCAGCGCGGCGCGGAACCCGGCTACGGTCTGCCCGATCGCGGCTTCCTCGTTGTAGCAGGGCAGCAGCACGGCGATCGACAAGCCGTCCAGGAGATTCGCTGCTTCACCAAGACGGGCCGCCGCCATTGATCTTTCCTCCACTGTTTAGGATTAGCTGGCCGGAACATGCCGAGCCGATGGTTCGGACAGGGACGGCGCGATCGAGGGTGCTATCGTGCCTTTGGCTCAGCGGCTATACTCAACCAAGCCTTTGGCGGGGGTAAACGTGGGGCAGAGTGCGATCGCGCCGCTTCGGCCAAGGCAATTCACGCTGGCGCTGCTCGGGCTGGTGCTGCTGTGGCCGGCGATCGTCAACGGTTATCCCTTCTTCTTTCCCGACACCGGTGCCTACGTCCGCGGCGTTGACGCGGCGGTAGTTCGGCTGACCGACCACCGAACCAGCTGGAGCAATGCCGACGTCCTGTCGATCGCACGGCGCCCGAGCGATGCGGCGACGGGGGCACCGACGCGATCTCCTCCCGGCCCGGCATCAGCGGCAGGTCAGCCGAAGCCCGTGCTGCTCGGTCGATCCGTGTTCTACGGAGCGATCGCCTATACCGGCGCGCTCACCGGCTCCTTCTGGCTGACGATCGCGTTGCAGGCGTTGCTCGCGGGAGCGGTCATCATCGGCTTCATCCGCCATTTCGTCGATCCTCGGGAGGAGCGCCGCTTCGCCGCCGCCGCGGCGATCTCGACAGCAGGTCTGGCCTTGACGCCGCTGTCCTGGTTCGTGAGCATGGTGATGCCTGACTTCCTGACCGGCGCCCTCATCGTCGCCGCGACCGCCCTGATCGTCGGCTGGGGCCGGGAGACCAAGATCGGGCGCGCGTTCTGGATTGCGATCGCCGCGTTTGCCGCCCTCGCGCACAGCAGCCACGCCTTGATGCTGCTCGGACTTGCTGTTGCGGCATTCGTTCTCAGCCTGTTCGGGCTGCGGCGCTGGCGACCCGGCGCCATGGCGGTTGCGGCGTCGGCGATGGTCGGTTTGCTGGGCGAGGTCGCGTTCGCCGCGGTCGTGACCAGCACCACCGGCGCCTCCCCCATCCGACCGCCGTTCATCACGGCGCGACTGGTGGAAGACGGGCCGGGTCTCGATTTCCTGGCGTCACATTGCGGACACGCACAATTCCATCTCTGCCGCTACCGCGATCGCCTGCCCCTGCCGAGCGACTCGTTCCTGTGGAGCAAGGATCGGGCCACCGGCGTGTTCGGCGCGGTAGCCACGCGCGAGCAGCGCGCCTTGGCCGGCGAGCAAGCGGCCTTCGTTGGCGCGGTGGTCATCGATCGGCCGCTGGTGGTCGTGCAGAGCTCCGGGGCCGCGATCCTGCGCCAGTTCGCCTCATGGCGCCTACCTGAATTCAACAATGACGACCGACAAGATGCTCAGGAGGGTGCCGCGAAGTTACCTGCCGCAGAAAAGGCCGGCCTGCTCAGCAGCCGCTTCGCGCGCGGAACGATGCCGACAGGATGGACGGAGCTGTTGATCCCGTTCTGGAGCTTGGCGGGCCTGATCAGCATCATCTGGCTGGTGAAGGACACCAGACTGGCGACCGTCAGCCAATACGGGGTCGTCCTGATCGCGGGCTGGCTGTTGGACGTGGCGATATGCGGCGCCTTGTCCACGCCCCACGATCGCTACCAGGCGCGTGCCATCTGGGTGCTCGCGTTCGGGGCCCTCACCATCGCGCTGACGCGGCGCGGGCCGGCGCAGACGGCAGTGCGCCTGGGACGGCGATCACCGGGAGTATAACGCGGAGCGGCAGCGCGGGACGGCAGCTTCGGCCTGGGTCACCGCCCCACGTCAGCCTAGGCCTTCTTGGGCCGCGGCTTCTTCACCGGCGCACCGACCGCCTCGGCTCCTGCTGCCGCCTCAGCTGCGACGGGAGAGCTTTCCAGCACCTGCGTCTCGGCAGTGACCGGCGCGCCCTTGCGACTGCGCGGCCTCGGCTCCGATTCGCTCGAGCCCGGTTCGACCGGGGTCTCGTCGGCCGGCGTGGTCTGAACGCTGGCGTTGGCGCCCTTGGCAATCGGCTTGGTCGCGCGCTTCGGCTTGGGCGGGGCGACATCGGCCGCCGGCTGCTCCACGTCGCCCTCGGTCGCGGCGGCGCCCTTCTTGCCGCGCGCGGACTTGGCAGCCGCTTCCGGGGTCACCTCGTCCGAAGCCGCTTCGGTATCCGCCGTCGCCGCTGCCTCGGCCGAACGCTCGGGCTTGGGCGCGTGATCGTGATCGTGATCGTGATCGTGGTCGTGCACGTGCGTGCCGGTCGAGAAGCCGTCCTCGCTCTCGATCGCCGCCTCCAGCTCCTCGCGCGTCGCTTCGCGGTCCGTGATCTCGGCCTTGCCGAACAGGAAGTCGACGACCTTGTCCTCGTAGAGCGGGGCGCGCAGCTGGGCCGCGGCCATCGGCTCCTGCTGGATATATTGGACGAAACGCTGCCGTTCCTCGGGGCCGTATTGCTGCGACGCCTGGGCGATCAGCCGGTTCATCTCCTGGCTCGTCACCTCGATGCCGTTCGCCTGACCGATCTCGGACAGCAGCAGGCCCAGGCGGACGCGGCGCTCGGCGATGCGGCGGTAATCCTCGCGCTCGGTCTCCATCTCGGCGCGGGCGGCGTCGGGATCGGCCTCATGGGTCGCTTCATGCTCCAGCTGCGCCCAGATCTGGTTGAACTCGGCCTCCACCATCGACGGCGGCACCTCGAAATCGTGCCCGGCGGCGAGCTGGTCGAGCAGCTTGCGCTTCATGTAGGTGCGGGTGAGGCCGCTGCCCTCCTGCTCCACCTGGCCGCGGACGAGGTTGCGCAGCTGGTCGAGGCTCTCCAGCCCAAGGTTCTTCGCCAGCTGCTCGTCGATGCGGCTCTCGCCGGCGGTCTGCACCGACTTGATCGTCAGATCGAACGTCGCGTCCTTGCCCGCCAGCTCCTTGGCCGGATAGTCGGTCGGAAAGGTGACCGCGATCTGCTTCGCCTCGCCCGCGCGCACGCCGACGAGTTGATCCTCGAAACCGGGGATCAGGCGGCCCGAGCCGATCTCGACCGCCATGTCGGTGCCCGTGCCGCCCTCGAAGGCGACGCCACCGGCCTTGCCGGCGAAATCCATGGTGACGAGGTCGCCCTGGGCCGCGGCCTTGTCGCCCGCATCGTCCCAGCTCTTCTGCGCGTCGGCGAACTTCCTGAGCTGCGCGTCCACCGCCGCCTCGTCGACGGGGATGGTCAGCCGCTCCAGCTTCAGCGCGTCGATCGCGGGCGCGGGGACCTGCGGCAGCACCTCCAGCGTCACCGTCACCGCCGCGTCCTGGCCCGGCTCATAGCCTTCGCCCAGCTCGACCGCCGGCTGGGTGGCCGGGCGCAGCTGGTTGTCGGTGATGAGCGACTGCACGCCCTGCTGGATCGAGCTGTTCAGCGCATCCTGCATCAGCGCGGGGCCGTGCATCTTGCGCACCAGGTTCGCCGGAACCTTGCCGGGGCGGAAGCCGGGCATGCGCACCTGTGGTGCGAACCGCTTCAGCTCGCCCTCGACCCGCGCCTCGATCTCGCGCGCGGGAATGGTCAGCTGGTAGGCCCGCTTCAGCCCCTCGTTCACCGTTTCTACCGTCTGCATGGGCGTGGTGTGATCCTGTGATTGATACCGGACGTTCCCGCCGCCGCGGCGGGACTGGTGCGGGCGAAGGGACTCGAACCCCCACATCTTGCGATGGCAGGACCTAAACCTGCTGCGTCTACCAATTCCGCCACGCCCGCGAGAGAACGGACCCGCCGTGAACGCGCGCCTATAGGCGAGAGCGGGCGGGCGAGGCAACCGCGCGCGTGGGCGGCGCGTTGAGGGGGCGCAAAGGAGAGCTTCCCATGGCGACGCAGCCCCAGCCCGAAAGCCCGGCCATCGATCCCAACCCGGCGCCGACGACCAGTCCGCTGCCGGAAATCAGCCCGCCAAGTCCCGATGTCGACCAGCCCTCACCGGGCATACCCGCCGGCGATCCCGGCACCGCCCAGCCGGCGGAGATCTGAATCATGGGCGACCCGCACCCCGACTCCATTCCCGAGGACCGCATGGACCAGACCCCCGACAGCCCGCCCGCCACGCAGGAGGACGACGCCCGCAGCGACATCGAGCAGGCGGTGAAGGCGCGCAGCGACGCGGTCACCCGCGGCGAAGGCGGCACCGAACCGGAGCCGATGACCGCCACGGGCGATTATAGCGGCAACGCCGGCACCGGCGGCGAGGTCAAGAATCAGGACGTCGACGCGCAGTAAGGCGGAGCCGGCCAGCTGCTCGGCAGGGCCTGACCGACCGACGGCACGGGCCTGGCCCGCAGCCGTTCCTCTGTCGATGCTCAATCCTTCGACAGCTGCGACGACATTCCATCCTTCTCCCGCAAGCGGGCACAGGCGTCATCCTCGATCACCGGCGGGCCGCTCCCTCCCGCCGCAAGGCTGACGGCGAACTTTGCCGTGGCTGACCGCAGCGCCAGCAGCGTCATGTCCGTCAGTGCGCCCGGATCGCCGCGGTAAGCGAAAGCCGTGCAGGTGCGGCGCGTAATGGTGGGATCGTCCGTTCCACGCACATAGACGCGCCATTCGATCGCGATCACGCCATCGCCCTTGATCACGTGCGAACGGTTCATCAGCCGACCCATCCCGCCCGGCGGCACGCAAGCGGTGACGTGCAACCCGCGCACGCGCACCCGGATCGCCCGGTCGAAGCCGGTCACCCCCTCCTCGAACGGATTGTCCACGGCGCCGACGCTCAGGCCGGCGCTCCGCGCCGCCTGCGTCACCGCCTCCCGCGCGTCGACCGTGTCCGGCTTGGCCTCACGCCATGCGACCGCCCCGGCCGGCAGGCACAAGCTACCCGAGCGTTTAGCGCCAATCGTGTCGCCCGCGCTCAGGTCGAAGCTGACGGGGGTGATCTGATATAGCTGAGCGGATGTGGGCTGCGCCGCCGCCAGAATGGCGAGAAGACCAGCGCCGGTCGCTGCGCGCCTCACCCCAGCGCGGTCCGCAGCAGCTCGTTCACCACCGCCGGATTGGCCTTCCCCCCCATCGCCTTCATCGTCTGGCCGACGAAGAAGCCGAACAGCGCCTGCTTGCCGGCGCGGTATTGCTCCAGCTGGCCGGGGTTCTTGGCCAGCACGTCGGCGATCACCGCCTCGATCGCGCCGGTGTCGCTGGTCTGCTTCAGGCCGCGCGCCTCGACCAGCGCGACGGCGCCCTCCCCCGTTTCCAGCATCAGCTCGAACACCTGCTTGGCCAGGCTGCCGGAGAGCGTGCCGTCCACGACGAGCGCCAGCAATTCCGCGGCTTGCGCAGGGCTTACCGGCGATTCCTCGATCCCCTTGCCCGACCGGTTCAACGCGCCGAACAGCTCGCCCGTGACCCAGTTCGACGCCGGCCCCGCCGGCGCACCCGCCGCCAGCAGCGCGTCGAACCAGCGCGCCGTCTCGACCTCGGCAGTCAGCACGCCGGCATTGTAGGGCGTCACCCCCGCCGCCTCGTATCGCCGCCGCTTGGCATCGGGCAGCTCGGGCAGGCTGGCGCGGCAATCGGCGAGGAACGCCTCGTCGAGTTCCAGCGGCAGGAGGTCGGGATCGGGGAAGTAGCGATAGTCGTGCGCGTCCTCCTTCGAACGCATCGAGCGGGTGACGCCGCGGTCCGGATCGAACAGTCGCGTCTCCTGCTCCACCCGGCCGCCGCCCTCGATCAGGTCGACCTGGCGGCGCGCCTCATGTTCGATTGCCGCCATCACGAAGCGGACCGAATTGACGTTCTTGGTCTCGGTCCGCGTGCCCAGCTCGCCCCCCGGCCTGCGCACGCTGACGTTGACGTCGGCGCGCATCGAGCCCTCCTCCATGTTGCCGTCGCAGCTGCCGACATAGCGCAGCAGCGATCTCAACTTGCGGAGGTAAGCTCCTGCTTCGGCAGGAGAACGCATGTCCGGCCGGCTGACGATCTCCATCAGCGCAACGCCTGAGCGGTTGAGATCGACATAGGAACGGGTCGGGTGCTGATCGTGCATCAGCTTGCCCGCATCCTGCTCGACATGGATGCGTTCGACGCCGATGCGCTTGATCCCGTCGGGTTGCTTCTCGTCGGGCGCGACGTCCACATGCCCCTCGCCGACCAGCGGATGGTAGAGCTGGCTGATCTGATAGCCCTGCGGCAGGTCGGCATAGAAGTAGTTCTTGCGGTCGAACCGCGACCACCGATTGATCTGCGCGTCGATCGCCATGCCGGTGCGCACCGCCTGGCGGATGCACTCGCGGTTGGGCACGGGCAGCATGCCGGGCATCGCGGCGTCGACCAGCGACACCTGCGTATTCGGCTCCGCCCCGAACGCCGTCGCCGCGCCGGAAAACAGCTTGGCCTGGGATGTGACCTGGGCGTGGACCTCCAGCCCGATCACCACCTCCCACGCGCCAGTGGCGCCGTCGATGCGATAGCTGGTCTCGGTCATGGCTGCGTCTCGGGCGTGATGAGGGTCAGATCGGGAAAATAGGAGCCGAGGCGACGATCCCGCGTGACAAAGGTTGCGCCGAGCGCGACCGCGTGACCGGCGATCAAGAAATCGGGCAGAATCGTACGCCGGGAACCCCCACGACGCCGATATTCCCGAAACGCGGCGGCGGCGCGCAAAGCGGCCGCGACGTCCATCTCCACCAGGCTTACGTCGGCGGCTACCAGTGCTTCCTCCACTTCATCGGGCTAGGCCAGCTCGCCTGCGAGTTCCGCCAGCACGATCAGGTTGGTTGCCAGGCGGTCAACGCCTGCCTGATCAGCGACGGCCTTCTTGGACCAGAGAGCCTCAGGATTATCTTGCGGCTCGAGCAGATCAACGAGCACGTTTGTATCGAGGAAGATCACGGGAGCAGTTCGTCGCCACGTAGCTCACGCATGATCTCCTCTGTCGACCGACCAGTGCGATGCCGCAAAGACGCGCGCGCAAACGCCGCCATGATGCGAGCGCTGCGCTCCTCCGACGTTTCTTTTGCGGGTTCGCCGCTGCGTACCAATACGGCCGAGCCGCCCTCTTCGACCCCGACCTGCACGGGTCTGCCAGGCACGAGCCCGAGCGCGTCGCGCACGTCCTTGGGAATAAGCACTTGGCCCTTGCTCGTCATGTTGGTCGTGGTCCAGCGAACCGGCGCGTTCATATAGCCCTCCAGGGTGTTACCGGTGGTAACACTTGCCGAAACCAACGTCTACCACCACGCCTCCGGCCGTGCCGTGAACCCGGCTCGCTCCTCGATCGCCAGTCCGGCGTTCAGCACCGCCTGTTCGTCGAGCGGCCTGCCGATGATCTGCAGGCCCAGCGGCAGGCCCGCCGCGTCGAGGCCGCCGGGCACGCTCATCGCCGGCAGGCCGGCAAGGGACGACGGCACCGTGAATACGTCGTTGAGATACATCGCGATCGGATCGGCCGATTTCTCGCCGAGCGCGAAGGCCGCGGACGGCGCGGTCGGTGTGAGGAGCACGTCGCACTCGTCCCACGCCTGCTCGAAATCGCGCGCGATCAGCGCCCGCACCTTCTGCGCCTGGGTGTAATAGGCGTCGTAGAAGCCCGCCGACAGCACATAGGTGCCGATCAGGATGCGCCGCTTCACCTCCGCGCCGAAGCCGTCGGCGCGGGTGGCGGCATACATGTCCTGCAGCCCCGCGCCGTCGGGCAGGTCGCGCAGGCCGTAGCGCACGCCGTCATAGCGCGCGAGGTTGGATGAAGCCTCGGCGGGCGCGATGATGTAATAGGCGGGCAATGCGTAGCGGGTGTGCGGGAGTGAGACCTCGACCACTTCAGCGCCCGCGTCACGGACCCAGTCAATACCCTGTTGCCACAGGGCCTCGATCTCGGCAGGCATGCCGTCGACCCGATACTCCCTGGGAATACCGACGCGCACACCGTTGAGATTGCCCGACAAGCCCCGTTCCCAGCGCGGCACCTCCAGCTGGAGCGAGGTCGCGTCCTTGGCGTCGAATCCCGCCATCGCCTCCAGCAGGATCGCACAGTCGCGCACGTCGCGCGCCATCGGCCCCGGCTGGTCGAGCGACGAGGCGAAGGCGATCACGCCCCAGCGCGAGCAGCGGCCGTAGGTCGGCTTGATGCCGCTGATGCCGGTGAAGGCGGCAGGCTGGCGGATCGAGCCGCCGGTGTCCGTCCCCGTCGCGCCGGGGCACAGCCGCGCCGCCACCGCCGCCGACGAGCCGCCCGACGAGCCGCCGGGCGCGAGCGGGGCGTTGCTGCCGTCGTTGCGCTGCCACGGCGAGACGACGTTGCCGAACGCGCTGGTCTCGTTGGACGAGCCCATCGCGAACTGGTCCATGTTCAGCTTGCCCAGCATGCCGGCGCCGGCATCCCACAGCTTCTGCGACACCGTCGATTCATAGGGCGGGGTGAAGCCCTCCAGGATGTGGCTCGCCGCGGTGGTCGGGACGCCCTGCGTGCAGAACAGGTCCTTCATGCCGATCGGCACGCCGGCCAGCGGCTTCAGCGGCTCGCCCGCAGCGCGGGCGGCGTCGGCGGCGCGGGCGGCGGCGAGCGCGTGCTCGGGCGTTTCCACCAGGAACGCGTTCAGGGCCTTGGCGCGGCTTACCTTCACGATGAACGCGTCGGCGATCTCGCGCGCGGAGAACTCGCCCGCCCGCACCCCGTCGCGGATCGCGGCCACGCCCAGATCGGTCGGATCGGTCACGCTGTCCGCTCCTGGATGCCCGCCGGTGCGGGGATGATGGCATACCGACCTGCGGTCATCACTCGATCACCTTGGGCACGGTGAAGAAGCCGTGCTCGGCCTGGGGGGCGTTGGCCATCAGCTCGTCGCGGATGCCGCCGCCGGTCAGCGGGTCGGCGTTCACCACATCGTCGCGCAGCCGCAGCTGGTTGGCGATGACGGCGGTCATCGGCTCCACCCCGGCGGTATCCACCTCGCCCAGCTGCTCGATCCAGCCCAGGATGTTGGACAGCTCGGGCGCCAGCCGCTCGGCGTCGCCGGGCGCGAGCGCGATGCGGGCGAGCCGCGCGACCTTGTTCACGGTGTCGGTGTTGACGGACATGTCCGAGCGGCTAGCAGAGCGGGTCGGCGCGGTGCAACGCTTTTGCCCCGGCGCTGCGCCGTGTAGGGGCCCGGGCGTGGCCCGCAAGTTCCTCTACGCTATCGCCGTCCTGATCGTCCTCGTGATCGCGGCCGCCTTCGTCTACCGGATCTGGGGCAACGATCTGGTACGGTACTGGCTGGTGCCGAAGGAGGCGTTTCAGGCGCAGCCGGGGCTCGCGCGTTCCGCCTACGACGATCCCAAGATGTGGCTGGCGCGGCCTGGCGTGGCGAACGATCCGAGCCGCTGGGCGCCGGCCGGCTACAAGCCCGGCGCGAAGCCGCGCGCGGCGGTCTTCTTCATCCACCCCACCAGCTATATCGGCGGCCAGCACTGGAACGCGCCGCTCGACGATGCGACGACCAACTGGCGCGCCGGCGTGTTCCTGCGCGGGCAGGCGAGCGTGTTCAACGACGTCGGCGAGGTCTGGGCGCCGCGCTACCGCCAGGCGAGCTTCGGCGCATTCCTGACCAACCGCGCCGACGGCGGGCGCGCGTTGGACGTCGCCTATGGCGACGTCGTGATCGCGTTCGAGACGTTCCTGAAGGCGATCGGCCCGGACCGGCCGATCATCCTCGCCGGGCACAGCCAAGGCGCGCTGCACCTGGAGCGGCTGCTGCGCGAGCGCATCGCCGGCACGCCGCTGCTCGGCCGCGTGGTCGCCGCCTATGTCGTCGGCTGGCCGATCTCCATCCCGGCCGACCTGCCGCGGCTCGGGCTGCCCGCCTGCACGCGACCCGACCAGGCCGGGTGCGTCCTTTCCTGGGAGAGCTTCGCCGAGCCGGCGGACCCATCGCTGATCGTCGACACCTTCGATGCGACGACCGGCTTCACCGGCGCGAGCAGGATGGGTACGCCGATCCTGTGCACCAACCCGCTCACCGGCACGGCGGGCGGGGGCGCACCGGCCTCCGCGAACCTCGGCACGCTGTTTCCGTCGGCGGACCTGAGCACGGCCGAGATCGCGCCCGGCAGGGTGCCGGCGCGGTGCGATGCGCGCGGCTTCCTGCTGATCGGCGCGCCGCCCGACCTTGGCCAGTATGTGCTGCCGGGCAACAACTACCACGTTTACGACTACAGCCTGTTCTGGGCGAACATCCGCGCCGATGCCGCGCGGCGGCTGGCGGCGTATGATACGCGCTAGCTCCTCCCCGGCCCGGGGAAGGGGATCGCCGGCCGGAGGCCGGTGGTGGAGAGGGTCCGGTCACGAGGGGATCGGCCAGATCGGGCCCCCCTCCACCACGCCGTTTCGCGCCGCCGTTCCCCTCCCCGTGCCGGGGAGGATCGAGAGATGATCACGCTTTCCGCGGCCGATTACCGCGCCGCGCTGCCGGAGGGCGGTCGGCTGCTGGGACTCGACCTCGGCACCAGGACGATCGGCACGGCGCTGTGCGACGCGGGATGGCATTTCGCCTCGCCGGCCGAGCTGATCCGCCGGACCAAGTTCACGCGCGACCGGCAGCATCTTGCCGCCCTCGTCGCGCGTCAGCACGTCGCGGGCCTGGTGATCGGCCTGCCGCTGAACCTCGACGGCTCGGCGAGCCCGCGCTCGCAATCCGCCCGCGCCTTCGCGCGCGAGGTCGCGGACCTGGGCCCGGTGCTGCTGTGGGACGAGCGCTGGTCCACCGTCGCCGCGGAGCGCGCCCTGATCGCGCAGGACATGAGCCGCGCCAAGCGCGCCGAGCGGATCGACAGCCACGCCGCCGCCCACATCCTGCAGGCGGCGATCGACGCGCTGGTGAACGCCTAGACGTCCTGCGCGCTGTCGCCGCCCGTCACCTCGAAATTGGCGCCCGAGCACATCGCGCTGGCGTCGGAGGCCAGGAACACGGCCATCGGCGAAATGTCCTCCGGCTGCAGCCACGCGACCTTCAGCGGCACGCGCGGCGCACGATTGTTCCAGGTCTCCGCCTCGCTCGGGTTCTTGGGCGGATTGTCCTGCGTCTCGCCCAGGAGGTGGCTCCAGCGCGCGGGGTAGCGGGTCAGCGCGGTGTCGACGAGGCCGGGCAGGATGCAGTTCACCGTCACGCCGTATTTGCCGAACTCCTCGGCGGCGGACTTCATCAAGCCGACGATGGCGTGCTTGGAAGCGGAGTAGGACGAAGCGCCGCCGGTGCCGTGCTTGCCCTGCATCGACGAGAGCAGGATGAACCGGCCGCTCTTCTGCCCGCACAGCGTCGGCGCGAACGCGCGGACGGTGTTGGCGGTGCCGTTCACATTGTTGTCGATCGTGTCGTACCAGTCGGCATCCTCCATCTCCAGCAGCTCCTTCCAGCGCTGGATGGCGGCGTCGGCGACGACGATGTCGATGCGCCCGAGCTCCTTCAGCACCCGGTCGTGCGCGGCGCGGAGTTGCGCGATCTTGCGGATGTCGCCCTTGATGGAAAGGCAGCGGCGGCCGGTCGCCTCGATCTGCCGCTGCGTCTCGGCGAGATCGGCGGGGGTGGCGGGCTTCGCGTTCGAGGCGGGGCTGACCGGGCCGGCGATGTCGAAGATCGCGACGTCGGCGCCGTTCGCCGCCAGCTCCACCGCGATCGCACGACCAATCCCGCGCGCCGCGCCGGTGACGAAAGCGACCTTGCCGGCGAGCTTGGTATCCCGACCGGGGGCGATCGGGCCGGCGGTGCGGGCGTCGGCGGGCCGTTGCCCGGCCGCCGCCGCGCTCGCCAGTCCCGCCGCCCCCAGCGCCGCCGCCCCCGCCAAAACCTGCCGCCGATTGCCTTCCGCCATGACCCAACTCCCTGGATTTTCACGGCCACAACCGTCCGGAGGCGCGCCGGTTGCGCAGGCCTCGTCGCGCCGCTACGCCGCGGCCTTGATGCCGCTGTCGGATCACCGCCCGTCCGCCATGATCTCGGGCGCCGCCGTTTTCCCGCACCGGCACCTGCTCGGCATCGACGGCCTCCAGCCGCACGAGATCGCCTTCCTGCTCGATGAGGCGGAGGGCTGGGCCGCGCGCCCGCATGCTGCCGCCGATCAGCGGCTCGCCGGGCTGACGCAGATCAACGCCTTCTTCGAGAACTCCACGCGGACGCTGCTGTCGTTCGAGATCGCCGGCAAGCGGCTCGGCGCCGACGTCGTCAACATGCATGCCGCGCAATCGAGCGTGACGAAGGGCGAAACGCTGATCGACACCGCCCAGACGCTGAATGCGATGCAGGCGGACGTGCTGGTGATCCGGCACGCGAGCTCCGGCGCGGTGCGGTTGATCGCGGACAAGGTGGACGGCGCGGTGCTCAACGCCGGCGACGGGCGGCACGAGCACCCGACCCAGGCGCTGCTCGATGCGCTGACCATCCGCCGGCGGCGCGGCGCCATTGCCGGGCAGCGCGTGGTGATCTGCGGCGACCTGCTTCACAGCCGGGTCGCGCGATCCAACATCCTGGCGCTGACCGCGCTCGCCGCCGAGGTGCGGGTCTGCGCGCCACGAACGCTGCTGCCCACCGCGATCGAGGCGATGGGGGTCAGCGCCTTCACCGACTTCGATCGCGCGCTCGACGGCGCGGACGTGGTAATGATGCTGCGGCTGCAGACCGAGCGGATGGACGGCGGCTATGTGCCCTCGCCACGCGAATACCGGCTCGGCTGGGGGTTGACGCGCGAGCGCCTCGCCCGCCTGCCGGACGCGCTGGTGATGCACCCCGGGCCGATGAACCGCGGTGTGGAGATCGACTCGGACGTTGCCGATCACCTGCAATCGGCGATCACCGAGCAGGTGGCGATGGGCGTCGCGGTCAGGATGGCGTGCCTCGACGTGCTGACGCGCCGGACGCGCCGCGTGGCGGGCTGGGCGTGAGGCTGGCGATCGGCAACGCCCGGCTGGTCACGCCCGACGGCGTCGTGACCGGCGGCGTGCTGGTCGAGGACGGTGTCATCGCGGCGGTCGGCGCGATCGATCTGCCCGCCGACGCGATCGACGCGCGCGCCCGGCATCTGGCGCCGGCGATCGTCGATCTGGGCGTGTTCGCCGTCGACCGCGCCGCGTGCCGCGCCGGCGGCATCGTGCGGGTGGCGCCGATGCCGGATCAGGCGCCGCCGCTCGACGAGCCGGGTGCGGTCCAGCGCCTCGCGCTGATCGGCAAGCCGGATCTGTGGATCCACCCGATCGCCGCGGCAACGCGCGGGCTGGCGGGGCGCGAGCTGGCGGAGATGGCGACCTGCCGCGCCGCCGGGGCACGCGCCATCGGCACCGGCGCGGGGTGGATCGCCGATGCCGGCGTCATGGCGCGGGTGATGAGCTACGCACGCGACCTCGACCTCGCGGTTATCGCCCATGCCGAGGATGGCGGGCTCGCCGCCCACGCCGTCGCCACCGCCGGCGAGACCGCGACGCGACTGGGGCTCCCCGCCGCGCCGGCCGCCGCCGAGCCGCTGGCGATCGCGCGCGACCTGCTGCTGGCCGAGGAGACCGGCGCGCGGCTGCACCTTCGGCAGGTGACGACCGCGGCCGGCTTCGACCTGATCCGGGCGGCCAAGCGGCGCGGGCTGCCGGTGACATGCGGGATCACCCCGCCCCACTTGCTGCTGTCCGACATCGCGATGAGCGATTTCCGCACCTTCGCGCGCCTGTCGCCGCCGCTGCGCAGCGAGGCGGACCGGCAGGCGGCGCTCACCGCGGTGGCGGACGGCACGGTCGACGTGCTCGCGTCGGGCCATGCGCCGCAGGGGCCGGAGGCGAAGCGGCTGCCCTTCGCCGATGCGGCGCCCGGCGCCGCCGGCGCGGCGACGCTGCTGGCGTTGGGGCTCACGCTGGTGCGCGACGGCGTGGTGACGATGGCGCGGCTGTTCCAGCTGCTCGCGGCCCAGCCGGCGCGGGTGCTGGGCGTGAACGCGGGCGTGCTCGCGCCCGGTCAGCCCGCCGACCTGCTGCTGTTCGATCCCGACGCGCCCTGGCGGATCGCGGCGGATAGCCTGCCGGGTCTGGCCGGCAACACGCCGTTCGACGGGTTGCCCGTTCAGGGCAAGGTGCTGCGGCTGTGGAAGGGCGGCCGCGAAGTCTAGGCGTCAGGAACGCCCGCGCGGCGCGGCTGCGGTGACGGCCTGAGCGGCCACCGCCAGGCGGGCGTTCGTCGGCTTCGCCCAGGCGGCGATCTGGTCGCCGGCGGTCGAGCGGACGAAGCAGACGCCGCCGCGTGCGCGATACTGACGGCAGGCCTGATCGGCCGCAGTGCGGCTGAAGCCGCCGACCGACAGACGGAAGAATGTCGCCGAACCGCTGCGAAAGGTCGCGCCATTGGGCTGGTGACCCTTGAACGCGGCGTAGCGGTGCTGCGCGCGGCTCCAGGCGTCCTTGGCGACGCCGGCGCTGTCGAACGCGCCGATCTGGACGAACCACGTGCCCGACGCGATCGCGGGTCCGGTCGTCACGACCCTGGCGGCCGCCACGCGCGTGGCCTGCACCTTCACCTTGTAGCCGTTCGCCGCCTGCTGGATCACCGGCGCGGCGAGCGGTTGCACCACCTCGCGGCGCGCGCCGAACACGATTGGCGGCTTGGCCGGCGCGATGGCCGTGACGGGCGCGGCCGGAACGGCTTCGACCACAGTGGGCGCGGGCGGATGGACCGGGATGGCCGCGGCGACCGCTACGGCCGGCGTTGCGACGGGGGCGACGAGCGCCAGCGCGGCGGGCTGCCCGGCATCATCGGCGACCGGATGCACCCCGAGCAGGCTGGCGACCTGGTCGGACGCCGCCTTGGGCTGCGCGAAGGCGGCCCATTGCTCCAGGCGCGCGTCGACGTCGGCGGGCGACAGGTCCGCGGCGACGATCATCCGCGCCACCCCCCATTGTCCGCCCAGCGCATAGGCGAGCGCCAGATTCTGTCGGACCTGCACGGATGCCGCGGACGATTTCGCGACCTCCGTCAGCACCGCGACCCCGCCGGCGGTGTCGCCCGCCAGCGCCATCGCGAGCCCGCGGTCGCCCGCGGGGATCGTCTCGGCGTGCTGGGCCAGCGTGCCGCGCGCGCGCTGCCAGTCCCCCGCCGCGATCTCGGTCAGCGCGAGGTCGAGCGCCGCGCGGCCGTTGCCGCCGTCGAGATGCAGCGCGTCGGCGAACGCCTGGCGCGCCGACGGGAAGCGGCCGGCCCGGAGATAGCTCTGGCCGAGGATCATGCGGAAGTCGGCACGGGTCGGCGCCAGCCCGACCGCGGTCTCCGCCGCCGCTACCGCCGCGGCGACGTCATGCGCCCGCAGCGCCTTGGCCGCCTTGCCGGCCGCCCTGGTCGCCGCCTTCATCTCGGCCGTCTGCGGGCGGTCGGGCGTCTCGGCGGCGGACATCAGCAGGATGCCGCCATAAGCGAGCGCGATCGCGCCCAGCGAGGCGATGTTGCCCTTCATCAGCGTTTCCCCTTGGGCGAAGGCGTGGGCGGCAGCTGCGCGACCAGCGCCTCCACCTCCGGCAGCGTGGTCAGGAAGCGGTCCAGCGCATGCGCGACCAGCTGCTGCGCCGAGCGGTGCGCCAGCGCGCTCGCGAGCCGGAGCCGCAAGTGGCGGTCGGCATCGAGCCGCAGGGTGAAGGCGGCCCGGCCCTTGTGCGCGGTCTCGCGCTGAAGGCGGCTGGCAGTGGCGACCGAGACGCTCTGCACGACGCCGGGCGCCTCCGCCGCCGCCGGCGCCACCGGGCTCTCGAACTCCTCGCGCAACGCTTCCTGCTGCGCCACCACGGGCGGCGCGGCGGGCTCGATCGCGGGGGCGACGGCGGGCGCGATCGGCGTCGGCGCGGAAGTCTCCGAGCCCATGTCGTTCCAGCCCAGATCATCCAGCCGCTCGGGCGAAGGCGCGAGACTGGCGAACCCCTGCGGCCGCATCGCCGGACGCGCCTGGCCCTTGCGCGCCAGCAGCGTCGACGACAGCGACGCGAACGGCTTGGCCTGGCCCAGCATCGTCAGCCCACCACCCGGCGACCGAAGCCGCCGCCCATCGGGCCGGCCGCGCGCTGACCGAAGCCCGCCTGTGGCGCCTGCGGCACGGAAAAGACGGTCCGGCGGAAGTTCTTCTCCAGCCGGTCGGAGATATAGCCCCACAGCGCCACCACCTCGGCCGCGGACTTGCCGTTCGGGTCGGCCTCCATGACAGTGCGGCCGTCGATCATCGACGCGGCATAATCGGTGCGCTGGTGCAACGTCACGGGCGCGACGGTGCCGTGCTGCGACAGCGCGACGGCGGCCTCGCTGGTGATCCGCGCCTTGGGGGTCGCGGCGTTGACCACGAAGATCAGCGGCTTGCCGGCGCGGTCGCACAGGTCGACGGTGGCGCCCACGGCGCGCAGATCGTGCGGCGACGGGCGGGTCGGGACGACGATCAGCTCGGCGACCTGGATCACGCTCTGGATCGCCATGGTGATCGCGGGCGGCGTGTCGATGACGGCCAGCTTGAATCCCTGCTGCCGCAGCGCCTCCAGGTCGGCCGCGAGCCGCGCGACGGTGGTCTGCGCGAAGGCCGGCTGCTCGTCCTCCCGCTCGTTCCACCAGTCGGCGAGCGAGCCCTGGGGGTCGATGTCGATCAGCACCACCGGGCCCTGGCCCGCGAGGTGCGCCTGCACGGCGAGGTGGCCGGACAAGGTCGTCTTGCCGGAGCCCCCCTTTTGCGATGCCAACGCCAAAACGCGCATGTGCCGCCCGAACTCCCCTTCTCTGCCGCTGCGGCCTGCCACGCCCGAGGCTAAAGACAGGTTAACGGCTTGCGCCCGGCGGCGTCCCAGCGGCATGATCGCGCCGAGGGCAGGAAGGGAACGGCGATGCGATACGGGCTGCTGATCGCGAGCGCCGTAGCGGCGGTGGTGGCCGCGTCGGCCGGCGCCGACGTGAAGGCGGGGGTCGACGCCTGGACGCGCGGCGACTTCAGGAAGGCGGTGGAGGAATGGCGCGGGCCCGCCATCGCCGGCGATCCCGACGCCCAGTTCAATCTCGGCCAGGCCTACAAGCTCGGGCGCGGCGTGCCGGTCGACCCCGCGCTGGCGGAGAGCTGGTTCCGCAAGGCGGCGCTGCAGGGACATGAGCAGGCGCAGGACAATTACGGCCTGGCGCTGTTCCAGGAGGGCCGCCGGCAGGAGGCGATGCCCTGGCTGGAGAAATCGGCGGCGCGCGACGAGCGCCGGGCGGAGCTGGTGCTCGGCACGATGCTGTTCAACGGCGATGGCGGGGCCGCGCGCGACTATCCCCGCGCCTATGCGCTGGTGACGCGCGCCTCGCAGCAGGGGCTGCCGTCCGCGTCCGAGACGCTGACGCAGATGGACGGCTATGTCACCGCCGCGGATCGCGAGCACGGGACGGCGCTCGCTCGCCAATATGCCGCGCGCGCGCCGCTGCGGCCAGGCGGCGCGACCGTGGCCGCCACGCCGCCGGGCGAGGGACCCGGGCGGCCGTCGCATCCTCTGCCGACGCCGAGGGCAGGAACCGCCGCCCGGCCGCCCGCCGCGCCGGTCAAGGCCGTCGCCGCCACGTCCGTCGCTCCCGCGCCGACGACACCCAAGCCGCTCGCGGCCGGCGCCGCCGCAGGCGGCTGGAAGGCGCAGCTCGGCGCGTTCCGGGACCGCGGCAATGCGGAGGCGCTGTGGAACCGCGTCGGCGGCAAGCTCGGCGCGGCGACGCCGAGCTATCCCGACGCGGGGGGCATCACCCGGCTGGTCGCGACCGGGTTCCCCAGCAAGGCCGCGGCCCAGTCCGCGTGCACCCGCGCGCGCCTGACCTGCATCGTCACCGGCCCCTAGCCGGTCACCCAATCCCTGCGCGCGATGCCCTGCGCCCAGAGCAGCGTCGTCAGGTCGCCCCGGTCGATCAGCGCGCCCGCCGCCGCGGCGACGATCGGCTTGGCATGATAGGCGATGCCGAGTCCCGCCGCCGCGATCATCGGCAGGTCGTTCGCGCCGTCCCCGACCGCGAGCGTCTCGGCCAGGCCGATACCCAGCGCGGCGGCCTCCGCGCGGAGCGTCTCCAGCTTGGCCGCCGCGCCGACGATCGGCTTGCGGACCGCGCCCGTGAGCCGGCCGTCCTCGATCAGCAGCTCGTTGGCGACCGCCCGATCGAAACCGATCGCGCGCGCCACCGGCTCGGCGAAGCGGGTGAAGCCGCCCGATACCAGCACGCACCGCGCGCCCCGCGCCCGCATCGTCCCGACCAGCGTCCGAGCCCCTGGCGTCAAGTGGACACGCTCGGCAAGGCACCGCTCAATCACACCCGCGTCGAGGCCTCGCAGCAGCGCCACCCGCGCATCGAGCGCGCCCTCGAAATCCAGCTCGCCGCGCATCGCCGCGTCCGTGATCGCGGCGATTGCCGGCTTCAGCCCGGCATAGTCGGCGAGCTCGTCGATGCACTCGACGCCGATCATGGTCGAATCCATGTCGGCAACGAGCAGCCGCTTCTCGCGCCCGGCGGCGGGCTGGACGACCACATCGGCCGCGACCACACCGGCCAGCGCTGCGCGAGCCGCAGCCGGCTCGGCCGCGAAAGGGAGGTCGGCCGCGCCGCCTTCGTCGAGCCAAGCGAACCGACCGGGCGCGCAGCCGGCAGCCGTCAGCCGTTTCCCCGCGTCATCGAGATCGGCTGCGGAGAGCGCGCCGGCTGCTATGAGCGTTGCTGTGAACATGGCCCTCCCGACCGTCGCGCTCATCGCAGGGCCAACTGCCAGCGGCAAGTCGGCGTGCGCGCTGGACGTCGCGGAGTCGAGCGATGGGGTCGTCATCAATGCGGACTCGGCGCAGGTCTACCGCGACCTGCGCATCCTGACGGCGCGGCCTTCGCCAGCGGACGAGGCGCGCACGCCGCACCTGCTGTTCGGTCACGTCGACGGCGCGGACGGGGAATATTCCGCCGCGCGCTGGGCGGCGGAGGCGACGGACGCGATCGCGGCCGCGACGGCGCAGGGCCGGCGGCCGATCCTGGTCGGCGGCACCGGCCTTTATCTGCGCACGCTGCTCGACGGGATCGCGCCGGTGCCGCCCATCGACCCCGCCGCCCGCGCCGCCGTGCGCGCGCTGCCGGTCGCCGACGCCTTTGCCGCGCTGACCCGCGAGGACCCGGCCGCGGCCGCCCGCCTCGCGCCGGCCGACAGCGCGCGCATCGCCCGCGCGCTGGAGGTGGTGCGCTCGACCGGCCGACCGCTCGCCGCCTGGCAATCCGAACGGGCAGGCGGGATCGCCGCCACCGTCGATCTGCGGCCGGTGATCCTCCTGCCCGATCGAGCGGCGCTGTTCGCGCGGATCGACGCCCGGCTCGACGCGATGTTCGCGGGCGGCGCGGTCGAGGAGGTGGCGGCATTGCTCGCGCGGCCCGACCTGCCGCCCGCCGCACCGATCCGCCGCGCCATCGGCGTCGCGCCGATCGCGGCCATGCTCGCCGGCGAGATCACCCGCGCCGAAGCGCTGGCGCGAGCCCAGCGCCAGACGCGGCAATATGCCAAGCGCCAATATACCTGGTTTCGCCATCAGCCTCCCGCCGATTGGCCGCGGGTCGACCCGGGCGCGCCCGACCTGATCGAACGGCTCAGGCGGTAAACGGCAACCCAGCGTTGCCGCCCGGGCGTTTGACGCCGGCCGGCGCACGGGCCAGAACGCGTGCATTATCAGGAGACCTTCGCCCATGCGCCCCATGCTCGCCGCCGCCCTGCTCCTCGCCGCCCCGGCGCTCGCGCAGATGGACCAGCCGCTGCACGGCGCCGGCGGCCCTGCCGACGTCAAGGCCGGCACCTACGCCGTCGAGCCCAACCACACGCAGGTGACGTTCAGCGTCAGCCATCTCGGCATCTCGCCGTTCGCCGGCACCTTCTCCGGCGCGAGCGGCACGCTGACCGCCGATCCGGCCAATTTCGCCGCGACGACGCTCAGCGTCTCGATCCCCGTCGCCAGCGTCCAGACCACCAGCGCCAAGCTGACGGACGAGCTCAAGAGCGGCGACTGGCTCGATGCGGGCAAGTTCCCGACCGCCACCTTCCGGTCGACCAGGGTCACCGCGCTGACGGCCGACACCGTGCAGGTGGACGGCACGCTGACCCTCCACGGCGTCAGCAAGCCGGCCATCATCCGCGCCCGCCTGTTCGGCGTGGCGACCAACCCGATGAGCAAGAAGGCGTCGATCGGCTTTCTTGGCCGCCTGCAGTTCAAGCGCTCCGACTTCGGCGTGAGCAAATATGTGCCGATGGTGTCCGACGACACGGTGCTGGTGATCAACGCCGCGTTCGAGCGGCAATAGCCAGCGGTCTCTCCCACTGCTTCCCCGGCGGAGACCGGGCCCGGTATCGGGCGGCGTCGGCCAACACTACAGTGCTCGACAGTCATCGCGACTGGGCCGAGGCAGTTTGGCAGAATCGCCCGCTACGCGTGCAGGAAGCGCCTGAAGTGATCGCCGATCTCAGGCGGCGCGCCGGACACCATCAACCGCAGCCGGTCGTCGAGCAGGTCGGCCGGGTGGCCTTCGTCGCGATAGGCCATCCCCCAGTCGGCAAAGGCGCGCTTCTCGATCGGCCGGTCCGCCAGGATCGCGATGTCGCGGTGGCGAGGGTCCGCGCGGATGCGGTCCATGGTGAGGCTGACGCTCTCCTCCGGCCCTTCGAGCACCTGGAGGAAGCGTCCGTTGGCGAACAGCAACAGCCCGGTGACGCCGTTCAAGCCGTTTTCCGGCCGCGCGAAGCGCAGGATGTCTGGCGCGATGTCCTCGGCAGACCGATCGGTAGCGACGCTTTCGTAGATGATCTGCCGCATTACGTCAGCATAGATGACGTTGCGCTGCCGGAAGACAACCTCGATCATAACGGCTCGGCAACGGTTGCGCTCACGGCCGCTCGATCTCGCAGCCGACGGCCGCGTCGGGATAGACGTCCGGCTTCACCGAGCGCACGCGGACGCGGATCACGCGCGGATCGGCCAGGCACAGCGCCGCCACGGCCTCGCACAGCGTCTCCTGCAGCGCGAAACCCTTCCCCGCCGCGAGCCGCTGGATGCCGGCGCGCACGAAATCATAATCGAGCACCTCGTCGATCCGGTCGGCCGTGGGCGGCGCCGGATAGGCGGCGGTCAGCCACACCGACAATCGCACACGCTGGGGTGTGGCCTCCTGCGGATGGATGCCGAGCCGCATCAACACCTCCAGCCCCTCCAGCATGGTGGTGTATTCAGCCAAGGCCGCGTCCTTCGAACATCACGTCGCGCCCGCTCTTCACGAACCGCTGGCCGCTGTCGACATAGACCGTCTGGCCGGTGACGCTGTCGGCCGCAAGCAGCCACGCCACCGCGTCCGCGATCGCCGGAGCGCCCACCGGCCGCTGCAGCAGGTTGCGGCGCGCGACCGCGTCGAACTCGGCCGCGCTCTGGTCGCCGCTCGGCAGCGCCAGCCCGGGCGCGACGGCGTTCACGCGCACCGCCGGCGCGAACGCCTGCGCCATCAGCACCGTCGCCTGCGCCAGCGCCGCCTTGGCGAGCGTGTAGGAGAAGAAGTCCGGATTGGGATTGGCGAGTTTCTGATCGAGCAGGTTGACGACCGCGCCGCCCCTGCCCTGCCCGGCCAGCGCCGCGGTCAGCAGCGCCGGCGCGGTGCAGTTCACCGCATACAACCTCGCGGCGAGCGCGACGTCGATGGTCTCGGGCCGGTCCTCCTCGAACTGCGACGCGGAGTTGACGAGCCCCTCGATCGGACCGCCGCCCACCTCGCACGCGCGCGCCCAGAGGTCGCCGATCGCTTCCACCGCCGCCAGGTCGCCGCCCACCGTACCCGCCGCGCCGACCTCCGCCGCGAGCGCGGCTGCCGCCTCGCCCGAGCGGCCATGATGGACCACCACCCGGTGCCCGTCCGCCGCCAGCCGCCGCACGATCGCGGCGCCGAGCCGCCTGGCCCCGCCGGTGACGAGCACGCGCAACGGTCAGCAGCCCATCAGCGCCAGCACTTCGCGGCGGCTGCGCTCGTCGTCGCGGAACACGCCCATCATGCGGCTGGTCGTCATCGCCACGCCGGGCGTGCGGACGCCGCGCGCGGTCATGCAGGCGTGCGTCGCCTCGATCACCACCGCGACGCCGATCGGCCGCAACGCGGTCCAGATGCAGTCCGCGACCTCCGCCGTCAGCCGTTCCTGCACCTGCAAGCGACGCGCGAACCCGTGCAGCACGCGCGCCAGCTTGGAAATGCCGACGACGTGATCGCGCGGCAGATAGGCGATGTGCGCCCTGCCGATGATCGGCGCCATGTGGTGTTCGCAATGCGACTGGAACGGGATGTCCTTCAGCAGCACGATCTCGTCATAGCCGCCGACCTCCTCGAACACCCGTTCCAGATGGCGCGCGGGATCGTCGGCGTAACCGGCACAATATTCCTTCCAGGCCTTGGCGACGCGGCGCGGCGTGTCGATCAGGCCCTCCCGAGTCGGATCGTCGCCGGCCCAGCGGATCAGCGTCCTGATCGCCTCCGTCACGTCGGCCGGGATCGGTTGCGCCGGCGCGGGCTCGACCAGATCGCTCATCGCCCGGCGCCGGTGACGCTACGGCACGCGCCGGTCATAGGGTCAGTTCTGATCTGCAACTGTTTCATTCGCGCAACATCCCGTCGCTAGGGCGATCGTGCTTGAGAAAAGCCCGTTGACGCATGATTCGGCGCGGCGCTAGGCCCCGTGCTCGAACCATGGTTGCCGCGACGCCGGCGTGCAAGACCGGCGCGACCCAGAAGAGGATGCATATGAAGACCGTTGCGCTGCTCACGACGTCCACGCTCGCGCTGCTGGCGAGCGCCCCGGCCTACGCGCAAGCGTCGGCGCCGCAGACGACCCCCGGCACCGTTCCCGCCCAGACCTCGCCGGGCGCCGAGGCGAGCACGCAGGGCGGACAAAACGCCGCCGACAATCCCGCCGGCCAGGGCAACACCGGCATCGCCGACATCGTCGTCACCGCGCAGCGCCAGGCCGAAACGCTGCAGCAGGTGCCGATCGCGGTCACCGCGTTCAACGCGCAGGCGCTCCAGGCGCAGCAGATCAACACCACCAGCGACCTCCAGCTCAACCTGCCGAACGTCACCTTCACCAAGTCGAACTTCACGTCGTCGTCGGTGTTCACCATCCGCGGCGTCGGCGAGCTGTGCGTCGGCGCGACGTGCGACTCGGTGACCGCGGTGCACGTCAACGACGTGCCGGTGCTGGGCTCGCCGATCTTCCAGAACGAGTATTTCGACATCGAGCGCATCGAGGTGCTGCGCGGGCCGCAGGGCACGCTGTATGGCCGCAACGCGACCGGTGGCGTCGTCAACTTCATCACCGCCAAGCCCGACCTGTCCGGCATCCATGCCTCGGGCGATGTCGAGTACGGGAATTACAACAGCATTCGCGTGAAGGGGATGCTGAACATCCCGCTCGGCGACAAGCTCGGCGTCCGCATCGCCGGCTATTACCTGAATCGCGACGGGTTCACGCACAACAACTTCACCGACAGCCAGATCGACGGCCGCAACCAGTTCGACGTGCGCGGCTCGCTGCGCTTCGAGCCGACGTCGTCGACCACGATCGACATCGTCGGCCATTACTTCAAGGAAGACGACGACCGCTCGCGCATCCAGAAGCAGCTCTGCCACCGCGACCCCACCGGCGTGCTGGGCTGCCTGCCCGACCGGCTGGCGACGGAGACAACGAACGGCAATGCCAGCTTCGCTTCCACGCTGTCGTCGAACGAGTTCCTTCGCATCGCTACCGGCAACGCGACGATCGCCTCGTTCGGGCTGCAGAGCGTCTATGGACCGGACGGCTATGCCGGCGTGGTCAACCCGACCGACCTGCGCACCGTCAGCGTCGACTCGCTGCCGCGATTCAAGACCGACGAGAAGCAGATCCTCGGCTCGCTGAACCAGGAGCTCGGCAGCCATTTCACGCTGAAGATCGACGGCGGCTATACCGAGGGAGCGACCGACTCGACCAACGATTACAATATCAGCGTCGAGAATTCGCTCGCCGGCAACGTCGGCCTGAACACGTTCAATGTAGTGGCCGGGTCGGGCGCGCTCGGGCCGGGCTTCGCGACGGTTCGCAAAGACTTGCTGCCCAACGGCAACACCAGCAGCGTCTGTCAATCGACTTCCGAACCCACCGGCACGGGCGTCTACGGCGGCCACTCGATCTGCGCGCCGAACAGCCTCGATTTCGACCGCTCGCAGGCCCAAGGCAAGCAGTGGACGGCGGAGGGCATCATCACCTCGAAGCTCGACGGGCCGTTCAACTTCCTGCTCGGCGGCATTTATCTGGACTATAGGGTCCGCAACACGGAATACTACGTCAACTCCTTCGGCCTCGATTATGCGTCGGGCATTCTCGGTTCGGCCACGGCGCTGGGCGCCGGCAATACGGCGGGCGCCTATCTCGCCTCGCCGTTTTATCAGAATGACGGCGCCTATTATCATCTGAAGTCATATGGCTTCTTCGGTGAGGGCTATGTCAACTTCGCGTCCAATCTGAAACTGACGCTCGGCGCGCGATACAATCACGACGATAAGTTCACGCAGCAGAAGACGTCGATCCTGAGCTCGCCGGTGCCGCTGAACACGACCAACGCCTATACGGCACCCGCCTTCCTGGCGACATTCGATGCCGACCCGTCGGTGGCCGGCGTCCAGCCCTATGCCTTGGCCTCGGCGTCGTTCAGCAAAGTGACCGGCCGCGCAGTGCTCGACTGGCAGATCACCAACCGCAACCTGCTCTACGCATCCTACTCGCGGGGCTACAAGTCGGGTGGCATCAACCCGCCGCTGCTGCCCGGCTCCACCGTGCCCACGGCGTTCCGCCCGGAGCAGGTCGATGCGTTCGAGATCGGCAGCAAGAACACGTTCCTGGACGGCACGCTGCGCCTCAACCTCACCGGCTTCTACTACAAGTACAAGGACCTGCAGATCAGCCGGATCATCGACAAGACGGCGGTCGACGACAACATCAACGCCGAAATCTACGGTGCCGAGGCCGAGGCGGTGATCAAGCCGGCGCGGCAGGTGCTCATCAATCTGAACTTCAGCTACCTGCACACGAAGATCAAGACCGACACGCCCTTCGTCGATCCGCAGGATCCCGGCGCCGGCCGCGCCGATGCCGTCGTCGTCAAGGACCTGCAGAACGGCAGCAACTGCGCGGTGACCGCCAACAATGGCAGCGCGGCATTGAGCAACGCATTCGTCGGCGCAGTGAACACGCTCGGGCTCGGCCTCCGGGCGCCCACCCCGATCCCGGGCACGAACAACACGGGCGCGTTCTCGATCTGCAGCACGCTGAACCAGCTCGCCACGGGCACGGTGCCCGCCGCCCTCGCGAACGGGACGGCAAATCCGTTGTTCGCGTTACAGACGGGGCTGCGTGGCGCGTTCGGCGTGCCTACCGGCGCATTTCCCGTCACCGTCAACTTCATCGGCGTGCCGGTCAGCATCCTCGGCAACCAGCTGCCGCAATCGCCCAAATACAAGTTTGGCGCGGGCGCGCAGTACACCGCCGACATCGGCCGCTACACGCTCGTGCCGCGCGTGGACCTGACCTACACCGGCGATTACTTTGCGAGCGTGTTCAACCGTCAGGTGAACCGCATCGAGGGCTTCGCGGTGGTGAATGCCCAGGTGCAGCTCAACGCGCCGAACGATCGGTTCTACGTCCGCGGCTTCGTGCAGAACCTGTTCGACAACAATGCAATCACCGGCCTGTACGTTACCGATCAGTCCGCGGGCCTGTTCACCAATGCCTTCACGCTGGAGCCGCGGCGCTACGGGATCGGCGCCGGCTTCCGCTTCTGACCCAAGCGCAATCTAGGTAATCAGGCTCCCGGCTCAGGCCGGGAGCCTTTTTCTTGAGCGTGCGATTCGGTTTCTCCGAACGGAGAATACGCGGTGGCCAAGGAACTGAAGAAGGGCGACAAGGTCAGCTGGAGCTCGCATGGCGGCACCGCGCATGGCGAGGTCGAGGAAAAGCAGACGAGCGACACCAAGATCAAGAGCCACACCGTGCGCGCGTCGAAGGACGACCCGCAATACATCGTGAAGAGCGATAAGGGCGGCAAGGCAGCGCACAAGGCGGACGCCCTCAAGAAGGGCTGATCCCGCTCGGGAGCCCGGCCATCCGCCGGCCGGCCGTGTTGACCGCCGCCGGGCAGCCCTTTAGCAATCGGCCCAAGCCCCCGTAGCTCAGCCGGATAGAGCGACGGTTTCCTAAACCGCAGGTCGGAGGTTCGAGTCCTCTCGGGGGCACCACTTCCGGTCAAGAGAGGGCACCGTGGGTGCCTGGTACTCGGGATTGCCGCTGGCGGCGATTTCGAGCGGCTTGATCGGTCCGCTGATTGTGATGATGTCCGGCGCGAGCACCACCTTGTCGATGAATCGACGAGCGTAGCCCTGCCGGAGTACGGGGTCATCCGATCGCAGCTGCGGATAATGACGTCGCCGAGCCGCCCGATCGCCTCCGGCGTGACGCTGCGATCGGTGGCTGACAACTGCCGCTCGACCAGCACGATCTCCTGTTCCAAATCGGCGCGGCGAGTGCGCTGGGCGGCGAGGCGGGTGGTAAAGTCGGTGTCGCGAGGGCTGACCACGCCCTGTTCGATGAAGTCGAATATATTCTGGATCGTGCCCTCGACGCGCGTCCGCTCGGTCCGCAACGCCTTGAGATGCGCCTGCCGCTCGCGGATTGCCGAGGAGCTTTCGTCGAGCAGATTGGTCAGCAACCGCTGCAGCCGCTCGGGTCGAAGAAGCCGCTCGGCCATGGCATTGATGACGATGGTCTCGAGCTTCTCGTCGCGGATGCTGGTGCCCTGGCAAGCGGTCTCGCCGCGACGTCGATTGCGCGAGCAGCGGTAATAGCGGTAGCGGCCGCGCTTGCCGGTTGCGATCGTCAACGCATGACCGCATTCGGGGTGGCCGCACTTGGCAATGCCGGCAAGCATGGTTGGGCCGGAGACGAACGTAGGTGCCGTGATGTGCCGGGCGTTGCGGGCGATCCCGGCCTGCACCTCGAGCCATTCAGCTTCGGAGATGATGGCCGGTACGGCGACCTTCTGCCACTCGTTCTCTGGCCGCTTGACGCCGTTCCTGATGTCATGGACGCCGTAGAGATGGATGCCACGATAGGTCGACCGCGTCAGGATGTCGCGGAGGTTGGAGACGTGCCATTTCCGACCACGTAATGTCGCGCCGCCGGCATTGAGATGGCAGACGATCTTCTTGTAGCCCATCGGTCCCTGGCCGATGCCGATCCGCTTCACGCGATAGATCTGCTGCACCATGAGCGCTTCCGACGGCTCGATCGCGAGCCGCTTCTTGGCCTTGGGACCGCGCATCTCGGCAACCTCAGCGGTGTAGCCGAACGGCGGCACGGCGCCGTTCCAGAATCCCGCTTCGGCATTGCGCTTCATGGTGTCGCGGGTGAACTTGGCGGTCTGACGAGACTGGTACTCGTCGAAGTTCGACAGCACAGAGCGAACTAGGTCGCCCTCGGCATCCTGACCGACCTCTTGGGTGATCGCTACGATGCGTACGCCGGCGCGCTTCAGCTTCCGGCGGTAATGCTCGAGTAGATAATGGTCACGGAAAAGCCGCGAAAAGCTGTAGCAGCCGATCTCGGTGATGCCGGCACCGGGCCGCAAGGCATGTTCGAACAGCGCCTGCAAGCCGGGCCGTGTACGGTCGTGCCAGACAGGCCGCCATCGCGATATATGTCGACCAACTCGATCCCCAGGCGGCGGTAATGCTCGCCGAGCCGGTCCTTCTGATTGTCGAGACTGATCCCGCCGTGAATGCGAACGGCGAAGATGCCGTTGCCGTTGAGGAGGCTGCGCGCGATCTCATACCTGACCCAAGGACGCGCCCAGGTGTCCCGCCCGGTGAGAACGCATGTCGCCGACGTGCCGAAGATGTTCCTGTTAATCGAGTCTTTGAGGTAGCGCTCATTGGTGCTGCGGACGTTCTCCCACAGGCTGCGGTCCTGCACCGTCTTGCGGCGCTCGCGGTCCTTGGGCCTGATCTGCCCCGACTTCCGCACCTGGTTGACCCGATTCACGTCCGCATAGTGAAACGAGTAGAACACCCGCCGCTCCTTGAGGGCGAGTGCCGCCGGTCTAGCGACCTCCGGCGATAGCGCGTTGGGTTGGGCAGCGACGGGAACGCCAGGCCGGACAGCAGACCCATTTGCGTCTGGGGTGACCTCCCGCCGAACAGCCCCAACGCGGGCCGAGCTGGCGGCGTCCTGCCGAACAACCCCATGGGCGGCAGAGCCGGCGGCGGGGGTGGCGAGAACAGGCCCTTGTACGGCCGCTCCGGCGGACTAGCCGGATACTGCTCCGCCAGCGCGCGAGCTAGCTCCTCCAGGTAATTTGGGGGGCGAGTACCAGTCGTGGACGACACCATAGCAGATGAACAGCGCGCAGGCTATGAATACGGGTAGGTAGAACACGAGATTGGCCCGGCTATTTACGGCTCGCTTCGCGTCCCCCGGCCGCTTCACGGGCTTGATCGACAGATCGCACTGAACCGCCCCGGGTTTGTCGGAGGCTCCAACTCCTGAGAAGGTGGAGCCTGTAT
>NZ_CAXUEK010000009.1:0-64454 GCF_964250165.1 uncultured Sphingomonas sp. | reverse complement strand
GCCGCATACCTCAGAAATAGCGGATACGCTTCTGTCTAAGTGAAATCGAGCCTAGACTGATCACTGACCTAGGCTGTCGCACCCCATACGAACGATCGACAGCACGCTTGTAGGCGTCACGGCTCGTAGTTCGTGCAAGGTAGGCCTGTTCGGCGTCGTTGGGGACAAAGCCGGCGTGGTTGGCGCCAAGACTCAGCGCGTAGGTCACCGAAATGTCGGCCGCAGTAAACCTGTCGCCGGCCATGTAGGGGAAGCGCGCGAGCTGCCGCCTGACGAGCAGCAGTCGTCGCTCGACGCACTCGCGCGCCCATCGGGCGCCCCAGTTGTTCCGTTCCGCCTCGGGCGCGATGAAGCCACTCACCAGCGGGACCATGATCAATGTCGCCAAGCCAGCTTCGCCCATGTGAAGGAACTGCTGGTAGGTCGGGAAGGCCGGATCGTCCGGCGACGGCTGAAGCGGCGTGGGCCCGTAGCGGCCCATCAGGTACTCCATGATGGCAACTGACTCGACCATCGTGACGTCGCCGTCCTGGATCGCGGGCAGGAACTCGCCGGGATTCACCGCGAGCCACTCAGGGTCCTTCTCCGCGGCCAGCATGTCCACGTGCCGCACGCGGTACGGCAGGCCCATCTCCTCCAAGACCCAGACCGCGCGGATCGAGCGCGAGGTCTGTCCGCCCCAGACCGTGATCATCGTCTTGGCTCTCACTGCGTCAGTGGCCGTCGCTCAGGAGTTCAGCTTCGGATGCCAATCCGGATCCCGTCCTTCCGGTGTCAGGTCCAGGACATTCCACAAGGGTGCGAGATCCGGCGCGCCTCGTGGATCCTGCCCGGGGTCGGCCGTTGTTCCGCTCATCTCACCAGACCAGAAGAGCTCGCTTGAACCTCCAGCCGCTTCTGAGCTCCCCAGCTTCGGACATCTGTTCAGGTCGGGCGAGCATCGGCTCGACTGTCAAACACAACGTCGGCTGGCGGCCTTGATCGATGCGCGACCCGCTCGGGCTGAACCGAGCTCGCCTTGCGGCGTTTGCGATCTGAAGGAGAAGAGCATGGCCAAGCTGTCTGAAGCTGATCGCGACAAACTGCCCGCGAGCAAGTTCGCCGAACCTGAGAAGCGAGCGTTTCCGATCGAAGACGCTGCTCATGCTAAGAACGCGAAGGCACGGGCGAGCCAGGCCGTGAAGGCGGGACGTATGTCGAAAGCCGAGGAAACCGAGATAAACAAAAAAGCCGACACGGTAATCAAGAAGGGCTGAGCGGCATTCAGGTCGGGCGTCACGGAGCTGGCAGGAGCTCGGTAGCTCAGGCCAGAACGAGCCAGTTCTGGACGTTCAGCACCAGGCAGTCCCTTCCCAATCCGAACCTTGGTTCAGGAGCACAAAGCTGCATGCTGGCTCAGGCCCAAGGCAGATTTGACCGATGATCTGATCGCTCATTAGATGCACCGCATGGTAGCGAATATGACCACAGGCTGGCCTAGGCGCGCATTGCTGCGGGCGGCGGCCGGCGGTGGAGCGGGTCTGATTGCCGCGTCAGTTTCTGCGGCGCGGCACCTGTTCGCTTGGCCCCTGGCGGTCCAGCTCTGGTCGGTCACTGACGAGCTGTCGCGCGATGTGGACGGGACGCTGCGCCGATTGGGCGAGCTAGGGTTCCAAGAGATCGAGTTAGCGGGCCTACATGCTCGAACGCCGACCGCGTTCGCCGCTGCAGCCGCACGCGCGCATCTACGTCCGGTCGGCGCGCACTATGCGATGGGCGACCTCCTGATCGATCCTGCCCGCTGTATCGGTGAGACACGCGACGTCGGCGCCCGCTGGCTGGTGGTTGCGTCGCCAAAGCCGGACCAGCCGTCCGCGGCAGGCGTCGGCTGGCTAGCTGCAATGCGTGCGGCGATGACGGCAGACGCGTGGCGACGAAACGCGGATACGCTGAACGAACTCGCTACGAGAGCGCGTGCTGCAGGTCTGGCATTTGCCTACCACAATCACCCAATCGAATTTGCTAGCTACGACGGTCAACGCGGAATCGATATTCTGCTCGCCCGCACGGATGCTGCGCTCGTGAAGTGGGAGTTGGACGTGGCCTGGGCCGCGGCAGGCGGCGACGATCCGGTGGCGCTGTTACAAAGTCACAGCGATCGCATTCGGCTGCTGCACGCCAAGGGTCTTCGGGCGAAGCCTGCGCTGGGAACTTACGGCACCGATTTCACAACTGGCGTCATCGGCCGCGAGGACGCGATCGACTGGCGTCCTGTGTTCGCTGCTGCTCGCGGCAGTGTCGAACATGTCTACATCGAGCAGGAGCCGCCGCACCGCGTGCCGGCCCTAGCGGCCGTTGCGCAGTGCCGCGATCAGCTAAAGGCCATTTAACCCGGAAGCCGCCATTCCGGGCGACTCCGCTGCTCTCGACAAGCGGCCAGCCGTTCATGCCGATTTGGCGCCTGTTAAACGTTCCAGTTTAGGGCCTGCGGTCACCGTATCGCAGAGGATGACCCGTGCGCATTGATCAACTGCGTCCCCCGCCTACCGCCGCCGAACCGCTGGAGATTCCGGCGGAGTTGCTGGACAGCGTCGATCGACATCAGGCCCACCTGGCCGCGCTCATCGCAAGCCTGCAGGTCGCGGGAGTCCAGGACGATATGATCGAGGCCAGCATTCGCACGCTGGTCGACAGCTATGCCGATGAACTGACGACCGCGGTTCGCGCGATGATGAAGGGACAACATCATGAATGACCCTCGGCTGCACGATGAGGACGCGCGGATTGCGGCGCTCCGCCGTCTGGACGTGCTCGACACCGCTATCGAGGAACCGTTCGAGAATATCGTGACGCTGGTCCGCACGGTTCTGGCCGTGCCAATCGCGACGGTGACGCTCGTCGACCGCGATCGTCAGTGGTTCAAGGCGCAACGGGGCCTGGACCGGTCGGAAACGCCGCGCGCGATCTCCTTTTGCACCCACACGATCCAACAGCGCGAGCCGCTGATCGTCGAAGACGCACATCTGGACGCGCGGTTTGCAGCCAGCCCCTTGGTCGTCGGCCCACCGCATATCCGCAGCTATGCCGGTGTCCCGCTGCGCACGCCGGAAGGGTATAATATCGGTTCACTTTGCGCGATGGACACGCGCGCCAGAGGATTCAGTCCCGCCGACATCGCCATCCTCAGCAATTTCGCCAACATCGTGTGCGACGAGCTCGAATTGCGGATGATCGCGCAGATCGATCAACTGACGGGCGCGCTCACCCGGCGAGGCTTTGTCGAGCAGGCGGAGCGCGAGATGGCCCGGTCGCGTCGGTACGGTCGGCCGAGCACGTTGGTGATGCTCGACGTGGACCACTTCAAGTCGGTCAACGACAGCTATGGGCATGCGACCGGCGACCGAGTCCTGCACCAGATCTCGGAGATCGCCGGGAGTGGACTGCGGCCAACCGATATGTTCGGACGGCTTGGCGGCGAGGAGTTCGGGCTACTCCTTCCCGAAACCGGGGGCGACGAAGCGATGGTGGTGGCGGAGCGGATTCGCCAAGCCATCGCCAATTATTCGCTGCCAGTTTCAGAGGGCCGCACGCTGCAAGTTACGGCCAGCTTCGGGGTCGCGGCGCTGACGCCACGACTCACCTCGGTACCCGCTTGGCTCGAGAGCGCCGACGCGATGCTCTACGCGGCCAAATCAGTTGGGAGAAACTGTGTGCGACTGGCAGAACTGGTCTGACCCACAACCAGCCGTTCAGCGGCCAGCAATCGCCGCCCGGAACCAGACGCTTGTTCATCTCAATTATGCAGGTGTTGCGCGCAGCGTCATTAGGCCGTGCAGCAACGCTGAAGACCGATGGACTACGCCGAACCTGTCCGGAACCAGGCCGCCGCCGACGAACTCGACAGCCCGTTCCATACCGACTAGAGTCGTACGCGCGCGCCGACGCGAACGGCTCCCAACCGGTTGCCCCCGCCCGCCCACAGGTCGCCCCGGACGAACACAGTCCCCCGGCCGATGTCCGTCTCGAGGCCCGTCCCGACCCGTCCGAACTTGCCGGGCGTTACGCCCTGCGCGACGAAGCCGACCGGCGCGCCGGTGAGCGAGAAGGCGCGCGCCGATCCGATGTCCGGCTGGAACACATACGCGCCCTCCACGAAGGCGCGCAGCGCGCCCCTCGTCTCGCTGGCGCGCGCGCCCACCTCCGGCGATAGGATCGACTTGGATGCCCGGCCGGAGGTGACGCCCAACGCGCCTGCGTCCCGCTCCGCGAAGCCGTTGAGACGCCATTGACGCCATTCCAGCCCGGCGAATGGAGACAGCGTGATCGCCGCCATCGGAAGGTCGAGCGCGGCGCGGCCGTTCAGGCGTATTTCGCGCCCGTCGAAGCTTGCTGTCGCGAACCGGCCGAAGCTCTGTAGGTTGCGGGACGTGTTCCAGCTCGACCAGCCCGCGACCGCCTGCCCCGCGAGCGACAGCGCGCCGATCCGGCCGGCCGCATAGCCCCCCAACATCCAGCCGTTCGCGCGAGCACGCCCGATCCCCGCATTCGCGTCCGTCCAGCCCGGGCCGACGCCGATGCCGGCAGTTATGCCTCCGCTCGTCACGGCCAGCCCAACAATCGCGCCGTAATTGTTGGCGGTCAGCTGCCGCGCGCCCGTGCCCGCGTCGCCGCGGGTTCGGGTGCCCGCGCCCCCCACGCGCAGCCACAGCGAGACGGGACGCGCCGGATCCGAGTCGATACTGGCCAGCGCATCCGTCACCTCGCCGAACGGCCGGGTGGTGGAGACTGCGGCGAGCGACCCGTAGAACGACGCTTGGCCGAACTCGTCGAGCGCCCCGGCGGCCCGACCCGCGCCTCCGGTGTCGAGCCCCGCGATCACCGCCGCGAGATCGCTTCCCGCCCCGGCCGTGACCGCCGCCGGGATCGCCGCCTGCAGCGCCCCGGCGGCGGCGGCGGCGTTGCCGTTGCCGGCGACGCTCGCATAAGAAGTGCGCGTCACGTTCAATGACACGATCGTGCGCCCGCCCTCCGTCCGCGTGGCGAGCCCGAAGTTGACAAAGGGAGAGGCAAAGGCGTTGACGCTTGCCGTCGAGGTGAACGCGCCGCCGACGCTGGCGATGTCCGGCCCGCGGCCGCTCAGGTAGATGCCCTGCGGCGCGGCGATGTTGACGACGCCCGCGAGCGACAGCGCCCCATCCACGCTCAGGAAGCTGGACGTGGTCGTGAGCGAGGGCGCGGTCTGGAGCGCAGGCGTCGGCGAGGCCGCGAGCACCAGCGTACCGGCCGCCCCTTGCGACACGTTGCCCGTGACGGACAGGGTCACGCCCTGCACCCCCGACAGCGCACCGCTCGCGATCCGGCGTCCGACGACCAGCGTTCCATTGTTCTTGACCGCGCCGTTGACGCCGAACACGCCCTGGCCCGTCGCGGAATCGACGCCCGCCACACCGAGCTGCAGCTCGCCGCCCGCGACACGGACGAGCGGCGCGTCGACGGTGAAGGTCGGCGATCCGGCACCGCGCAGCAGGGGCGCGCCAACAATCGTGAACGCGCCGCCGCCGGTCTTGGTGACCGAATCGACGCCGCTGACGCGGCTGCCGGATGCGAGCGCTACCTCCGGGCTTAACGCGCTCGCGCCCGCAGTGCCGAGCGCGGGGTCGATCGCCGCGAACGCTGCGTAGTTGGGCGCGGCCGTGAAGCTGACGCCGCCGCCCGCCGGCTGCGCGGCCTGCAACGTCGGCCCAACGCCGAGGAACCCGTTCCCGTTCAGGTTCACGGCGGTGCGGGTCAGCCGCCCGGACGTGTCCTGCTGCCCCGTCACGTCGCCGAGCGTGACCGACCCTTCGTTCAGGTTCACCGTCGCGGTGACGGTCGACGTCCGGATCGGGGAGACCGTGGCGGGATCGGCCGTGGTTGCGCCTTCCACGCGCACGCCGCCGAGCAGAAGGCCGTTCTGGTCAAGCGTGAGACTCTGGGCAAACAGCGCGGACGGCGCCGCCGCGGGCGAGGTCACGCTGGTGGTGACCAGGTTTCCGTTGGCGTCGAACGCGTTCGTGGACGTGACCGTGTTGGTGTAGGTCCGCACGCCCGCGCCGAGCAGGGCGACGCCCCGGATCACGCCCGCGTTGGTGACGGTGCCGGTTCTGCCGGACACCCCCGCGCGGCCGCTGATCACCCCCGTGTTGGCGATGCGCGCCGATGCGGCGACGGGCGTGTACGTCGTGGTCGCCACGCTCGTCTGCGGCACCGTTCCGCGTGCGGGCGTGAACACGGTGGTGACGTCCCGCCGCTCGCCGACGCCTGCGGCATCGACGTTCCCGTAGATCTGGCCCGAGTTGGTGATCGTTGCCCCGCCGACGCTCTCGACGCGCACCGGGACGGATGCCGAAAAATAGCCGGTCGGCGCGCCGATCACGCCCGCGTTTGTCAGGCTGGCCGGGCCGGCCACGGGCGTGAACGTCTGCCTCGTCATGGAACCGGTGAACACCCCGGTGTTCGGATCGTAGCTGTAGGTCGTCGACGCCGTCGTGTTCGCGGCCGTGCCGACGACGCGGACGGGCGCGCCGCCCGTGAGCAGGCGCGAGCCCGCCGCCACGGTCAACACGGAGCCGCCGAAGCCGTCCACGGTGACGGCCCCGCCGACCGCGTTGGCTTCCCCGGCCTGCGGCGCGCCCGAGATCGCCAGCGTGGCGACGCCGCCGCGCGCGGTCGTCGTGGACGTGACGGTCTGCGACGTCTGGCGATAGACCAAGTATCCCTGTGGGCTGGTGACGGCATAGCCTTGGGTCGTGGTTGTGACGCGGTCGGACGCGTTCGCGGTGACGCTCACCGTGTCCGCCGCGACGCCTGTCACGTCGAGGGTAGCGGCACCCCCCTGGCTCGTCACGGCCGCCGCGCCGCCGATCCGCCCCGCCACGTCGGCCCGTGCATCGCCGGCCAGCGGCGACACCGTGTCCGTCCGCGTGGTCACGATCGTGTCGACGCCGTTGGCGAACGTGTCGGTTTGGTCCGTGCGCGTGTCGGTTCCGCCCGCAGCGACGGTGAAAGCGCCAACCACGGAGCCCGCGTCGACGCTCGCGGTCGCCGCCGTGCTGCCCGCGCCGGTGCCGACGCCGGAGACCCGCACCGATCCGACCCCCGCGCCCGCGAGCGTCGCCGTCGCCGTGCCGCCCGCGAGCCGCGTGGAGGTCGAGGACGTCGTGGTCGACGACTGCTCGACGAAGGGCGAGTAGTAAGTAGTGGACGCGGCGCGCGTGTAGATGGTGGTCCCGTCGAGGCTCGTTGTCGTGTTCTGGCCCGCGCCCGCGTTGAGCAGGAGCGCGCCCTCGATCACCCCGGCGTTCACCGTTGCGCTCGCGGCGCCGATCGCGGCCTGCACGGTTACGTTGCCGGTGCCCGCGCCGTTGTTGCGGACCGCGCCCGTCACGACGACGCTGCTCGGGCCGCCCGTCGCGGTCCGATTGCCGCGGCTGCTGATCACCGTTGTCTCCGTCGCGGCCGCCGTGCCCGCGCCGACCAGCGGCTGCGTCGTGACCCTGTCGGCGGAGGAGTTGGTCGTACTGGCGGTCGCGCGCCCGGTCGAGCTGGTGACGTTCGCGTGCACGACGCCCGCCAGCGTGGCGGTGCTCGAGCCGTCCGCCGTTTGCGTGATCTCCGTCCGTTGCGCCTGACGCGGGTCGGTCGGGTTGGTGCCGACGGTCCCGCTATAGACGGCGACGACGTTTCCGCCGACCGGTCGCGACGTGCTGTTGTTGGTGGACGTGTTCGTCGAAACGGTGGTCGCGCCGCCGCCGGTCGCCGGGGTCGACGTGTAAACCGACTTGTTGGACTGGTTCGAGGTCGTCTGGCTGGCGGTCGCGGCCAACGCGATGCCTCCCGCGACGGTGCCGTCGTTGCGGAAACTTGTGTTGCCCGTCGCAGTCGCGGCGACGGACCCTGCCGAGCCGGTATTAGTCACGCTCGCATCGGCCGCCACAGGCGTGCTGGTGTTGCCGGATTCGACTGGTTGGTGGAGGTCGTCACCCCGCCGCTGGTCGTCGCGGACCCCGTGCTGTCGCTGCTGTTCACCGTGTTGGCGGCGCCCGCCGCCGCCCGGAGCGCGCCTGTGACGGAACCGGCGTTGACCACCATCGCGCCCGCATCGCCCGTCGCGACCACGTCACCGGACATGACGCCGCCAGCCAGAATCGTCGCCGTTGCCTGACCCCCGACCGCGGTCGAGCTGTTGCTGTAAGCGTTGCGGTTCGGCCCGCTGGTCGATGTGCTCCGCGTGTCGACGCCGGTGGCGGTCGCGGAGAGGCTCGGGGCCGGGCTGTAGTTTTGCGCGTTCGCCACACCCGCTCGTCCCGCAAGCGTGGCGGTCGCCGGGCCACGGTTGCTGCCCGCCGACACGGAGCCGATCACGCTGCCCGTCGCGCTCACCATCACGGTCGCAGGGCCGCCCCGCGCTGACGAAGAGCTGTCTTGCGTTTGCGTGTAGTTTGCCCCTCCAGCCGAACTGGTGGACGTCGTCGTGGTCGTTCCGTCGGTGCCGTACGCCGACACGAATACGCCGCCGAACGGGCTCGCGGTCGATCCGACTACGCCGTCGATCGTGGCGGTCGCGCTCGTCCCGCCCGACACGCCGACGCCGCCAGCAACCCGCCCGGTGGCGGTGACGAGTGCGCTGGCCGCGCCCGCGCGCGAGGTGTTAGTGTTGGCGCTGGTGCTGTTCGAGCCGGTCGTGCCCGTAGAAAAGCTGGAACCTGACGAGGTCGTGTCCGACCCTTGCGCGACCACGCTCACGCCCCCTGGCGTTTGAGCGGTCCCGACCGTGCCGGCGATGGTAGCGGAAGCGTTGGTGATGCCGTTCACCTGCACGGCGCCGGCGACCGAGCCGATTTCGCCTATCGTGACGCTCGCGGCCCCGCCACGCTGGGTGGTGCTCGCCGATGATGTGGAGGAGCTGCCGGAAGGATCACTGCGGCTCGAATAGCTCGATGTCGAGTCGGCCGCCCCCGCCGTCACGGCAAGATTGCTGACGTAGTAGGACGAGCCGCTGGTCGAGCTGATCGCGCCGTTGACGGTTGCACCGGCCGTCGATCCCCCGATGACGGACACGCCGCCCGCGACGTTGGCGCCGGTCCCGACCGTGACGCTGGCCGTTCCGCCACGCGACGTGCTGGTGTTCGCTCCTTGGTAGCTCGACGAGGCGTTCGCGCCGAAGCCGGAAGAGGTCTGCGAATTGGAATAGGCCGTGTCTGCCGCGTTCGCCGTCACGGTCAAGAGCGGCGAGCCGTACAGTTGTCCGCCGGGCAGCATCGCGCCGTTCACGGAAGCGGTGGCGATGGTGAGCCCCGTGACCGATGAGGTCCCGTTTACCGTCGCGCCGGAGCTGACCGTCAGCGTGGCGGCACCCCCGACAGCCTGGCTGTTGTTGACATTGGTCGAAGCAGAGTTCTGTACTTGGTACGAATAGGTGCTCCGGAAAACCGTGTTCGCATCCAGCGCACTCACGGTGACCCCGCCCGTCGTGCCGCCGATCCCCACGGTCGACCCGCCGATCCCGGTGACGGATACGCCAAGGAAGTTGGGCTGGGTGCCGGGCGACCGCAGGACGCCGTCCACCGTAGCGCTGGCCAGGCCGCCCGTGACGGACGTCGTCCGGGTGCCATCGGCGGCGGTGGTCGTGGTGGACGCGCGCGACGCAAGGGTTAGTGCGTTGAAGTAATAATAGTTGTAAGGCCCGCCCTGCATCGCGCCGCCGCCCGTGTAGCTCTGGTCGCCCGAGCCCTGTAGCGACACCGTGCCCGTCACGGTCCCGGTGTTCGCGAACGATCCCGCACCGGCCCCGGGGCTGCTACCGAACTGTGACCCCACGCTGACCGAGCCGTTGACCACGCCCGAGTTCACGCCCGTGGACCGGCTCGCGCCGGCGACCGACAGGTCGGTCGTCACGGTGGGCGATGTGCCGATGACGCCAGCGTTGTTGATGGCGACCGAGGCGCTATTCGGAACGTATATTTGGCGCTGGACGGTCGCGATCCTGGCGCCCGCGTTGATGTTGAATGTCAGGTTCGGCGGCGTCGCGCCATCGATCGCCTGCTGCGCTTGCCCGTCCGTGGTCGCGCCGTTGCAGGTCACGGTGGACCCGCTCGTCACGCATTGAGCGGCGGCCGGAGCGGCGCCGACGCACCCGACGGTGAGCGCGGTCGCGGCGACGCCGCCCAGCAGAAACGGCTTGACCGAATTATGCATTGATGACGTCCCCCGCGGGGCGGGATATAGCCGCTCTCGCGACGGCACAACCCAGATCAAGACGTGATCGGCGGTCGGAACGCGATGCGCCATCCGGCGATCGTCCCGGTTCGACAGCAATCGAGCGCCCTTAGCTACGCTGGCCTCATGCAATGACAACGGCTTCGACCGGTAGCGCGGCCTGTTCGTTTTAGGCAGGCTGAGACCCACAAGCAGACGATGAGAGCGGCGTGGCCAGCACCCGATACCAGTCATTCGTTCAGCTGAAACTAGCGGCATTCGATTGATTGTTGCAACCGACGCTTACTTGTTAAAAAGCGGTTATCCGCGACTTGGGCGCTGATGACGTCGGGTCTGCGATCGCGCCGACGCGCTATTGGTCCGACCTATGCCGCCAGTAGCAGGTCTTGTTCCGCGAGAGCACTCAGATACGGTGACAAGCCGTCGCAATCTTTCGACGCGATGATCTCGAGCCTCCTTTCCGCTCGACTGATTCCTAGATACAGTTCTGACGGGAAATTTCGTTCTGAATGGCCGCGAAAGCCCCCATCTGGCACTAGGTTCGCATTCGCGTCAGCGAGCACGACCGTGTCGAATGGCAGCCCCGCCACGTATTCCGGCATGCTGAAGACGATGCGTCTATTCATATAGCGCAGCTTGTTGATATCGTCACGCGAACGGATCACGAAGACTTCGCGCGAGTGCTGATATTCCGCGGCAAGATAATAGGTGCTGAACCGCTCGTAGTCGAGACAGAGGATCGCCACCTGCCCACCTCGGCTCCGCGCCTCTCCCTGCAGGGACGCCGCAAGCTCCATCGATCGCCTGAAGACCCGCGTCGCGTCGGGCTCGATCCGGAAATTTGGTTTCGGTCCGCTGCCAACCTTGCTGACGCCCGTTGGAAGGTTCCAGTCGTCGTTCATGTCGAGCGCCGGCGCCGCGTCGATGACGCCCTTGATCAGGTCCGCTATCTCCGTCGTGTAGCGATACACCTCGACAAGGTCGATCTTGTCGGGGTTAGGCAGACGAGCCCGCTGGTAGATGCCGGGAGCCCTGTCGTCCTTCTCGTCGCTGACCTCGGTGTAGACTTGCCTTGGCGACTGCTTGGGATCTAGCGCCATCATGACGAGCGGCGTTCGATCGCCGTTCGAGCAGGTTGTGGAAGATCAGCCGCTCCTGGGCGTTGAACAGGTGCATCTCGTCAACGAACACTACGTCCCACCCTCGGGCCGCACGCGCCGCCTCCCAAAAGAACGTCTGCAACTCGTTGAGGTAGTCGCTCACGATCTGATCCGACGAGATTAGCCCGTGCTCTTTAAGATGGCCCAGGAAGTCGGCCCAGAGCCGGAAAACTACGTCCTTCTCCGTCGAGTTGGCCAGCGGCATCATGCAGGCGTTCGACCAAGGCAGCAGCATGCTGGCGCTCGGACTCACCGCGGCGCTCACCTATGCCGGCACTGGCGATCTGCGTTTCACGATGCGCGTACTCGCGATCGTGGCGTGTATCGCCACGGGGTCGTCCCAATCGTCGGACGGCGCCAGTTCGAGAGCGCTGCTGTAGCGCACGCCGCGGAGATCAGCTCTTCCTTGTTCGGGAAGTGCAGATAATCGCCCCAGTACTGAGCCCCGCCTTGCGGCAGATGTCCGCGATCGGTTGCGCCGCAGGGTGGGTGGCCATCTCGGAGAAGATGCTAATCCAGACCATGCGTCTGCTGGACCGTCATGGATTGGTGCGTCGGCATTCCTACGCCGCGGTTTTCGCCGAGGGTGGAATACTCGCTGAATGAACTCGACGTATCGTTAAGCGAACTCGTCAGCGCGCTCGACCTTTGGTGGAGCGACACGCTGGCGAGATCGATTGTGCGCGACGTTCGTTCGACGGGGACCGAAAGCTATCGGTCGGCTAGGCAGCATATCGTAATAATCGCTCCTAAAGCCGGCTCTGAAGCAGAAGCCTAGATACGAGCCCGATTGGTATATTATCGCGTTGCAAGTTGAGCACAAAGCGGGTGCCCGATTTGGAGATGCTGCCGCCTTAGTCGGTGCAGATTACTGGAACGGGACCGAAATTTCCCGACGATCAGAGTGCCCGATCGGGTGGTCCATGGGGCACCACTTCCGGTCAGAACCGCGAACTGCGGCGGCGGCGCTCATCTTACCCTTGGTGGCTGCAGCTTCGAGCATGGCGATAGAGCCGGCCACGATGATCTCCTTGTCGTTGATAGGAGCAGCTTGAGCTGCGACGGTCGAGAACTAGCCGGAGAAGGCCATCCAGCACGATAGCGTCAAGCGCGTCTTCGGGGATCACCTTGCTCGGGCAACTCGCGGCGCCGGCGGTCGCTTCCGGTTGCGGACATAGTAGCGATAGGCACCGCCTTTGCCGGTTGCGCATGACCATTCCGGAACCGCACTCGGGATGGCCGCACGTGGCGATCCCGCCGAGGAGACCGGGCGAGTTGGTGATCCTGGGCGGCTTACCGCGGGCGCGGCCTTGGCGCGAATGGCGGCGACGTTGGCGATCAGGTCGGCGCGATGATCTGTGGCAGGCCACGACAATGGCCTCGGCCTCGGTCGGCTTACTTCCCCTATCGTCCACGGCGCGATCGCGGTATGAGCCGCTGTAATGCTCGCGGGTCAAAATGACATCGACGTTGCTATGGAAGAACGACTATGCTGCGAAGCGCGTATCCGTTGGCGTTGAGGTGCTTGGCATGCGCGGGTACCGATTGGCCTGCCGGTCAGACCCAGGCTGGCGAGTTCGTAGATCAGGCGGACAATCGCCGCTTCTCCCCCAATGATGAAGAGCTTCTTGCGTCCCTTGCGACCATCGGTGACGACGACACGCGATTCGTAGCCGAACGGCACCGGTTCGCCGTTCTAGTAGCCAGCGCGGGCATTGCCGCGGCGATCACGGGCAGTGAAGCTCGAGGCGTCGTTTGCATATTTTCCATTTACCAGACCGATCATGCCGCGCATGAACGGCCGTTGGCATCATCGGCGATACATCAATCACCGAATTACCGAATACCTGCTTCATCCAATGTTTGTTTCGCGGTCATCTGGGTCAGCAACCGCCGCGCAAAGCGTGAAAGTGCGTAAGCGACGATGATCTGAATAGACCGGTTCGCCGCGGTCGCCTGCGCAATCATGCGGTCGAATTCACGCGACGGAGCTTGCGACCGGAGACGTTCAGTTCTTCAACGCCTCGGCGACGGCGACGCCGTGCTTCTCGCACCAGGCGCGGCAGGCGGCGCGCTGGGCTGCGCCTCGCCGATGATCGTGCGAGGTTACTCAGTCACCTTGGCATCCCGCTAAGGCCGCTCGCCTGCCGAAGCGCTTGCCCGTCCAGGCGATAGCCGTCCAGGAACACCGTTTCCACGTGGCGGAGGCTGGCGATATCGTGCGAGACATCGCCGTCCACCAAGATGATGTCGGCCGTCATGCCCGGCGCGATCGATCCGGTGCGGTCGGCCATGCCCGTCATCCGCGCAGGAACGATGGTAGCGGTCTGCAGCGCCTCGGCGTTGGTCAGTCCAGCCTGCTGATACAGCTCCAGCTCTCGCACCAGTTCCAGCCCGGATCCGTCGGTGCCGGCGACGATCGGTACGCCGGCCTCGTGCAGCTTACCGACCAGTCCGATCATCTTGGCGAAGCTCTTGCGGTAATCGTCTCGCGTCAACCCGCCGGACAGGGGATAACCCGACGTCTTCCACCCGCGCGCGACGCCCGGCGGCGAGACGGCGGCGAACGGCGCGTACTCGGGGGCGATCGCCGTGCCGTCGGAGGTCATCAGCGGTTCCCACACGACCAAAGTCGGGTCGACGATCGTGTGGTGGGCGACCAGCTCCGCATAGAACGCCTTCATCGCCGGCGAGTCCAGGTCGACATCCTTGCCGTAGCGCGCCGGCCCCTCCAACCGCGCTGCCGTGTTGGACTTGTCCACCACGTCCTGCGGCATCGCCTGCATCATGATGAAGTTGATGTGCGTGACCTCGTCATAGCCCGCGCGCACCGCGTCGAGCGGGCGCATGCCGGCGGGGACATGGCCGTGGACGTGCAGCCCCAGCCGGTGCGCCTCGGCGGCGCCCGGCGCGATCCAGGCCGGGTCCATCGAGGTGTAGAACTTCGCACCCCACAGCCCCGCCGCCTTGATCTTGTCGACCGCGGCGATCGTCTCGGCCGCGGACGAGACGGTGAGCGCGCCTTGGGCGGCGAGCGGGTCCTTACGGTCGATGATGACCGAGATCTTGCCGTCGGGCGCGAGGAGGTCGCCGGCGGCACGTCGCTTGTAGATGCTGAGCGCATCCTCGATCATCGTGCCCGGGCTGCGATAGTTCGTCATGCCCGTGGCGACGTTCTGCAGCAGGTTCCAGTCATCGCCGACATGCTGGTGTGAGTCCCACAACCCCGGCGTCAGCGTCCTGCCGCGGCCGTCGATCACGCTGGCGCCAGTCGGCGCCTTCACCGTGCCGCCGACACCCACGGCCGCGACCTTGCCGTCGGCGATCAGCACCGCTCGGTCAGGCAGATACCGACCCGCGACTGAATCGAACATCAGCACGTGATCGATCAGCGTGGGCGTGCGGTTCGCGGGCACGAGGAATCGATGAGCGTCGTCGCGCACCATGGCCGCGATCGCCTTGTCCTGGATCGCCTTCAGCTTCGGGCCGGCCGCTTCATATCCCTCCGGCAGCAGCGAGATCTGGCCAGCGTTCCCGAAATACCGGTTGTCGGCGCTGAGCCATACCGGGAACGGGGAGAAGCCGTAGCCGGTGATGAAGGCGAGCTTGACCGACTTCTGGCCCTGCGGCCCGTCGATCCGCGCCGGCGCGCCGATCGCGATGAAGGCGTGGCCGCTCGGTAGCAGGTCCACGCCCTTGTCGCCGGCAGCCACCAGCGCCGCCACGTCAAGCTCGCTCGCCAGCGGTGGGCCGCCATAGCTGTTGTAGCGCCGTCCCGTGAATGGCGCGGCGCCGTTGTCGACGGCCGTCCTCCAGTGCGCGTCGCCCGCGGCATCGACGTGGAAGTCCTCGGTCGCATCGCCCTGGTCGGTGTAGCCGCGTACGGCGATCGTGGTGGGCCGGCCGTCATGGCCCAGCGTGACCAGCTCATCGTTTTCGGTCACCCAGCCGCGCAGGGACATCGACATGCGATAGGCGCGCCTGCCGTCCGGCAGCCGCCAGGACCAGATGTCGCCATGCTTTCCGGCGACGGAGCTGATCGTGTAGTGGCGCGCACCCGCCGGCGGCGTCATCAGCTGCTCCTTGGTCGCCGGCTCGGCGGCGGCGAGCGGCGCGGCGGTCAGCAGGGAGGCAAGAAGGAAGCGAAGCATGTGGCGTTCCCCAATCGGAAGTGGCCAGAGTGGCAAGCCGTTCGCGTCCGCGCAACGCAATCGTGCATGGCTCTCGATTCCGGCTCGCTGAGCGCGACCAGACGGAACTCGTGCTGGTGAGACCCTTGACCGGCCATTCGGGCCGCTTTCCGCTCTCCACCTTCACGCGCTCATTTATCAGAGGATGCATGACGAAGGTCCGGCCGCCGCCGCCGACAATCATAACGCGCAGCGATTGGCGATCTGCGGTGTCAAGCAGCGATGCCGCTCCTGACGCACTCCCTCCATACTCATCATGCGCGAAAAGCCTTGGACTCACGCGCATCGAGTCCGGTCCTGTCAGTCACGATCCGGGCAGACGCGGTGCCCCGCCGTGCAGGCACTCGCTCGGGTCGGGACGAACGACGCGCTCGCAATCCCATTGGCTGCGCTCCAGACCCGTCCCCCTGTCCCGAGCGTAGCTGAACGCCAAGGACGCCAGCTGATCGGGCGAAAGCGGCAGGGCACGGGCGACGCGCCGACGGTCGGTCCATCCCAGCACGCGGCAGATCTCACGCGTCCCGCACAGCGCTCCGGCCCGACGAGCATAGCCTGATTCTCCGCCGGGCAGGAGTTCGACGAGGAACATGTCAGGATCACTCGCGGTCGAAAGGACCGGGCGATGGCCTCCCGCCGTGACGGTCAAGCCGGCACCGGCGAGCGCATCCTCACCAATGCCGGCATGCGCCGGAGAAAGTCCGGCGAGCGCAGCCACCACAGGTTCCTTGATGTCGCTGGGCTGGTTGAGCGCTGCAGCTCCGCCCCACCAGCCGGTCCAGCGGAAAAACAGATGCGTGTTTACCTTTGCAATCTTGTCCATGCTGGCGCTCCAGGCAGGGACCACCCAATCAGTATGGTAATGCGTCGCGATCCCGACTGTTTCGTCAACCGCACCCGACAAGGCGGCGGCGGCGATCGCGCGCGCGCCGCCCCATGCCGACGGCGTAGGTCGGTAACGGATCAGCGCCCCTCGACAGGTGAAAGTGAACTGACAGCCCGTGGTACGTTGCGAACCTTCGAACACCACCGCGCAGATCGATTTGGGAAATGCAGGATGCCGAACCCGGTTCAGCACCACTTGCACCACGGCGCGTTGGCCCATCGGATCGCTGCCCGCCTCGTAATAGGCAGCTGCGGCCAGACAGTCGGTGGCACGCGCTCGATCCGCGTCCGCGCCGGTAAACCGGAATGGCTGGGCCGGGCTTGGTCGGCCGCTCGCGAACGGCACGCCGGCGTTGATGGTGCGAGCGGATGCCGGTGCCACCTTCTCAAAGTGGAGCGGTTCCACGACCGGGATCACCGACCGCGACAGCACGCGTGGAGTATGCAGCCTACTCCTGTGAGTCGGTGCGTCCGCGGGCCGGACAAGTAGGAAGGCCAGCGGGACGCCGATCGATACGACACCTAAGCAGAGCAGGACCGACTTGATGATCGTGTCGGACCGGGTCAAGGACATGTCGGCAGGCGCAGTTTACCGTAGCAATCCGGGCAGGGGCGGTCATGCCCCTGCCCGCGAAGCGAACGATCAGAAGCGGACCCCGAACCCGCCAAGCACCTGACTCTTGGTCTGACGATAGTCGGTATTGGCAAAGCCATAGGGCTGAAGGCTGAAACGGCTCGTCTGGGTGTAATCATATTCGACTTTGATATACGCATGCTCGGCCAGGGCATACTCCGCGCCTGCCCCGACGCGCCATCCGTCCTCGTTCACATGCGTGTTGAAGGTGCCACCCGCTGTGAAAGTCGATTGCACCTTGACGCTGGTATTCACGTACGCCCCCTTGCCATAGACGAGCGCACGCGGCCCGAACTTGACACCCACGCGCGCGCCGCCTTCGATCTCCCGCTCGGGCCGGACGCATTGGTCCGGCAGGAACGCCGGACGCGACGCGCAGAAATTGGACGTTGGCAATGCATAGCTACCGAACGCCCCAACCACGAGGCCCCCGACGCCGATGTCAAAACCGCCGAGCACACCCGCAACGCCGCCCGTGTGCTTGGTTTCGGCGCCAGCCGGCGTCGGATTGATCTTGTAGTGCTGGAAATCGACCCCGCCGAAACCCTCGACGCGCGGCCCGGTGAACACCGGATCAACGTCCTGAGCCATGGCCGGGATCGCCGTCAGCGCGGTTGCAGCAACGAAAATCAGTGGGATCAACTTCATACGACATCTCCGCTTTGGCGGTCCGCGCGACGGACACTTGCAGCCTGGCCTTACCGCCAAGCCGTGTCTTTGTTCCCAAAATGAGGCCAACGTCCCCAGGCAGCCGCCGATTGATCCCGTGTGTTGCCCTTGTGCAACGCAATAGGCCAAGGATCCACGCCGCCACTGGTCGGACACCCTCTTGGCGTACGGGTTCGCTTTCGGCTAAACGCGTGGCCAACACGAATATCGCACGGCGTCAGACGGTAAGCCCGGCTGTATGCGCAGGAGACAATCTTGAATCATACTGGGCGCGATGCGGCGAAGGTGCGCCGTGACGATGTGGCCTGCGGCGTAAACAAGGCATCCAGATGCTTTTCTGCCGATGATATGCCGGCGCGCGGATCCCGTCCTCGCGCGATGTCCGTCCGCAACGCCGGGACCGGTCTCGTCGCCATGACAACGCTTCTGGCGGCAAGCGTCGCTCCGGCCCAGATCAACGGCACCGTGGTTCCGATCCAGCAACAGGCCTATGGTCGCAACGGCGGCTTTGATCAGCAGGCACAGGCTCAGGCCGCGCCGGTGCAAGCGTCGGCACCGTCGATCGCGCCGACCGCCCCGCCGCCAAATATCAGCGCCGTCCCGGCGCAGGCCGCACAGATCGGACAACAGGTCCAGACGGAAGGAGCCAATCGCGCCACGACCGGCGTCAACGAAGTGCCGGTCGCGACACCGACCGGGGAGCGGCTCGCACCTTCGTCCCCGGGCGAGTACGAGCGCTATGTGACGCAAGTGCTGGGCAGGGAGGTGCCGCGGTTCGGCGCGTCGCTGCTGCTGCCATCGGCCCGCAATTTCACCCCGCCACCGACCGCGGCGGTGCCCCCCGACTATCGCCTCAATCCGGGTGATGAAATTCTGCTGGGGCTGACCGGATCGGTGGAGTCCGAGTTGCGCCTGACGCTCGACAATAGCGGCGCGGTGTTCATCCCGCGCGTAGGACGCGTCAGCCTGGCCGGGGTGCGTAACGGCGATCTTGCCAGCGCGCTGTCGCGCCGGATCAGCGAGGAATATCGCGACTATCGGATCGCTGTGTCGGTGACCCAGCTGCATGGCATTCGGGTATACGTCACCGGGTTTGCCGCGAATCCGGGTGCTTATACGGTCAGCAGCCTATCGACCCTGGTCAACGCGGTGCTGGCCGGCGGGGGGCCGACCGCCGGGGGCAGCTTTCGCTCGATCCAGGTGCGGCGCGCCGGCCGCATCATCAGCGATTTCGATCTGTACGATCTGCTGCTGCGCGGGGACAAGTCGAAGGACATCGTGCTCGAAAACGAGGATGTAATCTTCATCACCCCCGTTGGACCGCAGGTGGCGGTGACGGGTAGCGTCAATGCCGAGGCGATCTATGAGGCGCGCCCGGGTGAAAGCGTTGGTCAGGTGCTGGCGTACGCCGGCGGCCTGTCCACCCTCGCCGACCCGTCCAGAACGATCGTTTCGCGCTTGTCGGAGCTGGATCGCAACGGCTGGGTCCAGCTGAACCTGGCCGACGCCAACCAGACGGCGGTCGCGGGCGGGGATATCCTGCGGTTGCTGTCGGTGGCAGATTATGCGCGCCCGCTGGAACGGCAGAACATCCTGGTCACGATCGAGGGCGAGGTGGACAAGCCGGGCCATTTCTATCTGCCGCCGAACGCGACCATGGCCGACGCGCTCGCCGCGGCAGGTGGCCTGACGCGGCGTGCGTTCGTCTACGGGGTCGAGTTCGATCGCGCGCGGGTCCAGCAGGAGCAGCAGCGCAGCTTCGACGAAGCGCTTCAGCAACTCGAGCTGTCGTTGGCGGCGGCACCGCTGGCCAACACCGCACTCGATTCGAGCGATGCGGTCGTGCGGGCGCAGCAACTCGCAGCGGCCCGCGCCGTGGTCGACCGGCTGCGTGCGGCCCGGCCCGATGGGCGCGTCGTGCTCGAGGTGCAACCGGACTCGACGGCGCTGCCGTTGACGACGGTGCTGGAGAACAACGATCGGCTCTACATCCCGCCCGAGCCGACCACGATCGGCGTGTTCGGCGCGGTCTATCGGCCAGGTTCGTTCCAGATCAACCGCGCGCGGCGGGTGTCCGACTATCTCGATCTCGCCGGCGGATCGCAACGGGTCGCCGACCGGCGCGAAATCTTCGTGGTGCGCGCGAACGGAGCGGTGATCACCCGCCGCCATGGGGGCCTGAACCAACGCGCACTCCCGGGCGACGTGGTGTTCGTGCCGGTGAAGACCCAGGGCAGCACCTTTTGGGCCCACGCGCGCGACGTGGCCGGGCTGCTGATCGGTGCCGGTCTAAGCGCCGCCGCCGTGATCTCGCTCACGCGATGACGAGAGTGCTGGCGTTGACCGATGTAGCTGCGGGTTGGCAATGGTATCGCCGGCCCTGGTTACGGCGAGCGATCTTGGGTGTCCTGATCGTGATTGCCGCGCTCTTCACGCTGTTTCCCGAGCGGTATGTCGCGGACGTGAAGCTCGCGCCGCAGGACACCAACACGGCTGGATTGAGCTCGATCCTAAGTCAGCTGGGCGGTAACTACGCCGCACTGCTCGGTAATCATCAGCCGGTCGAAATCGATCTCGCCATCGGGCGTAGCTTCGACGTGCAAAAGGACGTGGCCCGTACCCTCGGGATGGTGGACGGAACGGGCGCGGGTTCGCTCGATCGCGCCGTGCGCAAGCTAAACGCGATCGCCGACGTCCGCGCTTTGCGCGCCGGGATCATCGAGATCGAGGTGAGCGGCCACGATCCCGACCAGACCCTGCAAACCGCGCAGGTCTATGCCCGCGCGCTGCAGAACCGGCTGGCGACTCTCAGCCGCGACCAGACCGCGTTCAAGCGCACCGTCCTGAACCAGCGCATGCAGGAGGCGACCGAGCGCCTGAGCCGCGCGGAAAACGCGGTGAACCGCTTTCGCACGCAAAATCAGATCATCGCGCCCGAGGCGCAGCTCAGCGACGCCGTTGCCAGCCTGTCCGCCTTGCGCGCGCAATATCAGGCGGTGCAGGTCGAGCTTGCCAAGGCGCGTCGGTTCAATGCCGAGCAAAGCTACCAGGTCAAATCGATCCGCGCGGCGCTGGCGGCGATCCAGCGGCAAATTGCCGACGCCGAGGACCGCACCCGGAGCGCCAATGGCCTGACCGCCTCGGGCATCGCGCCGCGGGCGGTGGAATTCGATCGGCTCAACCGCGAACTGGGTTTCTCGCGCGCGCTGTACGAAAGCTACACCCGCTATCTCGAAGGCGCGGCCGTCGAAGATTTGACGGCGAACTTCAACATGCAAATCCTAGAACCTGCCTTTCTGAAACCGGAACGGCAATTCAACCCGATCCCGCTGGCCGTTCTAGCGTTGCTGGTGTTGCTGGCGATCGCGTCCGAATTTTATTGGTTGCGGCCCCCAAGCGGGTCTCGCCTCGCCCCGGCATGACCGCAGGCACGTCGCAGGAGCAGTCCGCCGGCAAATCTGTCTGGCGATCCGGGCGTGGCATCGAATGGCTGTTCGCGGTGGCGTTGATCGGGGGCCTGGTGAAGGCCTATGTCGATCTGCGGCACCTCGGCTATCTGCCGCTGCCATTCTGGCCGGACCCGAACGACGTATACGCGGATGGCTATTCGACCGCCTGGTGGGCGTTCAACGGCGGGATGTACGATACCTGGCGCACGGTGTACCCGCCGCTGTCGTTCGTCTTGACGAAGGCGTTTGGCGAGACCCGCTGTTATGATGCCGATGTCGGGTTCGTGCGCGATTGCGACTGGAGCCTGTGGCTGTGGACGCTGGCGTTTTACCTGCTGAACGCAGGCCTGGCGTATCGCAGCTTTCGGGCCAACGATCGCGGCTCTGCGGTTCCGCGCGCGGTGATGTTGATGCTCGGATTGCCGATGCTGTATTCGTTCGAGCATCTCAATTTGTTGGTTTACGCCTATACTGGGCTGATCGTCATGTTCGGGATCGGGGTCCGATCGGCGCGGGTGCGCTGGCTGGCGATCGCCATCGCGATCAATCTCAAGGTGTATCTGATCGTCGTTCTGGCGGGCCAGCTTCTCAAGCGGCGCTGGCGGGCGGTGGAATGGTCGCTGATTGCAACCGCCGTCGTATACGCCGTCTCGTTCGCGATCGTCGGGCACGGCACGCCGATGGAAGTTTATCGCAACATCGCCATTTTCGCGTCCGACGCGGACCGCTCGTCCAACTGGTATTTCGTCTTTTACGCCAGCTCCTATGCCTCGATGGTCGAGTTCTTCAATTCCCAGTTCCGGCTGATGCCAATCGTCGGCTCGTGGGAGCTGGAGTTCTGGGGCAACGCACTGACCGTGTTGCTCAGAGTGGTACAGCTGGCATCGCTGGCGGCGTTCGTCGCGATCTGGGCAACCCCTGCGCCGATATCCCGGACGCGCATCGCCGCCTTATGTTATTTGCTGGTGCTGATCAGCAACGAGACTGGCGGCTACACCGCGGCTGGAGCGATATTCCTCGTGTTTTTCGAACCGTGGCGCGGGGCAGGGCGAATCACCGCGCTTGTGTCGTCCTTCATGCTCTGCCTTGCTTTTGATTACCGGCTGGTGCCGATCGGCTCGCATGTGACCGACGCCTATTTTGGCGGCCGCCCGGTCTGGCAGGACATGTGGTTGAGCGCGGGACCGTTCGCCCGTCCCGGATTGCTCATCCTGATGCAGATCGGCCTTATCGGGGCGACCTGGGGCGACCTCATGCGACATCGGCGAGAGCGTCGGAGCGAAGCCAGCCTGTCCTCGCAGCCGATCCTGGCGTGACCAGCCGTCTGCGGGGTTGCGACGCCGCAAGCACCGGCTATGCCGGGATAAGCCTCTGACCTTAATTCAGACCCTAGCATCGGTGCGATTATGACTCCCGACATTTCGATCGTCTGCCCGTGCTATAACGAAGAGGCCAATGTCGAAGGCATCGCCGCCGCGGTGATCGCACAGCTCGAAGCTTGCGAGGTCAGCTTCGAATATCTGTTTATCGACAACGCCTCGACCGACCAAACCGTATCGATCATCGAGCAAATGTGCGCCCGCGATCCGCGCATCAAGCTGATTGCCAACACCCGCAACTTCGGGCAGATGCGATCGCCTACGCATTGTATCTATGCGACGGTCGGTCGCGCGGTGATCGGCATCGCCTCAGACTTTCAAGATCCGCCCGAGCTGATCCCTGAGTTCATCCGCCGCTGGCGGGCCGGCGCGCCGATCGTGCTCGGCACTCGCATCGTCGAGCGGAGCAGCTGGTGGTTGAGTTTGGGCCGAAAATGGGCTTACGGCTTCTTGAAGCGGTTCGGCGATTACTCCATTGTGCCGCACGCGACCGGGTTCGGGCTGTACGATCGCAAGGTGGTCGACCTGCTCGCGTCGCTCAACGAACCCGAACCGTTCTTTCGCGGCCTGCTGGTCGAGACCGGCTATCGCATCGAGACCGTACCGCACGCCCGCGCGCCCAGGGTAAGGGGGATCTCGTCCAACACGTTTTTCCGGATGGTTGACTTCGCGCTGTCCGGACTGGCCGGTTCTGCCAAGAAGCTGTTACGCGCACCGTTGTTTCTGGCGCTGTTCTCGCTCGTGCTCGCCGGTATCGCGGGCGGTGCGGCGTTGCTGAGCTGGCGGTGGGGCGGCCCGACCGGCTGGCTCGGGCTGCTGGCGTGCCTTGAGCTGAACGCGGCACTGCTGTTCCTATTCCTCGGCCTGTTGGGCGACCAGGTGCGGCTGATATCGGAGCGGACGCGTGGCACGCCGCTGGTGGTCGAGCGGGAGCGGATCAATTTTACGCAGGATTGAGGCCCGCATCATCGGCCTGGACCCGCGGCTGGAACGTCCGCTGCGGCTGGTCCGCTTTTATGGTATTGCGGCGATCAACACGCTGTTCGGCTATGGCGTCTATGCCGGCTTCATCGCGCTGGGCGTAAACCTGTTCGTCGCGCAAATCCTGTCGCAGGTGATCGGGGTGTGCTTCAACTATTTCTCGTACAGTCGCGGCGTCTTCCGCCGGCCTCCGGGATCAAAAGCAGCCTATATCGGCGCCTATGTCGTCAATTATCTTGCCGGACTGACATTCCTGGCCGGCTTCCACGCGATGGGATTATCGGATTATCTTGCCGGGCTGGCCACGCTGCTTTGCGCATCCCTGCTCAACTTTCTCGTGCTCAGCCGGTTCGTGTTCCGCGCGCCCAAAGCTCAGTGGACCGCATAGAGCACCGTGTCGAAGCCATTGAACCCGTGCTGACGCACGAACAGCCGCGCTTCGGGCAGCAGCTGGTGGACCAATAACGGCAGCTCCCAAAGGTCTTCGGGCCGATGATAGATGCTGACGGCCAGCGCCGGCCGGCACCGCTCCAGCGTGCGCCGCATGCCCGTCAGCGCGCTCCGCTCCGCGCCCTCGATGTCGAGCTTGATGTAATTGGGCGCGATCGTCGGGAGCACTTCGTCGAGCGCCACCACCTGAACCATGCTGTCGCCGTTGTCGGCAGCGTGCGAGCCGGCGCTCTCGCCCGACGCGAAGCGGATTTGTGCGGTTCGCTCCCCCAATCCGCACGGGAACAGTGCCGCCATGCCGACGTCGGGATCGCGCGCGGTGGCAACCAGTGCAGCGAAGTTGGCGAGGTCCGGCTCGAACGCAAACCATTGCGCGAGCGATCGGCCCGATGCGCGGACCGACGCGAGCGCGTCGCCGGTGAAGGCTCCCCCGTCGACCAGGCAAAGCGGTTCATGCGCCAGCGGCACGTCAGGTGGGAAATATTGCGAGGCCTGGTGCGAGGCCGGATGCAGGGCGTGATCGGCGGTGATTCGGAACCCGGCGATACCGGTCAGCACCTCGCGCGAGTGCGCGTCGGCGACCAAGCCGGACGCTTGCTCGATTGCGTCCAGGTGACCGGTGCTGTGCTCGCGCGCGGTGAGCCAATAACTGCCGAGCTCGGGGCCGATCAGATCGGGCAACTCGCCCGGAACGATGATTTCACCAAACCCCTTTGCTTTGGCCCAGGCCAGGATCGGTGCGGGATCAACGGCGAAGTTGTGGATCCCGACGACCAGTACGCCATCGACGGCCGCCTCGGCATCGACGTGATCGGGCAGCACGGCCGGAACGGGCAAGCTGGCGGCGAACCCGGGATCGCATGCACGCCGGTCGATGATGCCGTGCACCGCCAGCCCACGGCCGAGCAGCGATCGCGCGACAAGCTGGCCATAGCCGCCGGCCCCGTACACCCAGCACCCTTGCGCGAGCTGTTCGCGGAGCAAGTCCGCCGGTCGACGGTCTCGCGTCCGGTCCGCAAGCTTGCGCAAGGTATCGCCCACGCCACCTGCGGGGAATGCTGGCATCATCACGGTCCCGTTGCCTTTGCGGCCATGGCCCTACCGATCGCGGTGACGGCTGCCAAGCTTGCCATCGCCGACCGCCTCCGTCACTGGCACCCGATGAGCGCGCGCCCACGCATCGACCGCCGAAGCTTGCTCCGTGTCGCACCCGTCGCGGGCCTGATTGCGGCTGCCGACACCGTGCAGCAGGGGCAAGGCGCCAACGCGACGCCGCTCCCGGCGCACGCGGCAACCTTGTCGGCGGGTCGCTACCGGGTCGATCGCGACATGCTCGTTTCCGGCGACATGCTGTTGCTGCCCGGTGCCCAGATCGACATCGCCGCCGATTGCACGCTGACCTTTACGGGCGATCTCCAGGCACCCGCGTCGCGGGTCTTCACCGGCGCGGGGCGAGTGGACCTGAACCGCAGCCGCGTGCTGGCTGCACGGCCCGAATGGTGGGGAGCGGTGACGGACGAGCTGAGCGTCGATTGCCTTGCCGCGATCCAGGCGTGCATCGCCGCGCATTCGGTCGTGGCGCTGGTCGCAGGCGACTATCACATCGCTGACACGCTCCGGATCACGCTTCCCAACCGGCTGGTCGAGGGCAGGACCGGCTTTTCCGAAGGGCGCACCACGATCAGTCGGCTGGTGCTGGGCAAGAGCACGGGCGACGTCGTCCAGGTCGGGCCAGATCGGCAGCCGCTGAGCGCGGCGGGCTTTCTGCCCGGCATCCGGCTCCGCGGTTTCGAGCTGGCCCGCTCGGTCGCGGTCACGCCCGCCCCCGCCGGGCAAGAGGCGCGCGGGCCTGCGGGCCTGCGCGTGCAATATGCCACCGCGTGCCAGTTCGACGATCTGACCTCGATGGAGCACGCCAACGGCTATGTGATGCGCGCCACGGTGCGCAGCTTCCTGCGCAACTGCAGCGCGTTCCGCTCGCGACCGGGAACCTCGTCGACGAGCGACGTGTTCGTCGGCTTCCTGTTCGACGGCAACGTCGACTTCGGAGCCGCCGGGGGCAATGCATCGCTTTATGCGATCGAGTGCGTGGCAAGCACTGGGGGAGCGCCCGGCCTGGCGCGATCGATCGGCGCGTACCTGCCGGGCGCGTTCGCCGATCTGTTCCTGGTGCGGTTCGAGATGGCATCGATGACCGACGGGATCGTCGCGCAAGGCACCGCAGGAACCCGTGACCCACACCGATTGAAGTGGGGTAACGGTGACCTGCATTTGGTGATGCCGATCCTGGACAATGTCGCGCGCACGGGCATCGAACTCGCCGATCTGTCGCCCTATGCCCTGGTCGACATCGTCGAACCCTATGTTTCGGTGGCTTCGAGCGCGACCGCGGCAATCATGGTCCGGGACGGCGGCGGGGCCGTGACGGTCACGGGGGGGCAGCTCATCGGTTGGAACAATGCCGAGGCGGGCGGCACCGCCCATGGCGTGCTTGGCAGCGCGATGTCGGGGCTTGCGCTCAAAGGCGTGAAGCTGCTCGGCTGGCAACGCCCGGCGGCGTTCAGCGGCTGTCGCGATCTCGATCTCGACTTGGTCGCGCACAATCCCGACCAGAGCGCAGATCAGGCCGCGGTGCGGCTGACCGCGTGCGAACGGGTTTCGGTACGCGCGCGCGTCACCGGCAAGGCCGGCGCGTTTCCGGCCGGGGTGTTGCTGGAAGGCACGGCGAACCAGCGGATCGCCGTCGACGCGACCGGGATCGACCCCGACGCGATCGCCGGCGGTGCCCCGGCCGGGGCCAAGCTGATCTGGAACGGCACACCGGTCCGCACCGCCGGGCCGTTCGGGAGTCACGTCGCCAGCGGCATCATGATTTGAGCGAGCAGGACCGGCCCCGCATCGTCGTAACCGGCCCGACCGGGTGGATCGGGTCCGCGCTGCTGACGCGCATCGCGCATCTCTATGGTCCGGGTTGGGATCGGTCGGTGCTGCTGTTCGGGTCGCGCGGCGCGGAGATCGTCGCGCCCGACGGGGCCGTGTTGCGCATTCGTCCGCTATGCGAACTGGCCCCCAAAGACGTCGCCGGTGCCGTGGTGATCCACCTGGCATATCTCACCAAGGAGAAGGTCGAACTGCTCGGGGAGGCGCGCTTCGTTGCGGAAAACCTCGCGATCGACCAATTAGTGTTCACCGCCTTTGCAGACGCCGCGCCGCGTGCCGTTTTTGTTGCCTCGTCGGGTGCGGCGGCGCTCGCGGCGGACGGCCGCGACCGGCATCCTTATGGTTGCGCCAAGCTGCGGCAGGAGGATCGGATGCTCGAATGGGCGGCGCGGTCAGGCGTGCCTGCGATTGCCGGGCGGATTTGGAATCTCACCGGGCCGTTCATCAACAAGATCGGGTCCTACGCGATCGCCGACATGCTTATCCAGGCGCGCGCAACCGGTCGGATCCGCATCGCGGCGCGCGTGCCCGTGTTCCGGTCTTATCTTCACGTGTCCGATCTGTGTGACCTGATCCTGCTGGCATCGATCGGACGGATCGGTCATGCCGAACCGATCGATCTCTGTGGAGCAGAGACGTTGGAGATGAGCGATATCGCTCGGCAAATCGCGGTGCTGGTCGGGTTGTCCGCGGACGCAATCGAGCGCGCACCAGTCGTGTTCGATCGACCAAGCGCGTACTTGGGCCAGTTTGCCCTGACCAAGGCACTGGCGATGCGCGTCGATCAAGTCCTGCTCCCCTTTGCTCAGCAGCTGGCCGACACCGATCGGTGGTTGCACGCGGGAAGGCCTCGAAAAGCCTGACGTTTTTCGCCGACCCAATTGCTTGCGAACGGTGGCGGCATTGGGTACCGCCCCGGATCGACGGCGGGAGACGACGAAGCCGGGCAGGAACGGACACGCTCGCGCTCCGTTCACGTGGCGGCGGTGCCCGAACGGTACGAAAGGAAGAAGTGTGGCTAGCTCCGTTTTCGACGACCTGTTTGTCCTCGAACTTGCCAACAATCATTGGGGAAAGCTGGACCGCGGGCTCAAGATCATCAGCGACTTCGCGCGCGTGGTCCGGTTCAATGAAGTCAAGGCCGCGATCAAGCTGCAGTTCCGTGATGTCGATTCCTTCGTACATGCGGATTTTCGCGATCGCGCCGATGTGCGGTACATCAAGAAGACGCTCGACACGCAGCTGCCCTGGGACAGCCTGCAGCAAATGGTCGCGGCGGTGCGCAATTGCGGCATGCTGACCATGGTGACGCCGTTCGACGAAGTCAGCGTCGATAAATGCGTCGAGTTTGGTGTCGATGTGCTCAAGGTCGCCAGCTCGGACATCCGCGACAAGACGCTGCTGCGCAAGCTGGCGGCGGCAGGCAAGCCGGTGATCGCCTCGTCCGGAGGCGCGAACGAGCAACAGATCGACGAGTTGGTCGAGTTCTTCACCTCGCGCGGGATCAGCTTTGCGCTGAACCATTGCGTGTCGATCTATCCGTCGGAGGATAGCGAACTTGAGCTTAACCAGATCGATTACCTTCGCGCGCGTTATCCCCACATCACCATCGGACTGTCGACGCACGAGCATCGTGACTGGCGCGATTCGATCCTGATCGCCTATGGCAAGGGCGCGCGCACGTTCGAGCGACACATCGACATCGATCACGATGGCGTGCCCGTCAGTGCCTATTGCACCAAGCCGGAGCAGGCCGACATGTGGTTCAAGGCCTTTAAGAAAGCCCGCGAGATGTGCGGCGGGTCGCCGGCGTTCAAGCGTTGCGTGCCCGAAAAGGAGGTCCGCTATCTCGACGCGCTGCTTCGCGGCGTCTACGCCCGGCGCGATCTGCCCACCGGCCATTGCCTGACCGACGCGGACGTGTTCCTGGCGGTTCCGTTGCTCAAGGGGCAGGTGTCGACCCGAGAGTTCATGACCGGCGAAGTCTTGACTGCCCCGCTGGCGGCCAACGCGCCGGTGCGGCTGACGGACGTGGACGCGCCGTACGGGGCGGACGCCGATTTGGCGGCGATGATCGTCGATCGCGGACTCGACCCGACCGAGCCGATGCCGGCGATGTCGCGTGCGATGAACTCCTGACGGCCCTCGCCCGTCTGCTAACGTGCACGGGGTCGCAAGTCCGATAACTGAAAGTCTCTGACGATGGCCGCCGTGCGCTTGTCCGATTACGTCGCCCAGACGATTGCAGACCACGGCGTCCGGCATGTGTTCATGCTCACCGGCGGCGGTGCCATGCATCTGAACGATGCACTCGGTCGGGTGCCCGGGTTGCGATACGTCTGTTGCCATCACGAACAGGCACTGGCGATGGCGGCCGAAAGCTATACCCGACTATCGGGACGGCTCTCGGCTGTGAATGTCACCACGGGCCCGGGCGGGATCAACGCGCTCAACGGGGTGCATGGTGCCTATACCGATTCGATCGCGATGATCGTATTGTCGGGACAGGTGAAGCGCGAAACGCTGCGCCAGAACGCGCCGGTCCGGCTCCGCCAACTGGGCGATCAGGAAGCCGACATCGTAGCGATGGTCAAGCCGATCACCAAGTTCGCGGTGATGGTCGAGGACCCGCAGGATATCCGTTATTTGCTTGAAAAGGCATTGTGGTTGGCAACCACCGGTCGCCCTGGCCCGGTGTGGATCGACATCCCGATCGACGTCCAGGCGGCGCGGATCGACCCGGATGCACTTCGCGGCTTTTCACCCAAGGTGGAAGGCTTCGGTCGTGATTTCGCGTTGCCGGCCGAAGCGGGATGGCTGACCGGCGAGCCGCTGCGCGACGCCGCTCGCGCGGTGGTCGCGGCCTTTGCAGCTGCGAACCGGCCGGTTCTGCTTCCTGGCACCGGCGTGCGAATTGCAGGCGCGCACGACCTGTTCCTCGAGGTGGCTGCGTTGCTCGGCGCGCCGGTCGCGCCGGGCTGGAACGCGCAGGACGTGGTCGACGACGACCACCCACTGTATGTCGGGCGTCCGGGCACGGTGGGCGATCGATCGGGCAATTTCGCCGTGCAGAACGCCGACCTGCTGCTGGTGCTCGGCTGCCGTCTCAACATTCGCCAGATCAGCTACAATTTCGATTCGTTCGCGCGTGCCGCCAAGAAGATCATGGTCGACGTCGATGCGGCCGAGCTGTTCAAGCCCACGCTGTCGATCGACGTGCCGGTACATGCGGAGCTGAAACAATTCCTGACAGTGCTGCGTGAGGAGCTGCAAGGCTATGATGTACCCGCGGCACATAAGGCTTATCTTGCCTGGGCAATGGAACGTCGCCGTCGCTATGATCCCGTCCTTCCCGAATATTGGGAGGCGACGGGTGCGGTGAACCCCTATTGCTTTACCCAGACTCTGTTCGAGCAACTCGAGCCGAACGAAGTTATCGTCATGGCCGACGCGACCGCGGCGGTGGTGACCGTCCAGGTGGCCAAGCTGAAGCCAGGGCAGCGGATTTACTCGAACTCCGGCGCGGCATCGATGGGCTATGATCTGCCCGCTGCGATCGGGGCCTGGCATGCCATGCCCGAGGGCAGCCGGCGGCTGATCTGCATGGCGGGTGACGGCAGCATCATGCAGAACCTGCAGGAGCTGCAGACAATCGTGGGGCAGCGTATTCCGGCGAAGATCTTCCTGTATAACAACTCCGGCTACCACTCGATCCGTCAATCGCAGCAGGCGCATTTCGACGGCTTCTCGGTCGGATGTGGCCCGGACTCGGGCGTGACCTTTCCCGATTTCGGCAAGATCGCGGTGGCATTCGGCCTCGATTACGTTCGTACCCAGGATCACGCGACCATGGCGGATGCGATCCGGCAGACGCTTGCGAGCCCCGGCCCCGCTATTTGCGAGATCATGGTCGACAAGGGCCAGGGTTTCGCGCCGAAACTCTCGTCCAGGGTCCGTGCCGACGGCACGATGGTCACGGCTCCGCTTGAAGATCTATCGCCGTTTCTTCCCCGCGAGGAACTCGAGGCCAACATGCTGATCCCGTTGCTCGCCTGAGCGAGGTCGTGCCCAGGCAGGTGCTCCTGTTCGATCTCGATGGCACGCTGGTGGACAGCGCGCGGGACATCGCCCTGGCGCTGACGCGGATCAGCCACGCGCGGGGCGGACCCACGATCTCGCCCCAACAGGTGCGCCCACTGGTGAGCTTCGGTGCCGAACGATTGGTGGCCACAGCGCTCGACCAAGTGGCGGGCGAGGCGGCTGCGGACCTGCACGCCTTCCGCACGATCCTGCGCGACCTGCCGGCCGACCCGGGCGCGCTGTTCCCTGGCGTAGGTGCGACGTTGGCGACGCTGGCCGCGCAGGGTTTCCGCCTTGGTATCGTGACCAACAAGCCGGAAGCGCTCGCGGTGACGCTGCTGAGCGGGCACCGGCTCGGACACCTGTTCGACACGGTGGTCGGCGGCGACACGACGGCTGACGCCAAACCACACCCGCGACCGGTGCATCACGCCCTGGCGGAGATGGGAGCGAGCGCCGGGTCGGCGCTGTTCATCGGCGACAGCATCGTGGATGCCAAAGCCGCTCGCGCCGCCGCGATCCCGTTCATTCTTTATGAAGGGGGGTATGGCGGCGCGCTGATCGCTCGAGCCGAGGTCGCAGGGCGGTTTTCTCGCTTCCAGGATCTGCCCTTGATTGCTGCGGCGCTCCTCGCGCCAGGCAGGGCTTGGTTTCCCCATCCACGTTCAGCATAGGCGCGATCATGGTAGCGATCAGGGTTCGGGCACGAAGCGTGGCTTCGCTGCGCATTGTTTGCCGAGGGGCCGAGGCGGCGAGCGCATGAAGGCGGTCATCCTTGCCGGCGGCTTGGGCACGCGCTTCAGCGAAGAAACCTCGGTACGCCCGAAACCGATGATCGAGATCGGCGGCAAGCCGATCCTCTGGCACATCATGAAGATCTATGCCGCGCATGGCATCCATGATTTCGTGATCTGCTGCGGCTATCGCGGCTATGTCATCAAGGAATATTTCGCCAACTATTTCCTGCACATGTCCGATGTCACCTTTCGCATGGTGGAGAACCGGATGGAGGTGCACCAGAGGCGCGCCGAGCCGTGGAACGTCACGCTGGTCGATACCGGCGAGGCGTCGATGACGGGCGGCCGGCTGCTTCGCATTCGTGAGCATCTGGCGCATGAGGATGCCTTCTGCATGACCTATGGTGACGGGGTCGGCAATGTCGACATCTCCGCCAGCATCGCGTTTCACCGTGCGCACGGCAAACTGGCCACGTTAACCGCGGCCGTCCCGCCGGGACGATTCGGCGCGCTCGACCTCGATGGAGATCGCGTCGTGAGCTTCCTCGAAAAGCCGGAAGGCGATGGAGGTACGATCAACGCCGGCTTCTTCGTGCTTTCGCCTAAGGTGCTGTCGCTGATCGCGGGGGACGCGACCTTGTGGGAGCAGGAACCGCTGCGGCAACTCGCGGCTGACGGCGAGCTGATGGCCTTTCCGCATCGCGGCTTCTGGCAACCGATGGACACGTTGCGCGACAAACAGCATCTGGAATCATTGTGGCTGTCGGGAGCGGCGCCCTGGGCCGTGTGGGGCTGATGACGGACCCGGCGTTCTGGTCAGGCAAGCGCGTGTTCCTGACCGGCCATAGCGGCTTCAAGGGCAGCTGGCTGTCGCTGTGGTTGCAGGCGATTGGCGCCCGGGTAAAGGGCTTTGCTTTGCCGCCGCCCTCCAACCCGAACCTATTTGCGGTCGCACGGGTTGCCGATGGCATGGCGTCGCAATTCGGCGACGTTCGCGACCTGGCCGCCGTGCAGGCGAGCATGGCCGGGTTCGATCCCGAAATCGTCATCCACATGGCCGCCCAGCCGCTGGTGCGCGAATCCTATCGCGACCCGGTCGGCACTTATGCCACCAACGTCATGGGCACCGTACACGTGCTCGAAGCGGCTCGCGCGTTACCCGGCGTGCGCGCGATCGTCGTTGTGACGACCGATAAATGCTATGACAACAAGGAATGGGTCTGGGGCTATCGCGAGGACGAGCCGATGGGCGGCCGCGATCCGTACAGCAACAGCAAGGGGTGTGCAGAGCTCGTCACGGCAGCGTATCGCGCTTCGTTCTTCTCGAACAAGAGCAGCGTCGCGGTCGCGAGCGCGCGCGCGGGTAACGTCATCGGCGGCGGCGATTGGGCGCAGGACAGGATCATTCCCGACATCCTGCGCGCGTTCGAGCGACGATTGCCGGTCGCAGTCCGTAACCCGCGCGCTATTCGCCCGTGGCAGCATGTGCTGGAACCCTTATCGGGATATCTGATGCTGGCCCGGGCGCTGTACGAGCAGGGCGGCGCGTTCGCCGAAGCGTGGAACTTTGGCCCGCATGACGTCGATGCGCAGCCCGTGCAGGCGATCGTCGAACGCATGGCCGCGAGCTGGGGAGAGGGGGCTGACTGGGTAGTCGATGACGCAGCCCATCCGCACGAGGCGCGTCATCTAAAGCTCGACATCGCCAAGGCCGGGGACCGGTTGCACTGGCAACCGCGCTGGTCGCTTGACGAGGCGCTCGCACGGATCGTCGACTGGCACCGCGGCTGGCTGGCTGGTGCCGACATGCATGCCGCCTGCCTGGCCGAAATCGCCGCCTTTGCCGCTTCTTCGGAGTCGACGCGGGTTATCGACAGGCCAGCACCGACCCGATAACGCCCAACCAGCCCAGCCGCTTACCTCCCGGCGCAGTTCAGCGAGTGATCCATGTCCGAAGCCATGCGTGCCGATATCATTGAGCGGTCGCGCGCTTATTTCGATGCCAAGCCCGTGGCGCCGTTCATCCCCGGGGTCACGTACATTCCTCCGTCGGGCAAGGTCATGGACGCCGACGATTGCGCGCACCTGATCGACGCTTCGCTCGACATGTGGTTGACGGCCGGTCGCTACGCCGACCAGTTCGAAGAGGAGCTGGCGCTGCGGTTCGGCACCCGCTTCGCCAAGCTGACCGTATCGGGTTCTGCGGCAAACCTGCTCGCATTTGCCGGCCTTACCTCATGGAAGCTCGGCGAGAAGCGGATCAAGCCCGGCGACGAGGTCATCACCGTGGCCGCGGGGTTCCCCACCACCGTCACGCCGATCATCCAGTACGGCTGCATCCCGGTGTTCGTCGATGTCGATATGGTCACGCACAATGTCGATGTCGACCTGCTCGAAGCGGCGCTGACCGACAAGACCCGCGCGGTCATGATCGCGCATTCGCTTGGCAACCCGTTCGACGTTGCGCGGGTGGCGGCGTGGTGCAAGCAGCACGATCTTTATCTGATCGAGGATTGCTGCGACGCATTCGGGGCGAGTGTCGGCGGAAAGCCAGTCGGCACCTTCGGCGATGTTGCCACGTTGAGCTTCTATCCGGCTCATCACATCACCATGGGCGAGGGTGGAGCGGTGATGATGAACAGTCCGCGCTTAGCCAAGATCGTCGAATCGTATCGTGACTGGGGACGTGATTGCTATTGTAAGCCAGGCTGCGATAACACTTGTAACAAGCGTTACGGTTGGCGGCTTGGACAGCTTCCAAAAGGCTATGATCACAAATATACATACAGCCATATCGGCTTTAATCTGAAGGTCAGCGACATGCAGGCCGCGTTGGGAGTAAGCCAGCTCAAGAAGCTCGACCGATTCATCGCGCGACGCCGTGCGAATTTCGACGGCTTGACCGACCGACTACGCGCGCGCGGACTCGACGACAATTATCACTTGCCCGAAGCCACTCCCGGAACCGAGCCGAGCTGGTTCGGTTTTCTGCTGACGTTGCGCGACGGCACCGGCATCGATCGAGGCCAGCTCGTCCGCATGCTGGAAGATCGCAAGGTCGGCACGCGCATGTTGTTCGCGGGCAATCTGACCCGTCAGCCGGCGTTCCAGGACGTCCCCTATCGTATTCACGGCGCGCTCACCAATACCGACAAGATCATGAACGACAGCTTCTGGGTTGGTGTTTGGCCGGGCATCGACGATGTCCGGATGGATTATATGGCCGATACGCTGCTGGCGGTCACCGATGAGCTGAAAGATGGGCACGCGGCGTCGGCCAACATCGTAAGTCCTGCGATCTGAAACAGCATTCGGCAACAGGCAAGGTAGATTGAAGGGACAGAAAGGCAGCTGGTCCGATAGTCGATCGAGATCATCAACCGGCCTTGTTGCAGACACCGCCGGCGCGCCAATCGCCCAAGGCTGAATGAAGGCAGCTTACCGCCCCCGGCCCGCCGAAAGCGATCAGGCCATAATCCACCAGAGTGCCGACGTTCTGCTCTCACCAACATGGACAGGCTCAAGCCGTTGCGCGGCTGACCGTGTCTGCTATCGTGTCTCTCGGCGAGGGCGAGTGAAATCACGCCGCGAAGTCAGCCGCTTAGGTGTCACTAGCGCCGGTTGTGACCAGCCTGGCTCGTCCGACTGCTCCTGTTCCGTCACCCCCGCGAAGGCGGGGATCCAAGCTGATCCACTCGATCCGAACACATCATTGCTGTCCGCGTGGGTCGGGCTTGGATCCCCGCCTGCGCGGGGGTGGGAGAAGGCGGCAACCGCCGCGACCGGCTCCACCACTGGAATGGCCCGGCCGCCCCGAACCCATCGCAAAGCGCTCTAAAGGGTTGTCGATCACCCCCGCGCGTCGTTCGGCTGACGATCCCCGGATTTGCCCAGCGCACGCCCGACCAATGCCGCACCAACTACCGTGAAGTTCGACCGCCATTGTCGGGCTGTCCGAGTGCGCAGCCTGGTCGCCTGCGGGGCGCCATCGTCCCGCGCGGGGTCAGTTGACCGCGCGGTCGACCAGCTTGCCCTGTTCGATCCACGGCATCATCGCGCGGAGCTCGCGGCCGACCTTCTCGATCGGGTGGGCCGCCACGGCCTTGCGGCTCGCCTTCAGCTCGGGGGCGCCGGCGCGCATGTCGGTGATGAAGTCGCGCACGAACCGGCCGCGCTGGATGTCGTGGAGCACCCGCTTCATCTCCGCCTTGGTCGCCTCGGTGACGATGCGCGGACCGGTCGCGATGTCGCCATATTCCGCGGTGTTGGAGATCGAGTAGCGCATGTTGGCGATCCCGCCCTGATAGAGCAGGTCGACGATCAGCTTCACCTCGTGCAGGCACTCGAAATACGCCATCTCGGGCGCGTAGCCGGCCTCGGTGAGCGTCTCGAACCCCGCCATGATGAGGTGGGTGAGGCCGCCGCACAGCACCGCCTGCTCGCCGAACAGGTCGGTCTCGCATTCCTCGCGGAACGTCGTCTCGATGATGCCCGAGCGGCCGCCGCCGACCGCGGAGGCGTAGGAGAGCGCCAGCGCCATGGCGTGACCGTTGCCGCCGCCGCCCGCCTCGCCCGCCGCCTCCTGGGCGACCGCCACCAGGCACGGCACGCCGCCACCGCGCTGATACTCGGAGCGGACCGTGTGGCCCGGTCCCTTGGGCGCGACCATGAACACGTCCAGGTCGGCGCGCGGCTCGATCAATCCGAAATGGATGTTCAGCCCGTGCGCGAAGGCGAGCGCCGCGCCCGGCTGCATGTGCGGGGCGAGGTCCGCCGCCCAGATCGCCGCCTGCGCCTCGTCGGGCGCGAGCACCATCACCAGATCGGCCCAGCGCGCCGCGTCGGCGTTCGCCATCACGCGGAAGCCGGCGGCCTCCGCCTTGGCGGCGCTTGCCGAGCCGGGGCGCAGCGCCACCACCACCTCGCCGACGCCGCTGTCGCGCAGGTTGGCGGCATGGGCATGGCCCTGGCTGCCGTACCCGACGATCGCGACCTTCTTGCCCTTGATGAGGTCGCGATCGGCGTCGGCGTCATAGTACACGCGCATTTGTGGTCCCCTTGATGAAGTTCGTTAGCGGGCAGTGCCGCGGCGGATGGAGAGCACGCCGGTGCGGGATGTCTCGACCAGGCCGAGCGGGCGCATCAGCTCCTCGAAGCTGTCGATCTTGTCGGGCGCGCCCGTCACCTCGAAGATGAAGCTCTCCAGCGTCGTATCGATCACCTTGGCGCGGAAGATCTCGGCGAGCCGCAGCGCCTCGACCCGCTCCGGCCCGCCGCCGCGCACCTTGACCAGCGCCAGTTCGCGCTCGACGCCGAGCGGATCGCGGCTCACGTCGACGACGGTGCGCACGGCGACCATCTTCTGCAGCTGCGCCTCGATCTGCTGGAGGATCGGCTCGGTGCCGCGGCTGACCACCGTCACGCGCGAGACATGCTCGGCATGATCGGTCTCGGCGACGGTCAGCGTCTCGATGTTGTAGCCGCGCGCGGAGAACAGCCCGACCAGCCGATGCAGCACGCCCGGCTCGTTGTCGACCAGCACCGCGAAGGTGGCGCGGCGCTCGGGCGCGGCCTCCGTCGTCAGGTCGTAGGCCGATGCCATCAGACCAGCCGCCGCCCGGCCGGGTCGATCGCCTCGCCAATGTCCATCGCCGCGGCGACATCGCCCAGCAGCATGTCATTGTGCGCGCGGCCCGACGGGATCATCGGGAAGCAGTTCTCCTCCTTCACGACGCGGCAGTCGAGCACCACCGGGCCGGGCGTGTCGATCATCGTCCGGATCGCATCGTCGAGCCCATCCGGGTGCTCGACGCGCAGGCCCGTCGCGCCATAGGCCTCGGCCAGCTTGACGAAGTCGGGCAGCGATTCCGAATAGCTGTGGCTGTAGCGCTCGCCGTGCAGCAGCTGCTGCCATTGCCGGACCATCCCCATCCACTCGTTGTTGAGGATGAAGATCTTGACCGGCAGCCGGTGCTGGACGGCGGTGGACAGCTCCTGGATGCACATCTGGATCGAGGCCTCGCCGGCGACGTCGATCACCAGCGCGTCGGGGTGCGCGAGCTGGACGCCGATCGCGGCGGGCAGGCCATAGCCCATCGTGCCGAGCCCGCCCGAGGTCATCCAGCGGTTCGGCGCCTCGAAGCGGAGATACTGCGCCGCCCACATCTGGTGCTGGCCGACCTCGGTGGTGATGTAGCGGTCGCGATCGCGGGTCAGCGCCTCCAGCCGCGCGACCGCGTGCTGCGGGCGGATGCGCGCGGGATCGGGCGCGAAGCCGAAGCAGTCGCGCGCGCGCCAGCCGGCGATCCGCTCCCACCACCCCGCCAGCCGCGCCGCGCGGTCGCCGCGCTCGCGTGCCCGCCACGCCGTCAGCATCGCGTCGAGGACGCGGCCCGCGTCGCCGACGATGCCGATCTCGGTCGGCACCACCTTGCCGATCGAGCTCGGGTCGATGTCGACATGGATCTTGCGGCTGCCGGGCGAGAAGGCGTCGGGCCGCCCCGTCACCCGGTCGTCGAAGCGCGCGCCGACGCACAGCATCACGTCGCAGTCGTGCATGGCGTGGTTCGCCTCGTACGACCCGTGCATCCCGAGCATCCCCAGCCATTGCGGATCGCCGGCCGGGAACGCGCCCAGCCCCATCAGCGTCGAGGTGACGGGCGCGCCGATCGCGCGCGCCAGATCGGTCAGGGCACGGCTGGCGTCCGGCCCGGCGTTGATGATCCCGCCGCCGGTGTAGATGATCGGCCGTTCCGCCCCGGCCAGCAGGTCGATTGCACGTGCGATCGCCGCCCGGTCGCCATCGACGCGGGGCGCATAGCGGCGGCGATGCTCGCCCGCTTCCGGTCCCTGATAGGTCACCTCGCTCAGCTGCACGTCCTTGGGGATGTCGATCAGCACCGGGCCGGGGCGGCCGCTGGTGGCGATGTGGAACGCCTCGTGGATCGCCGGCGCCAGGTCCTCGACGCGGCGGACCAGCAAATTGTGCTTGGTGCACGAGCGCGTGATGCCGACCGTATCGCATTCCTGGAAGGCGTCGGACCCGATCAGGTGCGTCGGCACCTGGCCGGTGAGGACCACCATCGGGATCGAGTCCATCAGCGCGTCGACGATGCCGGTGACGGCGTTGGTCGCGCCCGGCCCGCTCGTCACCAGCACCACGCCCGGCTTGCCGGTGGAGCGCGCATAGCCCTCCGCCGCATGCGTCGCGCCCTGCTCGTGCCGGACCAGGATGTGGCGCAGCCGCGGCTCGTGGAACAGCGCGTCGTAGATCGGCAGCACCGCCCCGCCGGGATAGCCGAAGATGGTGTCGACGCCCGCATCGAGCAGCGCGCGCACGACGATCGCGGCCCCCGTCGTCGGCGCGGTCTCGGCAGTCTTGGCTTCGGCTTCCAGCAGCATGGCGTCCATCCAGGTCAGGCGGGCATGAAAAAGGCCCCCGAAGGAGCCTGCATGCGACACCGGGAGCGGGCGATCAGGAGATCACCCGTCCAGCATCGCTCCGATAAGTACGAGAGTGCGCAACTTTGTTGCTCCAATAGGATCGTGAGAGCAACTAGCCGTCGCGAGCAGGTTCGTCAACCGGCTTCCATCATCCCCGTCATTCCCGACGGCGCCCTCGTCATTCCCGCGAAGGCGGGCATCCATTCCGGACCAGCCTTCGGAGCTGGCACTGCGCAGCGATAATGGATCCCCGCCTGCGCGGGGATGACGGGAAAGGGGGCCTAAACCCGCGTGAGCTGCGTCACATCGCGCACTGCGCCCCGCGCGGCGCTGGTCGTCATCGCTGCGTAGGCCTGGAGCGCGGGCGACACCGCCCGCTCGCGGCTCACGGGCGTGAACGCGGCCGGGCCGCGCGCGCGCTGGGCGGCGCGGCGGCGTTCCAGCTCCTCCTCGCTCACCGCCAGCGCGATCGTGCGCGCCGGAATGTCGATCTCCACCCGGTCGCCGGTCTCGACCAGCGCGATCACGCCGCCCTCCGCCGCTTCGGGCGAGACATGGCCGATCGACAGCCCCGACGTGCCCCCCGAGAACCGCCCGTCCGTCACCAGCGCGCAGGCCGCGCCCAGGCCGCGCGCCTTGAGATAGCTGGTCGGGTAGAGCATCTCCTGCATCCCCGGCCCGCCGCGGGGCCCCTCGTAGCGGATCACCACCACCTCGCCCGCGACGACCTGGCCGGTGAGGATGCCGGTCACCGCCGCATCCTGGCTCTCGAACACGCGCGCCGGGCCGTGGAAGCGCAGGACCGAATCGTCCACGCCCGCCGTCTTCACGATGCAGCCATGCTCGGCCACGTTGCCGTGCAGCACCGCCAGCCCGCCATCGGCCGAGAAGGGGTGCGCCACGTCGCGGATCACGCCGCCCGCGCGATCGAGGTCGAGCGCCTCCCAGCGCCGCGCCTGGCTGAACGCCTGCTGCGTCGGCACGCCGCCGGGCGCCGCGCGGTAGAACTCGGCCGCCGCCTCGCTGTCGCTCCGGCCCACGTCCCAGCGCGCCAGCGCATCGCTCATCGTGGGCGAATGCACCGTCGGCAGCGAGGCGTCGATCAGCCCGCCCGCCGCCAGCTCGCCCAGGATCGCCATCACCCCGCCGGCGCGGTGGACGTCCTCCATGTGGACATCGGCCTTGGCGGGCGCGACCTTGCACAGCACGGGCACGCGGCGGCTCAGCCGGTCGATGTCGTGCATCGTGAAGTCCACCTCCGCCTCGTGCGCGGCGGCGAGCAGGTGGAGCACGGTGTTGGTCGAGCCGCCCATCGCGATGTCCAGCGTCATCGCATTCTCGAACGCCGCCTTGGTGGCGACGCCGCGGGGCAGGGCGGTGGCGTCGTCGCGCTGGTACCAGCGCTCGCACAGGTCGACGACCAGCCGCCCCGCCTCGCGGAACAGCCGCTCGCGGTCGGCATGCGTCGCCAGCGTCGAGCCGTTGCCGGGCAGCGACAGCCCCAGCGCCTCGGTCAGGCAGTTCATCGAATTGGCGGTGAACATGCCCGAGCAGGAGCCGCAGGTCGGGCAGGCCGAGCGCTCGATCACCGCCAGCTCCGGTTCGGGCACGCGATCGTCGGCGGCCGCCACCATCGCGTCGACCAGGTCGAGCGCGCGCGTGATCCCGTCGATCTTGACCTTGCCCGCCTCCATCGGCCCGCCCGACACGAACACGGCGGGGATGTTGAGCCTGAGCGCCGCCATCAGCATGCCCGGCGTGATCTTGTCGCAGTTGGAGATGCACACCAGCGCGTCGGCGCAATGGGCGTTGGCCATGTATTCGACGCTGTCGGCGATCAGCTCGCGGCTGGGCAGCGAATAGAGCATGCCCCCATGCCCCATCGCGATGCCGTCATCGACCGCGATGGTGTTGAACTCCTTGGCGACGCCGCCGGCCGTCTCGATCTCGCGCGCGACCAGCTGGCCCAGGTCCTTCAGGTGGACATGGCCCGGCACGAACTGGGTGAAGCTGTTGCACACGGCGACGATCGGCTTGCCGAAATCCTCGTCCTTCATCCCCGTCGCGCGCCACAGCCCGCGCGCGCCCGCCATGTTGCGGCCATGAGTGGTGGTGCGGGAGCGGAGGACAGGCATGGCGCGCATGTAATGCCGCAAGGGTCGGGGAAACAACCCTGCAGACGACCCGCCGCTATCAGCAACATTGTTACGCGGCGCGATGGCGAGCAGAAAGGAGGTTGTGCTTGACCACCGGCCCGCTATGCTGTCGGCGATGAGGATGCTCCCGGCCCTGCTTCGACTTCGCCGCCCCTGAGCGCGTCGATGCCCGTGCGAGGGGCAGGCGGCGCTCAGGGGAGCCCGCCCGGACCCTCCAGCAGCACGAGCCAGCGATGACCTTCCACCACCCCAGTTTCGGTAGCCTCGCCGACGATCGCGTGATCGTCTTCGATACCACCCTGCGCGACGGCGAGCAGTCGCCCGGCTTTTCCATGACCACCGCCGAGAAGCTGCGCATGGCGCACGCGCTCGCCGCGCTCGGGGTCGACGTGATCGAGGCGGGGTTCCCGATCGCCTCGCCCGACGACTATGCCGCCGTCGAGGCGATCGCGCGGGAGATCGAGGGGCCGGTGATCTGCGGCCTCGCCCGCGCCGCGCGTGCCGACATCGCCCGCGCCGGCCAGGCGGTCCGCCCGGCCGAGCGGCGGCGCATCCATACCTTCCTCTCCACCAGCCCGCTGCACATGAAGCACAAGCTCAGGATGGCGCCAGACGACGTGCTCGACGCGATCACCGCGTCCGTCACGCAGGCGCGCGACCTGGTCGAGGACGTCGAATGGTCCGCGGAGGACGCGACGCGGACCGAGCGCGACTTCCTGCGCCGTGCGGTCGATCGCGCGATCCGGGCCGGCGCGACCACGATCAACCTGCCCGACACGGTCGGCTATGCGACCCCCGCCGACATGGCCGCGATGTTCGCCGACATCCGCGCGGCCGTGTCCGGCGCGGACGGCGTGATCCTGTCGACCCACAACCACAATGATCTGGGCCTGGCGGTCGCCAACGCGCTGGCGGCGCTGTCGGTGGGCGCGCGGCAGGTGGAATGCACGATCAACGGGATCGGCGAGCGCGCGGGCAACGCCGCGCTGGAGGAGGTGGTGATGGCGATCCGCACCCGCCCCGACGCCAACCCCTATGAGACGGGCGTCGACACCACGCGCCTGCTCGCTACCTCGCGCCTGCTCGCCACCGTCACCGGCTTCGATGTCCAGCCCAACAAGGCGATCGTCGGCCGCAACGCCTTCGCGCACGAGAGCGGCATCCACCAGGACGGCATGCTCAAGAACGCCGGCTCCTACGAGATCATGACGCCCGAGAGCGTCGGCTGGAAACGCTCCAGCCTGGTGCTGGGCAAGCATTCGGGCCGCGCCGCGTTCCGCGCCAAGCTGGCCGAGCTCGGCTATCCCGACATCGGCGACAACCGGCTGCAGGACGCGTTCCGCCGCTTCAAGGAGCTCGCCGACCGCAAGAAGACGGTGTTCGAGGAGGACCTGGTGGCGCTGATCGACGAGGAGCTGGTGCGCGATCACGCGCGCATCCGCCTCGTCGAGATCAGCCTGTCGTCGTCGAGCAAGGGCGGCGCGCGCGCGACCGTCGAGGTGATGGTGGACGGCGAGCGCCATGTCGCCGAGGCGGCGGGCGACGGACCGGTCGACGCCGGCTTCAACGCCGTGCGCGCGGTGCTGCCGCACACCGCCGAACTGACGCTCTACGCGGTCGGCGCGATCACCGGCGGCTCGGACGCGCAGGCGCGCACCACCGTGCGGCTGGAGGAGGACGGGCTGTCGGTGGACGGCCAGGGGTCCGACGTCGACACCGTCATCTCGGGCGTGCGCGCCTATATCCACGCGCTCAACAAGCTGCTCCACAAGCGCGAGCGCCGCATCGCGCCCGTCGTCGCGGCGCAGGGGTGAGCGCGATGGCCCGCACCCTCTACGACAAGCTGTTCGACGCGCATGTGGTCGACACGCTGCCCGACGGCACGGCGCTGCTCTATATCGACCGGCACCTGGTGCACGAGGTGACGAGCCCGCAGGCGTTCGAGGGGCTACGCGCCGCCGGGCGGCGCGTCCGCCGCCCCGACCTGACCACCGCGGTCGCCGACCACAACGTCCCCACCACCGATCGGGCCACGCCGGTGAGCGAGCCGGAGAGCGCGCTCCAGCTCGCGACCTTGGAGCGCAACGTCGCCGAGTTCGGCGTGCCCTATTTCCCGCTCGACGACGCGCGGCAGGGCATCGTCCACATCATCGGCCCCGAGCAGGGACTGAGCCAGCCCGGGCTGACGATCGTCTGCGGCGACAGCCACACCTCGACGCATGGCGCGTTCGGCGCGCTCGCCTTCGGGATCGGCACGTCGGAGGTCGAGCATGTGCTCGCCACCCAGACGCTGCTCCAGCGCCGCGCCAGGACGATGCGGATCACCGCGCACGGCCGCTTGCGCGAGGGCGTATCGGCCAAGGACCTGGCGCTGGCGGTCATCGCCACCATCGGCACCGCCGGTGGCACCGGCCACGCGATCGAGTTCGCCGGCGAGGCGGTGCGGGCGCTCGACATGGCCGGGCGGATGACGCTGTGCAACCTCGCCATCGAGGCGGGCGCGCGTGCCGGGCTGGTCGCCCCCGACGACACGACCTTCGCCTATGTGAAGGGCCGCCCCTTCGCGCCCGCCGGCGCCGATTGGGACGCGGCGGTGGCGTGGTGGCGCACCCTGCCGAGCGATGCCGACGCGCACTTCGACGCGGAGATCGCGATCGACGCCGCCACCGTGCGCCCGATGGTGACCTGGGGCACCAGCCCCGAGACGGCGGTGCCGGTCGACGGCCGCGCGCCCGATCCGGCCGACGCCGCCGATCCGGCGCAGGTGCAGCGGCAACTCGATTACATGGGCCTCCAGCCCGGCCAGTCGCTCGCCGAGGCAAGGGTGGACACCGTGTTCATCGGCAGCTGCACCAACGGGCGCATCGAGGACCTGCGCGAGGCCGCCCGCGTCGCGCGCGGCCGCCACGTCGCGCCGGGCATGCGCGCGCTGGTGGTGCCCGGCTCGGGGCTGGTCAAGCGCCAGGCGGAGGAGGAGGGGCTCGCCCGCATCCTGATCGACGCCGGGTTCGAATGGCGCGAGGCGGGCTGCTCGATGTGCCTGGGCATGAATCCGGACAAGCTCGGCGCGGGCCGGCGCTGCGCGTCCACCTCCAACCGCAACTTCGAGGGCCGGCAGGGACCGGGGGGGCGCACCCACCTCGTCTCGCCCGCGCTCGCCGCGGCGGCCGCGATCGCCGGCCGCTTCGTCGATCCCGCCGCGCTGGAGCCGGTCGCATGACGCCCTTCACGCGGCTGACCGCCGCCGCCGCGCCGCTGGGCCAGGCGAACGTCGACACCGACCAGATCATCCCGGCGCGCTTCCTCAAGACGATCGAGCGCACCGGCCTCGGCCGCCACCTGTTCGCGGACCTGCGCCGCGATTCCGGGTTCGTGCTGGACCAGCCGCGCTATGCGGGGGCGAAGATCCTGGTGGCGGGCGACAATTTCGGCTGCGGCTCGTCGCGCGAGCACGCCTCCTGGGCGCTGCTCGATCACGGCATCGCCTGCGTGATCGCGCCGAGCTTCGGCGACATCTTCGCCAACAACGCGCTCAAGAACGGCCTGCTGCCGATCGTCCTGCCGCGCGCGGCGTGCGAGGCGCTGATGGAGGACGCGCGGCGCGGGCCGAACGCGATGATCGAGGTCGATCTGGAGCGGCAGGTGGTGGTGCGGCCGGACGGCGAGGCGATCGCCTTCACCCTCGATCCGTTGCGTCGGCGGATGCTGCTGGAGGGGCTGGACGATATCGGCCTCACGCTGACCCATGCCGCTGCGATCGACGCCTATGAGGCGCGCCGGCCGCAGCCCTGGGCGGCGTAGCCGGCGTCGCGATGAAGTTACTCGGGGTTGCTGAATGCGCCCAACACCCCCGTCATTCCCGCGAACGCGGGAATCCATCTGTGCTGGTCGGCGGCGCAGCTCCTGGCGCGGCGAGAATGGGTCCCCGCCTGCGCGGGGATGACGGGCGGGTGCAGGAAGCGGGAGCGCTCGCGTGACCATCGCCGACCGCTTCGCCCCCGCGCGCTGCCCGCGGCTGGTGGTCAAGATCGGCTCGTCGCTGCTGATCGGCCCCGACGGCGCGCCGCGGCGCGACTGGCTGGCGACGCTGGTCGACGACGTGGCCGAGCGGCGCGCGGCCGGCCAGGCGGTGGTGCTCGTTTCCTCGGGCGCGATCGCGCTCGGCGCCAGGACCCTGAACCTGCCGCGCGGCGGCCGCGCCAGCCTGGAGGACTCGCAGGCCGCCGCCGCCTGCGGCCAGATCGCGCTCGCCGGGCTCTGGGCCGCGCTGCTCGCCGCGCGGGGGCTCACCGCCGCGCAGATGCTGCTGACGCTGGACGATCTGGAGGACCGACGCCGCTATCTCAATGCCGCCGCCACGCTCGATCGGCTGCTCGGGCTGGGGGCGGTGCCGGTGCTCAACGAGAATGACAGCGTCGCGACGGCCGAGATCCGCTTCGGCGACAATGACCGGCTTGCCGCCCGCGTCGCGCAGGCGGCGGGCGCGGCAGGCGTCATCCTGCTCTCCGACGTGGACGGGCTCCACACCGCCGATCCGGCGCGCGATCCGGCGGCGGCGCTGATCGAGATCGTGCCCGTGGTCGACGCCGCCGTCGAGCGCCTGGCCGGGGCTGCCTCCACGCTCGGCACCGGCGGGATGGCGGCCAAGCTGGAAGCGGCGCGGCTGGCGGCGCGCGCGGGCGTCGACCTCGCCATCGCCTCGGGCCGCGAGGATCACCCGCTGCACCGCTTCGCGGCGACCGGGCGCGGCACGCTGTTCCCCGCCGCCGCCGGCGTTTCGCGCCGCAAGGCATGGCTCGCCAGCCGGCGCACGGCGCGCGGGCGGGTGACGGTCGACGCCGGCGCGGCGACGGCGCTGGCGAAGGGCGGCAGCCTGCTCGCCGCCGGCGTCACCGCGGTCGAAGGCGGCTTCGCCCGCGGTGACGTGGTCGAGGTGCTCGGCCCCGGCGGCGCGGTGGCGCGCGGCATCGCCGCCTATGACGTGGCCGAGGCGAGCCGGATCGCCGGTCATCGCCATGAGGCGCAGGCGGCGCTGCTCGGCTACCCGCCGCGTTCGGCGCTGATCCACCGCGACCAGCTGGTGCTGCTGTGAGCGACGCCGCGGCGCTGATCGGGGCGATGGGCGAGGCGGCGCGCGCCGCCGCGCGCGCGCTCGCCCATGCGCCGACCGTGCAGAAGGCGGACGCGCTCCGCCGCGCCGCCGCCGCCCTGCGCGAGGAGGCCGACGCGATCCTCGCCGCCAACCTCGCCGACATGGGACGCGCCGGCGCGGCGGGGCTAGGGGCGGCGATGCTCGACCGGCTGCGCCTCGATCCTGGCCGGGTGGCGGCGATGGCCGCCGGGCTGGAGACGGTCGCCGCCTTGCCCGACCCGGTCGGGCGGGAGATCGCCGCCTGGACGCGCCCCAACGGCTTGCGCTTCGCGCAGGTGCGCGTGCCGCTCGGCGTCATCGGCATCATCTACGAAAGCCGCCCCAACGTCACCGCCGACGCCGCCGCGCTGTGCGTGATGGCGGGCAGCGCCGCGATCCTGCGCGGCGGCTCCGAGGCGACCGCGAGCAACCGCGCCATCCATGCCGCCTTCGCGCACGGCCTTGCCGCCGCCGGGCTGCCCGAGGCGGCCGTGCAGCTCGTCCCTACCGCGGACCGCGCCGCCGTCGGCGCGATGCTCGCCGCGCGCGGCCTGATCGACGTCATCGTCCCGCGCGGCGGCAAGGCGCTGGTCGCGCGCGTCGAGGCCGATGCGCGCGTCCCCGTGCTCGCCCACCTGGAGGGGCTGTGCCACGTCTATGTCGATCGCTCCGCCGATCCCGCCAAGGCGCGCGCGATCGCGCTCAATGCCAAGCTGCGCCGCACCGGCGTGTGCGGCGCGGCCGAGACGCTGCTGATCGACGCCGCCACGCCGCCCGCGCTGACGGCGGCGCTGCTCGCCGACCTGCTCGCCGCCGGCTGCGAGCTTCGCGTCACGCCCGATCTGCTCGGGCTCGACCCGCGGCTGCGTACGGCCGCGGCGGCAGACTGGTCGACCGAATATCTCGACGCGATCCTGTCGGTCGCGACCGTCGACGGCGTGGCGGGCGCGATCGCGCATGTCGAGCGCCATGGCTCGCACCATACCGACGCGATCGTCGCCGAGGACAGCGCGGCGGCGGCGCGCTTCCTGGCGGAGGTGGACAGCGCGATCGTGCTCCACAACGCCTCCACCCAGTTCGCCGACGGCGGCGAGTTCGGTTTCGGCGCGGAGATCGGCATCGCCACCGGCCGGCTCCATGCGCGCGGGCCGGTGGGGCTGGACGCGCTCACCACCTACAAGACGGTGGTGCGCGGCGACGGGCAGGTGCGGCCGGGCTGACGACCGGCCGTTCAGGCCGGCGCCGGCCCCGCATAGGGCCGCCGCGCATAGAGGCCGAAGCCGGCGATCACCGCGTAGCAGGCGGCCGGCAGCAGCAGCGCCGACGTCAGGCCCGTCGCATCGGCGAGCGCGCCCGTCACCAGCGGGATCACCGCGCCGCCGAAGATCGCGACGTTGATGATCCCCGATCCGTCCGCCGCGCGCGCGCCCAGCCCCTCGCTGGCCAGCGCGAAGATGGTCGGGAACATGATCGAGTTCATCAGCCCGACCGCCAGCAGCGTGTCGGCCGCGGTCGCGCCGCCGGTATTGATGGAGAGGAGGATCAGCGCGATCGCGCCGACCGCGACCCCGGCCAGCACCTTGCCGGGGCTGACCGCGCGCAGCACCGCCGAGCCGATGAACCGGCCGACCATGGCGCCGCCCCAGTAGAACAGCAGCTGCTTGCCCGCCGATTGCCCGGTCAGGCACAAGGCATGGCCGGACTTGAGATAGTTGACGAGCGTCGACCCGATCGAGACCTCGGCGCCGACATAGAGGAAGATGCACAGCGCCCCGAACGCGAAGCGCGGCCGGCGAAGCAGCGCGATGCTGGCGGACAGGCTGGACGCCTCGTGCCGCTCGCCCTGCAACCGGTTGCGGAACAGCCACACCACGCCGGCGATCGCCGCCAGCGCGATGGCAAGGCCCAGATAGGCATGGGCGACCACCTGCGTCTCGGCGATGCGGAAGGCGGCGGTCGGCGCGGCGGCGGCGGCCGCGGCCTCGCCGCCGCCCTGGCAGGCGGGATCGACGACGCGCGTGACGTCCCAGAAGGATTGGGGCGTGGTCCCGGCGGTGGCGGCGAGCGGTGCCAGGATCAGGATCGAGCCGACGAACGGAAAGATCGTCGTGCCGACCGAATTGAACGCCTGCGCGAAGGTGAGGCGGCTGGGCGCGGTCTGCGGCGGCCCGAGCAGGCTGATGAGCGGGTTGGCGACGATCTGCACCAGCACCACGCCCGTCGCGAGCACGAACAGCGCGAACAGGAACAGGCCGTAGATCCCCGTGCGCGAGGCGGGGATGAACAGGAGGCAGCCGGCCATCATCGTCAGCAGCCCCGCCGCCGCGCCGCGCATGTAGCCGGTCCGCTTCACCAGCGCCGCGCCCGGGATGCCGATCACGGCATAGGCGGTGAAGAAGCAGAACTGGATCAGCATCGCCTGCGTGTAGTTGAGCGTGAACAGGTCCTTCAGCTTGGGGATGATGACGTCGTTCAGGCTCGTGATGCCGCCAAAGATGAAGAAAAGCGCGAACACGAACAGGCGCAACTCCGGCGCGTCGACCCCGGCGCCGCCGCCGGACGGGGCCACCGGATCGCTGGAGCTGGTCGTGGTGACGCTGACGGCCATGCGTGATCCCCTCCGGTGACCGGCCCCGCGTGTCTCGGCCGGCCAGGTCAGAGAAGCATGGCGCCGTCGGCGGTGTCAAACCGGCATCACGCCCGCCACGAGGCTCGGCCCGGATCGGCCCCGATCTGAGACCCGGGCAGGCCAGGACCGGATGGACGGGTGGATCACCGGCGTGATCGGCGTCACGCCAGCGCCAGCCGGGGCCGCGCCCAGGCGCCGGCGCAGGCGAGCGCGAACGCGGCGATCCCCAGATAGCAGAGCGCCGGCAGCGCGAGGGACGCGGCCAGCCCATAGGCGTCGGCAAGCGCGCCGGTCAGCACGGGCACCACCGCCCCGCCCACCACCGCCATGCACAGGGCCATCGCGGCATAGGGCGCGGCGCCCTCGTCGTCGGGCAGCGACAGCGCGAACAGCGTCGGATACATGATCGCGTTCATCAGCCCGACCGCGATCAGCGCCGCCGCGCCGAGCGGCCCCGTCGCCGCTATCGCCAGCGCCACCAGCGCGACCGCGCCGGCCGCGACGCCCGCCAGCACCCGCGGCGGCGGCCAGCGCACCAGCACCAGTGCGCCCAGGAACCGCCCCGCCATCGCGCCCGCCCAATAGAGGCTCACCAGCCGCCCCGCCGCCGCCGGGCTGACACCCAGGATCGCGGGCTGGACGAGATAGTTGGTCAGCAGCGTGCCGATCGTTACCTCCGCACCGACATAGGCGAACATCGCCGCCGTGCCGGCGAGCAGCCGCCGATCGGCGAGCACGCGCCCGAGCCCCGCGAGCGGCATCCGCCGCGGCGCGGGCAGCCCCGCGAGCAGGTCGCGCGCGCGCCAGAAGGCGACCGCCAGCGCGAGCAGCACCAGCGTCGACGCGACGAACGGCAGCGCCAGCGTCGCCCAGGCGCGCTCGGTCCCGGCCGCGCTGTTCTCGGTCAGCAGGAACGACGCGCCGATCAGTGGCGCCAGCACCGTGCCCAACGAGTTGAAGCCCTGCAGCAGCGTCATCCGCGAGATCACCCGTGCCTCCGGCTCCACCACCGCGACGACGATGTTGCCGGCGATCTGGAGGAAGGTGATGCCCCCCGCCAGCGCCAGCAGGGCCAGCAGCACCGCGCCGTAGCTCGCCGCCCCCGCCGCCGCGACGAAGCCCGCGCAGCCCAGCGCCATCACCGCCAGCCCGGCCGCCATGCCGCGCATATAGCCGATCCGCACGAGCAGCGCGGTGATCGGCAGCGCGAACAGCAGGTAGCTGGAGTGGAAGGCGAGCTGCACCAGCGACGCGCGGAAATAGTCGAGCCCCATCAGCAGCTTCAGCCGCGGCACCAGCAGGCTGATGAGCGACACGATGAAGCCGCCGGAGAGGTAGGTGCCGATCGACAGCCGGAACATCCGCGCGGCGCGCGCGGCGGGGGAAGGGGCGCTCATGCCCGCCAGCCTATCGTACGCCTCGCGCCGCGCAACGGCCGGTCAGCGGCAACCGACCGGTCCCATGGCGGCGATCGGATTGCTGGCCTGCAGCAGCGCGGCCGCGGCCGTTCAGAGGGGTGCAGGCGCGCCCGTTCCGTTCCCCCTGGTGACCACCTTGCGGCGCCATCTGACAAGCATGAGCGGCTTTTCGATCGTCAGGAACGTCATCGAGCCGATCACCAGGACGAGCAGGCCGATGATGAGGCCGTCGGCCGCCATCCGCGCCGGCCCGATCATGCGCCAGCGGGTTCCCGTCAACGCCGTGAACGCGACGATCACCGGCATGTGCAGCAAGTAGATGCTGAAACTGATCTCTCCCAGATACCGCAGCGGCCGCACCCCGAGCAGCGCGAACCAGCGCCGTCCCTGCAGGATGGCGACCAGCGTGGGGATGAGCAGCAGCGCCTGCTTCCACGAGACGGATTGATAGTAACGGGCAAGCAGGATCGCCAGCGATGCGGCGCCGGCCAGGGGCCACAGGCGCGACAGCCGGACGCTGGGGAGGGCGGCGAGCTGCGCGCAGGCGAGCCCCGCGACGAAGAAATAGAAGCGGCCGTCGTGGAGCAGCTGCACGGAGGCGAGCAGCGGCACGTACAGCACGACCGACCATCGCAGCCGCCGGTACAGCAGCGCCATCAGCGGGATCTCGGCGTAGAGGATCCATTCGTAGCGCAGCGTCCAGACGGGACCGAGCATCTCCCGCGCGCCGGCGACGCCGTTCACGGGGCAGATCGGCGTGAAATTGAACAGCAGGTTGCAGCCGACTTCCTTGGCCAACGCGATCGGCGGCTCGGTGAGGGCGAAGCCCTGCAGGGCCAGGCACAGGCAGGCGACGAGCGCCACGACGAACAGGTAGAGCGGCACGATCCGCATGACGCGGCCGACCGCGAAGGACGCCACGTCGAGCCGGCCCCGACTGGCGAACAGCCGCCCGCCGAACAGATAGGCGGAGATCATGAAGAACAGCGCGACCGACGCCGATCCGAGCTGGTTGACGAACGGGTGGGCCCGCAGCGGACCATCGTCCTTCAACGGCAGCTCCATCAGGTGGCGGAGCAGCAGGTGATGGATCATCACCGAGCAGGCGAGGATGCCGCACGCGCCGTCCAGCGCATGCTTCCGGTTGGTCTCGCCGCCGAGCACCGCCCGCTCCAGCGCGGGCCAGGCCTTCAGCGCGAGCCAGGTGAGCAGGACGAGGGAGCCCAGGATCGTGACGTACAGCGCTATCTCGATCATCTTCCGTTCGTCCCCGCCGCGCCGCTCCTTTGGCCAATCGGTCGCGCGACATCAATCATGCGTCGGCGGCGCGGTCGATAGCCCGGCTTGTTTCGGGACAATCACGAGCCGAATTGTATCTCCCCCGATTTGATGGACGTTGCGCGCAACTCGGGAGACACGCATGACCATCACGCTCGCCTGGCTACTGGCCGCGCAAATCGCCGCCGGGGCCACGCCGCCGGGCCAGACCGCCGGCCCGCAGACCCCGCCCGCCGCGGCGGCGGACGAAGGCCGGCTCGGCCCCGCCCCGGTCGGCGGCGATGTCCTGGTGACCGCGCGCCGGCGCTCGGAAAGCGCGCAGCGCGTGCCGATCGCGATCTCGGTCATCGGCGGGACCGCGCTGGCGGAGACGGGCACCTACAATGTCAACCGGCTGACGCAGCTACAGCCGACGCTGCAATTCTATTCCACCAACCCGCGCAACTCGGCGGCGAACATCCGCGGCCTCGGCGCGCCGTTCGGCCTCACCAACGACGGCATCGAGCAGGGCGTCGGCATCTATGTCGACCAGGTCTATTACAGCCGCATCGCGTCCGCGACCTTCGACTTCACCGACACCGACCGCATCGAGGTGCTGCGCGGGCCCCAGGGCACGCTCTACGGCAAGAACACCACCGCCGGCGCGATCAACGTCTACACGCGCGCGCCCAGCTTCACGCCGGAGGCGCGCGTCGAGCTGACCGGGGGCAATTACGATTTCTTCCAGGGCAAGGCGTCGGTCTCTGGCCCGCTGGTCGACGACAAGCTCGCGATCCGGCTGTCGACCTCGATCACCACGCGGCGCGGCACGATCTACAACACGCGGGTCGCCCAGGATCAGAACAGCCAGGACAATCAGGGATTCCGCGGTCAGCTGCTCTGGCGCGCCACGCCGACGCTCGATCTCACCTTGTCCGGCGACTATAATCACCAGGACCCGAATTGCTGCGTTCAATATTATGTGCGCACCGGCGCCACGCAGCGGCCGCTGTCGCGCCAATATGCCGCGCTGGCCGCCGCGTTCGGCTATCAGGTGCCCTCGACCGATCCGTTCGACCGGCTGACCGATCTTGATACCGTGCCGCGCGCCAAGCAGTCGCTCGGCGGCGCCTCGCTGCTCGCCAATCTGGACCTGGGCGGCGCGACGCTGACGTCGATCACGGCCTGGCGCTTCTGGGACTGGGTGCCGAACAGCGACCGCGACTATATCGGGCTGCCGGTCACCACCGTGTCGGCCAACACCTCGCAGCAGCAGCAGGTCAGCCAGGAAGTGCGGATCGGCTCGAACGGCGATCGCAAGGTCGATTACCTGGCCGGGCTGTTCTATTTCTACCAGACCGTGGACGTGCAGGGCCTGCAGGTGCAGGGCGCGGCCGCCAGCCGGTATACGCTCAATCCTACTTCGGCCGACGCCAACAATCCGGCGGTGCTGAACGGGCTGACCCAGACCGTCACCAGCCATCTCGGCAACACCAGCGCCGCCGCATTCGGCAAGCTGACCTGGCATCTGACTGACGCCGTCTCGATCGCGCCGGGCGTCCGGGTCAATTACGACGAGAAGAACGCCGCCTATCTGGCGGTGATCACGACGGGGACGGGCGCCGTGCTCTCCTGCTCGCCGGCGCCGACCGCGGCCATCCCGCGAGATCAATGCGCGACGCTTACGCCGCAGAGCTATGACCCGCGCCTCAAGAAGTGGAATGTGTCGGGTGACATCACCGCCGCCTGGGCGGTAACCCCCGACATCAATGCCTATGCGACCTTCGCGCGCAGCTACAAGTCCGCGGGCGTCAACCTGTCGGGCTTGCCGCTCGACGCCGCCAACAACCCGATCCTCGCCTCGGCAACGGTGAAGCCCGAGAAGGTCAATCACTATGAACTCGGGCTCAAGACGCAGTTCGCCGATCGCCGCGCGACGGTGAACCTGGCCGCGTTCTGGACCGATATCTTCGATTACCAGGCGACGGTGAACAACAGCCAGTATGCCGTGCTGCGCGGCTATCTGGCCAATGCCGGGCAGGTCCGCACCCGCGGGATCGAGGCGGACAGCGCCTTCCGGCCGAGCGCCCGGCTGAACCTGTATGCGAACGGCGCCTATACGGACGCCAAATATGTCCGCTTCACCGATGCGCCGTGCCCCCCCGAGCTGTCCGGCGGCACCACCGCCGATGCGACGCACCCGGCGACGCCAGCCGGCCAGCCGGGCGGCACGGCGGCGTTGCCGGTCGCGTACAGCCCCGCGAACTGCGACATTTCCGGCCAGCTATTGCCGGGCGTGTCGAAATGGGCGGCCTCCTTCGGCGTCGAATATGATCTGCCCGCGCGCGTCGGGGGCGCGGACGGGCAGTTCTACCTCGGCTATGACGGCAGCTATCGCTCGCGCTTCTCGTCCAATCCGTCGGCGTCCGCCTATACGTTCATCGGCGGCTATGCGCTCAGCAACTTCAGGATCGGCTTCAAGACGGCGCGCGATCTCAACGTCTTCGCCTGGGTACGGAACGCCTTCGACCGCAACTATTTCGAAGTGCTCGCGACGCAGTCGGGAAGCACCGGCTTGATCGTCGGCCAGCCGGGCGATCCGCGGACATTCGGGGGAACCATCTCGCGGTCGTTCTGAAGCCCATCGTCTTTCCCGCGCAGGCGGGACTGACGGATCGAGCGGCAGCCGGCTGGCCTCAGATCACCCAGTCGGGATCCGGCCGGTCGATCTCGGCGGACGTGAGCGGGTCGCCGGCGGGCGTCAGCCCCGCCTCGCCGCCGAAGGCCAGCACGACGTCCGTCCCGGCGTCGCGGAGCAGGCGCGCGGCGGCGTTGGCGAGCTCCAGCCGTGCGGCGGCGGGCGCAAGCGCGCGCAGCTCGGCGATCGCTGCCGCGTCGACGATGCGCACGGCATGGCCGCGCGCGCGCAACAGCGTCGCTGCCCGCGCCGCCAGCGCGTCCCGCTCGGCCGCAGGTGCGTCGATCCAGCGGATCGTCGCGCCGTGCCGGTCGCGCCCGTCGCTCCCCGCCACGATCTCGCGCACCATGCCCGCGGCGACGGTGGCATGACTGACCGGGTCGATCAGGATGAACGCGCCGAGGACGCGCGAGCGGCGGTAGAGATTGAGCGCGACCGGCCGGTCCCAGTGCAGCCGTGCGGCCGCGATGTCGTTCAGGCCGATCGGGCCCACGGGTCGGCGATGGTCGCCCGTGTCCGGATCGAACACGGACGCGATCTCGCTTACCCGTGCGACCACCGTGCGCGTGCCGAGCTTGGCGAGATAGCGCCGCTCGGGCGCGAGCGGCTCGCGATCGAGCCAGGCCAGCGTCGCCTGCACCTCGGTTGCCACCCGGACGGCGCTGTCGGGCGCGACCAACACGTCGCCGCGCGCGCAGTCGACCGGGCCGGCCAGCGTCAGCATGACGGAGTCGCCCGCGGTCGCCTCGCGGCGGTCGCCGCCGGGCGTCACGATCCGCGCCACGACCGCCTCCGTGCCCGCCGGCAGCACGCGCAGCCGGTCGCCCGGCCGGACGCGGCCCGCGGCGATGCGGCCGGCATGGCCGCGGAATCCGGCATCGGGGCGGCTGACGAGCTGGACCGGCATGGCGAACGGCCGGTCGGCGCGCCAGTCGAGCGCCGGCGCGGCCTCCAGCGCATCGATCAGCGTCGGCCCCTCATGCCACGCCATCGCCGCGCTTCGGGCGAACACGTTGTCGCCATGGCGCGCAGCGACAGGCACCGCGATCGGCTCGGGCAGGCCCAGCCGGGCGGCGAGCGCGCGATACTCGGCCGCGATCGCGCGGAACACGCCCTCGTCATGGCCGACCAGGTCCATCTTGTTGACCGCGAGCACGACCGTGGGAACCCCGAGCAGCTGCAGCACCGCGCTGTGCCGCCGGGTCTGCGGCAGCAGCCCGGTGCGCGCGTCGACCAGCACCACCGCGGCGTCCGCCGTCGACGCGCCCGTCACCATGTTGCGGGTATATTGCTCGTGGCCAGGCGTGTCGGCGACGATGAAGCGGCGGCGCGGCGTCGCGAAATAACGATAGGCGACGTCGATGGTGATGCCCTGCTCGCGCTCCGCATCCAGCCCGTCCAGCAGCAGCGCGAAGTCCGGCGCCGCGCCGGTGGTGCCGAAGCGGCGGCTGTCCGCGGCGAGCGTCTCCATCTGGTCGGTGAACAGCGCCCGGGCGTCGTGCAGCAGGCGGCCGAGCAGCGTCGACTTGCCGTCGTCCACCGAGCCGCAGGCGATGAAGCGCAGCGCCGGCAGCACGTCCGCCGGCGCCGGCGCGGGCGCCGGATCATTGGCGGGCTTCAACCGCGTCGCCATCTAGAAATAGCCCTGCGCCTTCTTGCGTTCCATGCTCGCGGTCTCCTCCCGGTCGACGGCGCGACCCTGCCGCTCCGAGGCGGTGGCGCCCACCGTCTCGGCGATCACCTCGTCCAGCGTCGCGGCCTCGCTCTCCACCGCGCCGGTCAGCGGCCAGCAGCCGAGCGTGCGAAACCGCACCGCCCGCTCGACCGCGTGCTCGCCGGGGCGCAGCGGCAGGCGCGCGTCGTCGGCGACGATCAGCAGCCCGTCGCGCTCCACCACCGGGCGCGGCCGCGCGAAATACAGCGGGACGAGCGGGATCGCCTCGGCGGCGATGTAGCGCCACACGTCGAGCTCGGTCCAGTTCGACAGCGGAAAGGCGCGGATCGTCTCGCCGCGGCGCTTGCGCGTGTTGAACAGCTGCCACAGCTCGGGCCGCTGGTTGCGCGGGTCCCAGCGGTGATCGGCCGAGCGGAAGCTCAGCACGCGTTCCTTGGCGCGCGCCTTCTCCTCGTCGCGCCGCGCCCCGCCGAACGCCGCGTCCCAGTTGCCGGTGTCGAGCGCGTTGCGCAGGCCGGCGGTCAGCATCGCCTCGACATAATCGGGCGTCGGCGTGGCGAACGGATCGATGCCGCGCGCCGCCGATGCCGCCTCGTGATGGACGATCAGCTCGAACCCGTGCCGCGCCGCTTCGGCGTCGCGATGCGCGAGCAGCTCGGCGAAGTCCCAGCCCGAGGCGATGTGCAGGCAGGGGAAGGGCAGCGGCGCGGGATGGAACGCCTTGAGCGCGAGGTGCAGCAGCACCGCCGAGTCCTTGCCCACCGAATAGAGCAGCACGGGCCGCGCGCATTCGGCCGTGACCTCGCGGATGATGGCGATGGCTTCGGCTTCGAGCTGGTCGAGATGGTTCATGGGTGCGGGCCCGCCCGCTGGAGGCGGCCGTCCGCGCCGACGTGCAGCCCGCACTCGCGCGTGTCGCTCGCCTCCCACCACCAGCGCCCGGCGCGCTCGTCCTCACCCGGCAGGATGGCGCGCGTGCAGGGCTGGCAGCCGATCGAGGGGAAGCCGTGCGCGTGGAGCGGGTTCACCGGCACGGCGTTCGCGGCGCACCAGGCGGCGACGTCCCCGCGCGTCCAGTCGGCGAGCGGCGCGCCCTTCCACAGGCCGTGCGCGTCGTCCCAGGCCAGCGGTTCGACCGTCGCGCCGGTGCCGCGATCGCCGCGCAGGCCGGTCAGCCAGCCGCCCGCGCCCGCCAGCGCGCGCCCGAGCGGCTCCACCTTGCGGACATGGCAGCACCGCAGCCGCGCGTCGCGCGATTTCCGGAAGCCCGCCACGCCATCGGCGTCGATCAGCGCCTCCACCGCGCCCGTGTCGGGGTTCATCGCGCGGATGCGCAGGCCGTAGCGCGCCTCCGTCTCGGCCCACAATTCCAGCGTCTCGGGAAAGAGCCGGCCGGTGTCGAGCGTCACCAGCGCGGCGGGAAAGGCGGTGGCGGCGACGATCGCCGTCAGCATCTGATCCTCCAGCCCGAAGCTGGTGGTGAAGACGATGCGCCCCTGCGCACGCGCCGCCAGCGCCTCCAGCCGCGCCGTGACGGCGGCGGGGAGGTCGGCTGGGCGAGGCGTGGCGACCGCGGGCATCGTGCCGTTCCATCGCGCGGCCGGCCCCCGATCGCCACCAAGCAACTCTTCGTCGCGCCCAAGGCTCGCTTCGACGGCGATCGCCGTGATCCATCCTCCGTTCGGGGGCGGTCGCTTGCGCCCGGCGCGGCGCTGGGGAACAGCGCTGCGCGTGACCTTTCCCATCATCGCCGTCCGCGCCCACTTCCCCGCGCTCGACCCCAGCAGATCGAGGCGCGCCTTTTTCGATGCGCCCGGCGGGACACAGGTCTGCGCGCCCGCAATTGAGCGGATGGCGGCGCACCTGCGCGACGGCACCGCCAATTCGGGCGGCGCTTTCGCCACCTCGCGCGAGACCGACGCGCTGTCGGGCGAGGCGCACGCCGCGGTGGCGGACCTGCTCGGCGGCCGCCCGGACGAGATCGCGTTCGGGCCGAACATGACGTCGCTCACCTTCGCCGTCAGCCGCGCGCTGGCGCGGGACTGGCGCGAGGGCGACAACCTCGTCGTCACCCGGCTGGATCACGACGCCAACGTCGCACCCTGGCTCGCGGTGGCGGCGGACCGGGGCATGGCGGTGCGCTGGCTCGATTTCGATCCGGCGACCGGGCGGCTGCGCTATGACGAGCTTGCCGGCCTGCTCGACGACCGCACCCGGCTCGTCGCGGTCGGCGCGGCGTCGAATGCGCTCGGCACGTTGAATGACGTGCCCGCCGTCGTGGCGGCGGTCCGCGCGCACTCGCCCGCGTTGGTCTATGTCGACGCGGTCCAGTCCGTGCCGCACGTCGCCACCGACGTCGCCGCGCTCGGCTGCGACCTGCTCGCCTGCTCGCCCTACAAGTTCTTCGGGCCTCACCAGGGGGTGCTCTGGGCGCGCGCCGATCTCGCCGAGCGGATCCAGGCCTACAAGGTCCGTCCGGCCGGGGACGAGGGCGCGCATCGCTTCGAGACCGGCACGCCGTCGTTCGAGGGGCAGGCGGGCGTGCTCGGCACGATCGACTATCTCGAATGGCTGGGCGGCGAGGCGGACCCGCACGCCAACAGCCGCCGCGCGCGCCTGCTCGCCGCGATGACCGCCAGCGCCGACCATGAGCGCGGCCTGGGTGAGCGGCTGCTGGCGGGACTGGCGGGGATCGACGGGCTGAAGCTCTACGGCGCGCCGACGATGGACGGCCGCGTCCCGACCTTCGCCTTCACGCTGGCCGGCCACCATCCCGACGCGGTCGCCGCGCATCTGGCGACGCGCGACATCTTCGCCTGGTCGGGCCATTTCTACGCGGTCGAGGTGATCCGCCGGCTTGGCCTGGAGGCGGCCGGCGGCCTCGTCCGCGTCGGCCTGTGCCACTATTCGACCGCCGACGAGGTGGACCGGTTGATTGCGGTGTTGGGGGAGCTCTGACCCTGTCGTCACCCCGGCCTTGTGCCGGGGTCCACCGACGGGCAAACCCGATGCGCAATTGCGAAGCGACTGGCCCGGTTCAGGCGTGGATGCCGGGACGAGCCCCGGCATGACGAAGGAGAGGGCAGGCCCATGCCGCATTACGGCGATTACCAGAACCAGATCTACGGCGCCGGCCTGCAGGGCGTCCAGCCGCGCCTCCCGGTCGACTTCGCCACCCTCGTCGAGCGCGCCACCGCCGCGATGCCGCCGCAGGTGCTCACCTATGTCCAGGGCGGCTGCGGCGACGAATGGACGCAGGACGAGAACGCCCGCGCCTTCCGCCACTGGGGCATGATCCCGCGGATGATGGTCGACACGCGCGCGCGCGACCTGTCGATCGAGCTGTTCGGGCTGACGCTGCCGAGCCCGGTCTTCATGGCCCCGATCGGCGTCACCGGCCTCTGCACGCAGGACGGGCATGGCGACCTCGCCGCGGCGCGCGCCTCGGCGATGACCGGCGTGCCGCTCACCGCCTCCACCCTCTCCAACGATCCGCTGGAGGACGTGAAGGCGCAGTGCGGCGACACGCCCGCCTTTTTCCAGCTCTACACGCCCAGGGATGGGGCGCTTGCCGAAAGCCTGATCGGCCGCGCCGAGGCGGCGGGCTACAAGGCGCTGGTGGTGACGCTCGACACCTGGGTCACGGGCTGGCGGCCGCGCGACCTCAACGTCGCCAACTTTCCGCAGCTGCGCGGGGCTGTGCTCCAGAACTATTTTACCGACCCCGTCTTCCGGAAGCTGCTGGGCAAGCCGGTGGCCGAGAACCTGCGCGAGGCAATCGGGCTGTGGGGCGCGAACTTCGCGCGCCCGATCACCTGGGACGACATCGCCTGGTTCCGGTCCGCGACCAAGCTGCCGATCGCGCTCAAGGGCATCTGCCACCCCGACGACGCGCGCCGCGCGGCCGATCTGGGGGCGGACGCGATCTACTGCTCCAACCATGGCGGCCGCCAGGCGAACGGCGGCATCGCCGCGATCGACCTGCTGCCGGGCGTGGTCGCAGCGGCCGGATCGACGCCGGTGCTGTTCGATTCGGGCGTGCGCTCGGGCTCGGACGTGGTGAAGGCGCTGGCGCTCGGCGCGCGCGCGGTGGGCGTCGGCCGGCCCTATGCCTATGGCCTCGCGCTCGACGGCGACGCCGGCTGCGCGCACGTGCTGAAATGCATCCTGGCCGAGGCGGACCTGCTGATGGCGGTCAATGGCTGGCCCACGGTCGCGGCCGTGCGCGAGGCAGGGGCGCAGCGGGTCTGAGTCCTCTCCGGAACGGGGAGGGGGACCGCCGCCGAAGGCGGTGGTGGCGGGGGCCCCGGACCAGGGGACACCGCCAGACCCGGGCCCCCTCCGTCACGCGCTGCGCGCGCGCCACTTCCCCGTTCCGGGGAGGATTTACAGAGCCCGCCGCCCGCGCCAAACTCACCCAAAGCCATCAGGAGAGCACCATGCCCAAGGCCACCGCGAACGGTGTCGAGATCGAGTGGGATGACCGCGGCGACGCCGCCGATCCTGCCGTCCTCCTCATCATGGGCCTGGGCGGGCAGATGACGCGCTGGTCGGAAGAGTTCATGGCCGCGCTCGTCCGGCACGGCTTCCGCGCGATCCGCTTCGACAATCGCGACGTCGGCCTCTCCACCAAGTTCGACAGCGCCGGCCTGCCGGACCTCACCGCGATCGGCGCGCAGCTGCTCGCCGGCGTCAAGCCGGACACCGCCTATACGCTGGAGCACATGGCGGCCGACGCGGTCGCCGTGCTCGATGCGGCGGGCGTCCGCCGCGCGCACGTCGTCGGCGCCTCGATGGGCGGGATGATCGCGCAGCTGGTCGCGACCGAGCATGCCGATCGCGTGCTGACGCTCACCTCGATCATGTCCTCCACCGGCAACCCGGCGCTGCCGCGCGCGACCAAGGAGGCCAACGACGTGCTGATGAGCCGGCCGCAGGGGACGGACACGGAGTCGCTGGTCGCGCACGGCCTGAAATCCGCCAAGGTGATCGGCAGCCCCGGTTACCCCGCCGACGATGAGGTCCTCGCCGACCGCATTCGCGCCGACCTGCAGCGCATGCATTATCCGCCCGGCTTCGCGCGTCAGCTCGCGGCGATCTGGGCGAACGGAGACCGCCGCGCGCGCCTCGCCGGCGTCACCGCGCCGACGCTGGTCATTCACGGCGCCGACGATCCGCTGGTGCCTGTCGAGGGCGGCCGCGACACCGCCCGGAGCATCCCCGGCGCCAGGCTGATCGAGATCCCCGGCATGGGCCACGACCTGCCCGCGGCGCTGATCGGTCGCATCACCGACGCCATCGCCGAGCACGCGCGCGAGGTCAGCGTCCCGGCCTGACGGACACGCCGCCCCGTCCGGGCGTTCCGGCGGGGCATGATCGTCCAGACCCTTGTGGAAGCGGCAGCGGGGCTGCTGCTGACCGGCGCGACGCTCGCCGATATCTTCGCGACCATTCTCGTGCCCGGTCAGGTGGAGGGGCAGCTGCGCGTCGGCATGCGCGTGCGCCGCGCGACCATGCCGCTCGCGCGGTGGAGCGCCCGCGGCGTGCGCGCGCCCGGCAGCCGCCCGTCCAACACCTTTGCGCCGGGCGTGTTCGTGATCTCGTTCGGCGCCTGGATGCTCCTTCTCCTCGCGGGCTACGGCCTGCTGTTCCACGCCGCGCGCGCCCTGTTCTCGCCGGCGCTGTCGGCGCCGGACGCAATCTACATCGCCGGATCGTCGCTGCTGACGCTCGGCGTCAGCGAGGTGGACGCGCACGGGGCCGCGCGCTGGCTCATCCTGGCGGCCGGTCTGTCCGGCTTCGCGGTGATCTCGGCGACGATCAGCTACATCCTCCAGATCCATCAGGCGCTGCACCAGCGCGAGGTGCGCGTGCTGACGCTCGGCAGCCTCGCGGGCAACCCGCCGTCCGGTCTGCGGCTGCTGGAGGAGGTCGCGCATCTCCAGGTGACGGACGAACTGCCCGAGTTCTTCCGGTCCTGGCGCGACTGGGCGGCGGGCGTGCTCCACAGCCACACCAGCTCGCCGGTGCTGATCTACTTTCATTCGGTGGACAGCGAGAGCGACTGGCTCGCGTCGCTGGAGGCGATGCTGGACGCCGCGACGCTGCTGATGGCGCTGACCGAGCACCCGGCCCGCGGCACCGCGGCACTGCTCCACCGCACCGGCAGCCGCACCGCCGCCCGACTTTGTCAGCTGCTGAAGCTGGATGAAGTCCAGGTCGACCCCCTCGACCAGCCCGCGGTCGAGGTGCTCGTCGCCCGGCTGGAGGCCGCCGGATTTCCCGTGGTCGCCGCGGACGCGACCGCGGTGACGACGCTCGGCCGGCTCCGCGCCGACTATCTCGGCCGGATGCACGCGATCGCCGATGCGCTCGGCGCCGGCCGCACGCGGCCGCTGGCTTAGGTCAGCCGAGCTTCGCCACCATCAGCGCCAGCACCGACGGGTCGCCGGTCACCTGCAGCAGGTAGCGCCCCGGCTTCAGATCGAAATCGACGTATTTCCGCACCGGGGTGCAATCCGGCCCATGGCCATGCGCGACGGAGGTCAGCGCGGCGCCGTTCGCCACCACGTCCACCCACACGCCCGCGCCGAGCGCGACGCGATAGCGCCCTGCCGCCGCGGCCTCGAACGCGAAGACGCCGCCATGCCCGGTCGCGCCGAGTGGCCTGGCCGAGGGCACGGGCAGCCGCAACGCGCTCGCCGGCTGCAGCGTCGCGCGCGCGCCCTGGCCGATCCTGAGCATCGCATCGCCGACTCGGCTGGCGTCGGGCGCGGCCGTCACCGGCGCTGCGACGCTCCAGCCCGCATAGTCGGCGGGCAGCGCGGCGGGCATGGCCGGACACACCGTCTTGGCGACGTCCATCGCGGCGGGGGTGGGCGCAAGGGCCTGGGCGAGGATCAGCAGCGCGAGCATGGCGCTTCCTACGCCGTCACGATCATTCCGTCGACCACCGCCACCGGCCAGGCGCCCAGCCGCTGCCCGACACACGGGCCGCCGACGCACAGCCCGTCCGCCACGCGGAACAGCGCGCCGTGCCAGCTGCACTGGATCAGGCCGCCGTCGGGCGTGAGATAGCCGTCCAGCCGCTCCGCCAGCGGCATCCCGGCGTGCGGGCAGCGATCGACATAGCCGCTGACCGTCCCGCCCCGCCGCACCACGAAGCCATGGAACCGCCCTGCGCGCAGCTGCAGCACGAAGTTGCGCGCCGTCCCGTCGGGCACCGCGTCCAGCGCCGCCAGCGTCACGCCCGGGGGCGTCGCCTGGACGCGCGCATCGTTCATGCCGGATCGGCGTCGGGCTGCGCGGCAGGATGCGCCGCCTGGCACGCCGCCAGCGCGCGGGCATGCTCGGCCGCCGCGACCAGCCGGGGAAAGGCCGACAGGTCCACCCCGAACCGCTCGGCATGGTAGACCTGCGGGACGAGGAAGCAGTCGACCAGCCCCGGCGCGTCGCCGAGCGCGAACGGCCCGACGATCTGCGGCTCCAGCGCGGCGAAGCCCTCGCCGATCCAGCGCGCGATCCATGCCTGCACCTGGCGCTCGTCGGCCCCGAAATCCTCGCGCAGGGCGTTCACGATGCGCAGGTTGTTGACCGGATGGATGTCCGCCCCGATCACCGCCGCCATCGCCCGCGCCGTTGCGCGGCCCGCGGGCGTCGCGGGCAACAGCGGCGGGACGGGATGGAGTTCATCCAGCAGCTCGATGATCGCGCCGCTCTGCATGAAGACCTGCTCGTCCAGCGCCAACGCGGGCACCAGCCCTTGCGGATTGAGCGTCAGATAGGCAGCGTCCCGCTGTGCGCCGGTGCGCAAATCGTGGTTCACCTGTTCGTAGCGCAGCCCCTTCAGCGCCAGCGCGATTCGCACGCGATAGGCGGCGGTCGAGCGCCAATAGCCGTGCAGGATCAGGCTCACGTCTATGTTCTTATCGGGGCAGCTGTGCCTTGGGGAAGTCCGCCCACACCTCGTCATAGTCGAGCTGGCTGTGCTCCAGCGCATAGCGGGTCGGGCGATAGGCCCAGCAGCTTTCGACCATGAACGCCATCGTGCCCTCGATCTTGTGCGGTTTCAGGTCGGCGACCGACGCGCCTTGCCAGCTCGCCAGGTCCGGCCCGTGCCCTGCCATGAGGTTGTGCAGCGACAGCCCGCCCGGCCGGAACCCCTCCGCCTTCGCGTCGTACGCGCCCGCGATGAGCCCCATCGCCTCGCTCATCACGTTGCGGTGGAACCAGGGCGGGCGGAACGTGCCCTCCGCCACCA